>JBHJOF010000230.1:0-8453 GCA_050330055.1 Kiloniellales bacterium
GGTTTAAGCTGCGACAACCTGCTGTAGGGTCTTGTTGCATCTGGCATAGCGGCCATAGCGGCAGGACGGAGACTTGCTTTTCCTCTGTCCCCTTTCGGCGCTTCGCGCCAGCCCCCCTCTGGCGCTGCGCCCGGTGATCCCCTGGGCCTCCCCCGCAAAAGGGGAGGCAAACTAAGGTGCCGGCTCCGCTCATTTTTTCCCCACCCCCTTGAGGGGGAGGGTTGGGAGGGGGGCCAGGGACCACGGGGCGCGAAGCGGACAACACTAAGGCTTTCTTGTTTAAGCCGGACAGCCGTGGCCTGCGCCGACCATGACGGTTGGTGTGAACGAGCCAATATGCGGACAGCTGCCGGTCAAGCCCGCGAATGACGAATAGTGCAGAACAGCGCAGCCAGAATCACCGCGCCCCGGCCGCCGAAGGGCAGCCGGGGCGCGGGCAGGGCCGTTCGCCGTTGCGGTGGGGCTAGGCGGCGGCTTCTGTCGGGACGTTTAGGCCAAGCTTGGCCACGCCCGAGCATCGTAGTGCCGCAATCAGGCGAGATCGAAGCGATCTGCGTTCATGACCTTGGTCCAGGCCGCAATGAAGTCGTGCACGAACTTATCTTTGCTATCGTCCTGGGCATAGACTTCGGCATAGGCCCGAAGGATCGAACTGGATCCGAAGACGAGATCCATGCGGGTCGCGGTCCACTTGACTTCGTCCGTTTTGCGATCACGGATATCGTACAGATCGCTGCCGGTTGGCTTCCACGCATACTTCATGTCCGTCAGGTTCACGAAGAAGTCATTCGTGAGGGCGCCTTCGCGATCGGTGAACACGCCGTGCCTGGTGCCGCCGTGGTTGGTGCCGAGAACACGCATGCCGCCGACAAGCACGGTCATCTCGGGAGCGGTCAGCCCCATGAGCTGTGTGCGATCGAGCATGAGCTCTTCGGGGCTGACCACATAGTCATTCTTGAGCCAGTTGCGGTAGCCGTCGGCGATCGGCTCCAGCGGCTCGAAGGAGTCGGCATCGGTCATCTCGTCGGTGGCATCCCCGCGGCCCGGTGCGAAGGGCACGGTGACGTCGAAGCCCGCGGCCTTGGCCGCCCGCTCGACGCCGACGTTGCCGGCCAGAACGATGACGTCTGCGACGCTGGCGCCGGTCTCGGCCGCGATGGGTTCGAGCACGGCCAGAACCTTGGCGAGGCGCTTGGGCTCGTTGCCCTCCCAGTCCTTCTGGGGGGCGAGACGGATGCGCGCCCCGTTGGCGCCGCCGCGCATGTCCGAGCCGCGGTAAGTGCGGGCACTGTCCCAGGCCGTCGCGACCACTTCGCCGATTGAGAGGCCGCTCGCCGCGATCTTCGCCTTGACCGCCTTGACATCGTAGTCGGTGCGGCCGGCCGGCACCGGGTCCTGCCAGACCAGGTCCTCCTTAGGAACGTCTGGACCGATATAGCGCGCCTTCGGCCCCATATCGCGGTGCGTGAGCTTGAACCAGGCCCGCGCGAAGACTTCCGACAAGTATTCGGGATCCTTGTAGAACCGCTCGGAGATCTTCCGGTAGATCGGATCCTTGATCATGGCCATGTCGGCATCGGTCATGATCGGGTTGTAGCGGATCGAGGGGTCCTCGACATCGACGGGCTTGTCTTCTTCCTTGATGTCGACGGGTTCCCACTGCCAGGCACCGGCTGGGCTCTTTCTCAGTTCCCACTCGTGGTTGAAGAGCATTTCGAAGTAGCCGCTGTCCCATTTGGTCGGATGGGTCGTCCATGCGCCCTCGATGCCGCTCGTGATGGAGTCGCGGCCCTTGCCCTTGCCTGTCGGGTTACGCCAGCCAAGACCCTGCTCTTCAACACCGGCCGCCTCGGGATCGGGACCGAGCAGGGTGGCATCGCCATTGCCGTGGCACTTGCCGATTGTGTGGCCACCGGCGGTCAGAGCGACGGTTTCCTCGTCGTTCATGGCCATGCGGGCAAAGGTCTCGCGAACTTCCAGCGCGGTCTTGAGCGGATCAGGCTTGCCGCCAACACCTTGGGGATTCACATAGATGAGACCCATTTGCACGGCGGCCAGCGGGTTCTCCAGCGATCGCGGGTCCTCGTCACTTTCATAACGGCCGCGGCCGAGCCATTCCTTTTCGGAGCCCCAGTAGGTGTCCTTTTCAGGATGCCAGATGTCTTCGCGGCCGAAGCCGAAGCCGAAGGTTTTCAGACCCACCGACTCATAGGCGATCGTGCCTGCCAGAATGATGAGGTCTGCCCAGCTGATCTTGTTGCCGTACTTCTTCTTGATCGGCCACAAGAGGCGGCGTGCCTTGTCGAGGCTGACATTGTCCGGCCAGGAGTCGAGCGGTGCGAAGCGCTGGTTGCCTGTGCCGCCGCCGCCACGGCCGTCGGCGATGCGATACGACCCGGCGGCGTGCCAGGCCATGCGGATCATCAAGCCAGCATAGTGGCCCCAGTCGGCAGGCCACCAGTCCTGGCTGTCGGTCATCAGCGCGTGAAGGTCTTTCTTGAGCGCGTCGACATCGAGCTTCTTGAGCTCTTCACGATAGTTGAAGTCCTTGCCCAGCGGATTGGTCTTGCTGTCGTGCTGATGCAGGATGTCGAAGTTTAGGGCGTTCGGCCACCACTCCATGACGTTTCTGCCGAGGCTGGTATTCCCGCCGTGCATCACCGGACATTTGCCTGCAACTATTGCGTCCATCTCTCTCTCCTATCGTCTCTGCGTTTACTGAACTATTCCGTGGACAAGGAGCCAAACCCGGGGGCGCCCTTGGCATAGGCCGGATCGGCCGGGTGGAAGTGCACGAGCTGGCGCAGCTTGATCTCCGAGGGCGCGCCCTCCATGGCGTCGGCAATGGGCGCACCGCCATTCGTGGTAATGCTGGGGGATTGGGGCGGTTTGGGCGACTTGCTCATGGCCATGGCTTCTGACTGCGAGCGACGGGGTATCCTTCTTAATTTAGAATAATTCTAAACAAGGTCAAGCCCTGCCATGACGGGCTTGCGAAAAATTCATGGGCAGACGAGGTGAAGACTAAGGCACGCCTGTCTGCGTGCCCCTGATCTCGGTCAAATCAGCCAGTAGACGGCGTAGGCCACGATGAAGGCCGGGATGGCGCTGTAGAGGCTGGCGACAACGGCGGCCTTGGGCGCCAGGGCGATCGCCGGGAAGAGGGCGTCGCCGTCGTTGCTGATGGCGTTGCCGACCTGCGCCGCGAGCGGCAGGCTGCCGCTCAGGTAGAGCGTGGTCACCAAGATCTGCGGGCCGCAGCCGGGCAGGAAGCCGACCGCAATCGCGGCCAGCGGCACCAGCGGGCCCCAGAGCGCGAAGAGGCGGCCCAGGTCGGCCCCGGTCAGGAACACCGTCAGCTCGTAGGCGAGGAAGGCCAGCACCACCCAGGTGGTGATGAAGCTGGTATCGGCGACCACGCGTTCCAGGGTGGCGGGGCCGCTGCCGTCGCCCTGCAGCGAGTGGGTCGGCTCGCCCGTGCCCTTGGCCCAGAGCGCCAGCGACAGCGTGGCGCCGGCCACGCCGAGCCAGAAGGCGATTGGCTCGAGCGGGATGGACGCGGCAATCGCCGCAAGGTCGAGCTGCAGGGCGTCGGCCAGGCCGAAAGCCAGGCCCGGGATCGCCAGCGCCAGCCAGGCCTGCCTCAGCAGCCGCCCGGCCGGCGCCGCGCGGGCGGGCTCGTTCAAGGTCACGGGGCAGGAGGCGCGCTCGGGGCGCCGCGGCACAGCCGGGCGCAGGAAGTCCTGGCTGTGGATCAGGTCGATCAGCCAGCCGGAGACCATGCCGACACCCAGGCCGAGGCCGAAGATCACCGCGCCGGTCGTGGGCTCGCGCGCCAGCAGTAGGAACATGGCGTCGCCCATGGTCGCGGTCAGGGTGGCGACCAGGCTGCCGAAGCTGATGTAGCCGCGGGTGAACTGGGTGACCATGACGATGGCGCCGCCGCAGCCCGGGAAGGCGCCCATCACGGCGGCCAGCGGCACCTGCCAGCGGCGCAGCCGCGCCAGGAGCTGACCGATATCCCCTTTGAACAGCGTCTCCAGGCCATAGATCAGCGCCAGCGTGCCGGCGACGAAGACCGACACCGCGATGTAGGCCTCGCTCAGCACGCTGGTGACCACGGCGAAGAGCCCGGGCGAGGCGAGCACCAGGCCAGCCAGGCCCGCCAGCGCGGTCCAGCGCCAAGCGGCGGCAGACGGCCGCGGCAGCAGCGGCCGGACCGTTCTGGGCAGCAATGCAGCCAACTGGGCCATGGACAGTGCTCCGCGAGGTCTCCAGCCAAATCATTGACAGAGCGCAGATTATAAATGCAATTGCAACTTATTCGCATTTGAGATATGGACTTGAGATGCTTGAATGTCAAGGACGGGGAGACGGGCAGGCGGGCAGTCCGCGGCTCCGTCGAGTGCCACAGCGAATGCTACTGGCGTCAACTAGCGAGACTTGCCAAGGGCACGCGAGCTGTTCGAGCGTTCAGGGGTGCGTCTCGTTAGATTCCAGCGGTACTGACGCAACGCTCACTCGGCGCCTTTCCCGAAGTCCCATTTCCAGTCTGGGCCTTCCCAGGGCCAGCCACCGCGCTCGGGCCAATCGGCTTCAGGCAGACCGATCACGCGGCGGTGCTGGTCCAGGCGGAAGGTGTGCTGCGTCCGCCAACCCTGCCAAGCCGGGTCGTCCCAGCCCCGGCGGCCGTCCATGACCTCCTGCACCGCAGCGAGGTCCGGATACGCGGTCTCGCCATGGCATTGGGCACAGACCTGGAGCAGATCGCCCCGGAGCAGCGCTCCGTGGGCGTTGGCGTCGTGCATGGCGTGGCAGGCGGTGCAGGTCATGTTTGCTTTGGTACCGAGGTAGTGATCCATGAACTGCTGCCGGCTGGCCGCCGCCTTGCCGTCAGCGGCGACCCTGGAGGTTCCCTGGCCCCACTCCACGGGAACCGGGGTGAAGTGCTCGAGGATGTTGTCACCGGGCCGGAGGTCGATGCTGTCCTGACGTCCTTCGTGAACGGCGCTGGCGCCTCGGATGTGGCACTGCCCGCAGAGGTGCACCTGCTGGTCCGTGGTGAGCCGGGCCGGGTTGACGATCAGGCCTCGAGCCCTGGGCGCGGCGACGTGGGCACTGCCCGGGCCGTGGCAGGACTCGCAGCTCACGCCTAAGTCCGCGGTCAGGCGCTCGAGCGGCTGGTTGCGATCGGCCTCGAAAGCCTGGAGCTCGAAGCCGCTGACGTGGCAACCGATGCAGTTCTCCTCGTAGATGCGCGCCTGATTCCGGTCGCGCCAGGTGTGCTGGTAAGCACCGTCATCGAAGCTGTACTGGTACTTGAGCAGCCGGGTGCCGGCGCCGTCACCCAGGTTCACGGCCAGCGCCTGGCGGTGCTTGGCGCCGATATGGTAGGGCGAGACGGACTGCTCGTGGCGCACGGCCCCTCCGGCATCTAAGAAGCGCGCGGTGAACCGCCGTTGCCCTTCGTGCGCCACGTAGACCGCGGCAATGCCGTCAAGCCGGGTGCCATCGGCCAGCACCAAGCTGCGAACGCCGTCGATTCCCGTGGGCTGGTTTTCGTCGAAGACCACCGGGTTGCCCGCTGCATCCGGGAGATCGCCCCAGCGTTCCAGCAGCTCGGCGTTGATGCCCGTGACGGGGCCGAGCATTTGCGGATGGTAGGTGTCGCGGAAGGCCTGATGAATGCCCCGGTGGCAGGCAATGCAGCGAGCGGTACCCGTAAAGCTCGTCCGGACGGCCTCGGTCAGGTCAGCGCCCCGGTCGGCGCCGGCGTCGGGCGCATCGCCGAGCAGGTCGATCAGCGACAAGGTTACGACGGCTCCTAGGAAGAACGCCCAGGCGGCGAAGACCAGACGTTTCATAGCAGGTCGAACTCCTCGGTGTGAATCCGGCGCCGGGGGACACCCGCCTTCCGCATGAGGCCGATGACGTGCGCAGTCATCGGTGCCGGACCGCAAATGAACACCGAACGCTGATCGAAGTCCTCGCAGACCCTGCGAAGGAACTTCCCGCTCAGGAGGCCCTCGTCGTTGAAATAATGCAGGTGAAAGGAGAAGCCGGGCACTGCAGCCGCGATTCGCTCCAGCTCCTCGTGGTAGTAGGCCCGCTCGGGTCGGTTGGCACAGTACACCAGGTGGACGTTGCACTCGCCGCGCTGTGCGGCCAAGTGGCGCGCCCGGGCGACGAAGGGCGTGATCCCGATGCCGCCACCGACCCAGAGCTGTGGCACGGACCATCCGTTTGTCGGAAAGAAGCGGCCGTAGGGGCCGTCGAGGGTGACCAGCGTCCCGGGGCGGACCTGCGCCATGGCGGCCGAGGCGTCGCCCAGCGCCTTGATGCCGATACGCACGCCGTGCTCCGAGGGGCTGGAAGACAGTGTGTAGGGGTGCTCCTCGCCATAGCCGGGCCGTACCTCCGGATCAAAGTGTCGGAGGTACACGAACTGCCCCGCGCTGTAGCGGATCGGCCGCCCCTCCGGAACGAACGACAGCTCCACGACCCCTCGCGCCAGCGGGGTTACGTCCGACACCTGGTAGCTGTAGAGACCGATCCAGCGCGACAGCACGCTGCGGTACACAAACACCGCCACAGCCAACAGTCCGAAGAAGGCCCACAAGCCGGCGCCCCCAGTACCCGGAATGGCTCGACTGAGCGCCAGGGTGTGCCACAGGCCCAGGGCGAGCGCCGCGCCGGACAACAGATGAAGGTGCTTCCAGCGCTGATAGTCGGGCCGACCGAAGAACCAGAAGCTCGGGGCCAGGAAGATCATCATGGCGATCAGCGCGACCCAGCCCACCCAGACCGCGGTGTCGTCCAGCGGCGGCCAGAGGACGCCCGTCGCGGCCTCGGTCGAAGTGGTGCCGGCGGCGAGCGCGAGCAGCAAGGGGTGCGCCATCAAAAGCAGGAACGCCGCCGCGCCCAGAAGATGGTGCAGACGCCACACCGCGGTTAGGCCGCCCAGCCAGAGGTCCAGACCCGGAATACGGACGCTCAGGATCGCCGCCATCAACAGGCAGGTCATGCCGGCTATGCCGGCGGCCCGCCCGGTCTCCTGCAACCAGCCGGAGACGCCCGTGGCGGTGAGGTGCGGCGCCGCAAGCAACAGCGGCGATGCAACGACCACGACCGCCGCTGCGGCCACGACCGGAGGTATGCGCATCGACAACTCCCGGAAGTGTCTCGTGAGACGCAGCCAGCCAGTACAATATGGCGCTTTGCTAGAGGTCAAGAGTCGGGTGCACGGATTGGCGTGCCGCTGTCATCACCTCGCACAAGCTCATCTGCGATTGCCCACGGCTTGACGGGCCGCGGGGTGGCGCGAAAACTGGTGCGGGGGCAATGCTTGAGAGGTCGCCATGCGCCTGCTCGTCGCCATGCTGAAGCACGAGACCAACACCTTCTCTCCGGTGCCGACCGACCTGCAGCGCTTCGACGACTGGATCCTGCACTGGGGCAACGCGGCGCAGGGGGCGCTCGGGGGCACCAACACGCCCTTAGCCGCCTTCCTCGACCTGGCCGCCGAGGCTGGCGCCGACGTGGTGACACCGGTCGCCGCCGAGGCCATGCCGAGCGGCCCGGTGCAGAACGCCGCCTACGAGCGGCTGAGCGGAGCGATCCTGGAGGAGCTGAAGCGCGGCGGTTTCGATGCGGCGCTGCTCGACCTGCACGGCGCCATGGTGACCGAGAGCGAGCCCGACGGCGAAGGCGCCCTGCTGGAACGCATGCGGACCATCGCACCGGACCTGCCGATCGCCGTGGCCTGCGACCTGCACGCCAACCTGACCCGGCGCATGGTCGAGAACTGCACGGCCCTCATGGGATTCAAGACCTATCCGCACCTCGACATGTACGAGACCGGCCGGCGCGTCGGCCGCATCCTGCTCGACGGCCTGGCCGGCAAGGTCACGCCGGTCATGGCCTGGGGCAGCGCGCCGCTGCTGGCGCAGACGCTCTGCATGGGCACCGACGACGCGCCCATGGGGCCGTTGCAGGCCATGACTTATACGGAGGAGCAGGGGGCGGTGCTGGGCGCCACGGTGTTCGGCGGATTCCCTTTGGCCGACATCCCGGATGCGGGGCTCTCGGCCGTGGTCGTGGCGAACGGCGACCACGCGGCGGCGCAGGCTTCCTGCGATCGCCTGCTCGACGCCGCCTGGGCGCAGCACGAGGCCTTTATCTATCAAGGCCAGCCTTTGGCCGAGGCGGTTGCCCGTGCGAAAGAGATCACGGAGGGACCGGTCGTCCTGCTCGACCACGCCGACAACTGCGGCTCGGGCGGGACCACGGACTGCATGACCGTGATCCGGGAGGTGCTGAGGCAGGGCCTCGAGGACGTGGCGGTGGCGGCCGTGCGCGACCCGGAGGCGGTGGCGGCCATGGCGGCGGCCGGCGTCGGCGCCGAGGTGACCCTGGAGCTCGGCGGTAGGACCGCCATGCCGGCGCTCGGCCTG
>JBHJOF010000231.1:0-4958 GCA_050330055.1 Kiloniellales bacterium
ATTGTAGTGCCGCATGGCGTTGATCCTCATCCGTGTCCAAATCGTCGTGAAACGCTTGGGCATCAGTAGAATCAATGCCATGCACCACGTCCACAAAATTAAACCGGACAGCAGTGGCGCAGGCCGACCATCCACGAGTTTCTTTTTATTGTAGCTGTAGTCGGAGTCTGGCACGAACAATTGGACCGGGCTCAACGACGCTTTGATCCGGTGCCGTGCAGCGCGGCTACCCGCCGAAAACAACGAACACGTGGATGATCGGCCTGCGCCGACCATGACGAAATGGGGGCGCCTCACTCCGCCACCACGGTGTTGCTCAGCACGCCGATCTGCTCGATCTCGATCTCGATGGTGTCGCCCGGTTTCATCCAGAGCGGCGGCTTGCGGCCGAGGCCGACGCCGGGCGGCGTGCCGGTCGGGATCAGGTCGCCCGGCTCGAGCGTCATGACCTCGGAGAGCGTTGAGACAAGCGTGGCGACGTCGAAGATCATGTCGTCGATGTCGCTGTCCTGCACCGGCTCGCCGTTTAGGCGCGCGCCGATCCTGAGCCCGGCGCAGCCGGGCGGCAGCTCGTCGGCGGTCACGATGTCCGGCCCCCATGATCCGGTAGCGTCGAAGTTCTTGCCCATGGCCCACTGCGAGGACTTGAACTGGAAGTCGCGGATCGAGCCGTCGTTGAAGCAGGCATAGCCGGCCACGTGCTCGAGCGCGCGCGCCTTGGGGATGCGCCGCCCGGCCTTGCCGATCACGATGGCGAGCTCGGCCTCGTAGTCGAACTGCAGGCTGTCGCGCGGCAGGACCAGCGGTGCCCCGTGACCGACCAGCGAGCCCGGCCAGCGCGGGAAGACCACGGGATAGGTCGGGATCGGCTGCCCGGCCTCCTTGGCGTGCGAGACGTAGTTGAGGCCGATGCAGGGGATCTTCGGCGGCTGCGCGATCGGCGGCAGCAGGGCGAGTTCCTCGGCCGGCAGCATGGCCGCGGGCGGTGCCGTTTCCGCCACCTCCCTGACCTTGTCCAGCAGACCGGCCGCAAAGATTGCCGGCCAGTCGCCGGGCAGATCCGGGGCCGCGGCCGCCAGATCGACCATCGCGCCATCACCCTTGGCGCCGCGGCGGACGCCCAGCGCCGGGCGTCCGGCCTTTTCGAAAGACAGTAGCCGCACGGGCTCAGCCCAGCGTCGGGATGGTGAACTCGGCGCCGGCGCGGATGCCGGTCGGCCAGCGCGCGGTTACGGTCTTCAGCTTGGTGTAGAAGCGCACGCCCTCGGGCCCGTGCATGTGATGGTCGCCGAACAGCGAGCGCTTCCAGCCGCCGAAGCTGTGATAGGCGACCGGCACCGGGATCGGCACGTTGACGCCGACCATGCCGATCTTGATCGAGCTGGCGAAGTGGCGCGCCGCGTCGCCGTCGCGGGTGAAGATCGCCGTGCCGTTGCCGTAGGGATGGGTGTTCACCAGGTCGGCAGCGGTCGCGTAATCGGGCGCGCGCACCACTGAGAGCACCGGACCGAAGATCTCGTCCTTGTAGATCGTCATGTCGCGGGTCACGTTGTCGAAGATCGAGCCGCCCATGAAGTAGCCGTTCTCGTAGCCCTGCAGGGTCAGCTCGCGGCCGTCGACCACGAGGTCGGCGCCTTCCTCGACGCCCTTGTGGATGTAGCCCATGACCTTGTCGTAGAGCGGCTTGTTGGCGAGCGGGCCCATCTCGACCTCGGGATCGCTGCCGGGGCCGATCTTCAGGCTGCGCACCCGCGGCGTCAGGCGCTCGATCAGCTCGTCGGCCACCTTGTCGCCGACGGCGACGGCCACCGATATGGCCATGCAGCGCTCGCCGGCCGAGCCGTAGGCGGCGCCCATCAGGGCGTCGGTCGCCTGCGCCATGTCGGCGTCGGGCAGCACGATCATGTGGTTCTTGGCGCCGCCCAGGGCCTGCACGCGCTTATTGTGGGCGCAGCCGGTCTGATAGATGTACTCGGCCGTCGCGGTGGCGCCGACGAATGAGACCGCCATCACGTCGGGATCGGTCAGGATCGCGTCGACCGCGACCTTGTCGCCGTGCACCACGTTGAACACGCCGTCGGGCAGGCCGGCCTCCTTGAACAGCGCCGCCAGCCGCATCGAGAACGAGGGGTCCTTCTCGGACGGCTTCAGGATGAAGGTGTTGCCGCAGACAATCGCCATCGGCCCCATCCAGCAGGGGATCATGGCCGGGAAGTTGAAGGGCGTGATGCCGGCCACCACGCCGAGCGGCTGGCGCATGGAATAGCTGTCGACGTCGGTGCCGACGCTCTCGGTGTAGTCGCCCTTCAGCAGGTGCGGGATGCCGCAGGCGAACTCTATGACCTCGACGCCGCGGGTGATCGAGCCCTTGGCGTCGGGGACCGTCTTGCCGTGTTCCTCGGTGACCAGCCGGGCCAGCTCGTCGATGTTGTCCTCGATGAGCTGCTTCAGACGGAACATGACACGGGCGCGGCGGATCGGCGGCGTCGCCGCCCAGGCCGGGAAGGCCGCGCGCGCCGCCTCTACCGCGGCTCGCACCTCGGCCGGCGAGGCGAAGTCGACCTTGCGGATCACCTCGCCGAAGGCCGGGTTGTAGACGTCGCCTTGGCGGCCGCTCCGGCCCGCGACCGTCTTGCCGTTGATGTAGTGGTTGATGACCTCGGACATCGCTCTTCCCTACCTCTTATCCCTGTGTAGCGCCGCCTGGCGCTGCTTTTAGCGGCCAGGATAGACCAGGGGCAAGCCAGAAGCGAGCCGGGCGAGCGGGACCCAAGGGCGTCGGCCGGCGTTGTTTTCACAGAATTGTTCATTTGCCCCGGCAGTAGGGCCTGTAGACTGCTCTTCGCCGGCCCAAGGCCGGCCAAACAAGGGAGGATTTCGTCATGAGAAGCTTGCTGATCGCCGCCGCGCTGTCGCTCGGGCTGGCCGGCCCGGCCCTGGCGTTCCAGTGCCCAACCATGGTCGCGGCGATCGATGCCGCGCTGGCCGCTGGTCCCGACCTGAGCGAAGAGGACCTCGCCAAGGTGAGGGAGCTGCGCGACCAGGGCCAGGCGCAGCACGACGCCGGCCAGCACGCCGAGTCCGTGGAGACCTTGTCCGAAGCTCAGGCCATGCTCGGAATCGAGTAGCGGCCGATCACGACCGCGGACAAGCCGCACGGCAGCGGGTAACGCGGCATTTTCCTGCAAAGCCGGTTGCAATTACCGGTCCGGACCCGAAGAATCAAGGTAGCGGAGCGGCAAAGGCGGCTGAGCAGGCATGGACAAGGACGGCGGGCGCATCACCATCGGCGAGACTGACGTTCTGCTTGTGATCGACGTGCAGAACGACTTCTGCCCGGGCGGTGCGCTCGCGGTGCCGGACGGCGATGCCGTCGTGCCGCTGATCAATCGATTGGCGATTGTGTTCCCCGATGTCCTGCTGACCCAGGACTGGCATCCGGCCGGGCATGAGTCCTTCGCCTCGGCCCATCCGGGCCGCCAGCCCTTCGAGACCATCGAGGTGGCCTACGGCAATCAGGTGCTGTGGCCCGACCACTGCGTCCAGGGCACGAAGGGCGCCGCCTTCCATCCCGACCTCCAGGCGACCGGCGCCGAACTGGTGATCCGCAAGGGCTTCCGCCGCGACATCGATTCCTACTCGGCCTTCTACGAGAACGACCAGCGGACACCGACGGGCCTGACCGGCTACCTGCGAACCCGCGGCTTCGAGCGGGTCTTCATGGCCGGGCTGGCGACCGATTTCTGCGTCCACTTCTCGGCCGTCGACGCGGCGAAAGAGGGCTTCCAGGCGGTGGTGATCGAAGACGCCTGCCGCGCCATCGACCTCGACGGCTCGCTCGCCGCGGCGCGAGAGGCCATGCAGGCCGCCGGGGTCGAGCTGATCAGGTCCGACGCCCTGTTGTCCTGATACCCTTTGTTTGGAGTTCGCCATGGCGCGCGACCATCACTACGAGATCGCCCTGACCTGGAGCGGCGCGGCCGCCGGCCCGACCGGCGACTACAAGTCCTACTCGCGCGAGTACCGCTTCTCCGCAGACGGCAAGCCGGAGCAGACCGGCTCGGCCGATCCCGCGTTCCGCGGCGATCCGGCGCTCTACAATCCCGAGGAGCTGCTGGTCGCGGCGCTATCGTCCTGCCACATGCTGTCCTACCTGGCGCTCTGCGCGCTGCAGGGCATCGCGGTCGTGGCCTACGAGGATTCCGCCAGTGGCACCATGACCGAGACTGGCGGCGCGGGGCGCTTCACCGAGGTGGTGCTGCGGCCGCGCGTCACCATCGCCCGCGGCGGTGACCTGGCCAAGGCGGAGGCGTTGCACGTCAAGGCGCACGAGATCTGCTTCATCGCCGCCTCGGTCAACTTCCCGGTGCGGCACGAGGCGACCCTCAACGAGGCCGCCTAAAGGGTTGCGCCATCTTGCTATTTTCCCGGCGTGGCGCCATAAGATTGCGAGCGCTGCACGGGACAGCCGATGACGACCACAGAGGCCGCGCGTGAGGCTGCAAGCGATGGGGCGACCGGCGGGCCGCGCCAGGCCGGCCTGGAAAGCAGGCGTGTGGGCGATCGCCTGGAGCTCACGCTCTCCGGCAGCTGGACCACGCAGGCCCTGGCCCCACTGGAGGAACGGCTCGCCGCGCTGCGCGGACTGCGCGTAGGCCAAGTCACCCTCGATCTGAGCCGGGTCGGCGCGCTCGACACCGCCGGCGCGCTGCTCCTGCTGCACAGCATCAAGGCGCTCGAGCAGCGCGGCGCCAAGGTGTCCGTCGAGGGCGCCGGCCAGGTGCAGCGGGCGCTGCTCGACACGGTGGCGCGTCACGACGTGCCCGGTCCGGAACCGGGCCGGCCCGAGAACCCGATCGCCGCGGTGGTGATCCACGTCGGCAAGGTCTGCTTCATCCTGGCCGGCGAGGCGCGCGCCATGGTCGGCTTCCTCGGCCACACCGTCATCGTCTTCCTGC
>JBHJOF010000232.1:0-6728 GCA_050330055.1 Kiloniellales bacterium
GATCCTCATCCGTGTCCAAATCGTCGTGAAACGCTTGGGCATCAGTAGAATCAATGCCATGCACCACGTCCACAAAATTAAACCGGACAGCAGTGGCCTTCGCCGACCATGACGGTCGGAGTGAACGAGCCTTAGCCGGACTGCCGTGGATCAAGTCTGCGTATGTCAGCAGGAGCCAGATGTCAAAGTCACAGCACCAGGCCCATTATGCAGGATAGCGTTCCCAGGAACGGTGCCGGCGAAGCGGCCCCTCCGCCGCTCGAGGGAGGCCGCCTGGCCGAGAACGTCATGTACTTCGCGCGCACCCTGCGCGCGGCCGGGCTGCCGGTCGGGCCGGGCAAGGTGCTGACCGCGCTGCAGGCGGTCGAGACGGTCGGGCTGGACCGGCGAGAGGACCTCTACTGGGCGCTGCATGCCGTCTTCGTCAACCGGCGCGATCAGCGCGAGATCTTCGACCAGGCCTTCCACGTCTTCTGGCGCAACCCGCAGCTCTTGGCGCGGCTGATGCGCCTGCTGCTGCCCGAGATTGCCACGCCGGAGCGCCCGGGCGAGGAGGCGAACGAGCTGAGCCGCCGGCTGGCCGACGCCATGAAGGGCGATCGGAGCGCCGGCCAGGCGCGCGAGGACAGCGAGGACCGTATCGAGATCGACGCCATCCTCACCTGGTCGGACAAGGAGGTGCTGCACGAGCAGGACTTCGAACAGATGACCGCCGAGGAGATCGCCCAGGCCAAGAAGGCGATCGCCGCCATGCGCCTGCCGATCCAGGACGTGGCGACGCGGCGCTTCCAGCCCGACCGCGGCGGCCGCCGCGCCGACCCGCGCGCCTCGATGCGCGCGGCGCTGCGCTCGGGCCGCGACATCATTCCGCTCAAGTGGAAGACGCGGCGGCGGCGTCATCCGCCGCTGGTCGTGCTCTGCGACATCTCCGGCTCGATGAGCCGCTACTCGCGCATGCTGCTGCACTTCATGCACGCCATCACCAATGACCGCGACCGGGTGCACACCTTCCTGTTCGGCACGCGGCTGACCAACATCACCCGCCAGCTGCGCAACAAGGACATCGACGTGGCGCTGGAGAAGGTCTCGCAGCAGGTGCTGGACTGGGCCGGCGGCACGCGGATCGGCGCCTGTCTGCACGGCTTCAACGTCACCTGGTCGCGCCGCGTGCTGGGCCAGGGCGCCATCGTGCTCTTGATTTCCGACGGCCTGGACCGCGACGACGCGCACGGCCTGGCGCGCGAGATGGAGCGGCTGCACAAGTCCTGCCGGCGGCTGATCTGGCTCAACCCCCTCTTGCGCTACGAGGGCTATGCGCCAAAATCTCAGGGGGCCAAGGCCATGATGCCGCACGTCGATGACTTCCGGCCGGTGCACAATTTGCAGAGCCTGGCCGAGCTGACCGCGGTGCTGAGCCGCCCGGTGCTGCGCCGGCAGGAGGGCGTCAGCGGCTGGCTGGAGGCGATGTAGAAGGGCAAAAAAACCATGCAGCAATCGCAAGACGACATCCTGAGCGAGGCGGCGCGCTGGCTGGCCGAGGGCCGCCAGGTGGCGCTGGCCACCGTGGTCTCGACCTGGGGCTCCTCGCCGCGGCCGGTCGGCAGCCAGCTGCTGATCGACGACAAGAACAGCATGCTGGGCTCGGTCTCCGGCGGCTGCATCGAGGGCGCCGTGGTGCACGAGGCGCGCGAAGTGATGCAGAGCGGCGAGCCGCGCCTGCTCGACTTCGGCGTCAGCGACGAGCAGGCCTGGGAAGTCGGCCTCGCCTGCGGCGGCAAGATCCAAGTCTTCGTCGAGCGGCTGGGATGACTGCGGATGACGCACGCATGATATCGTCAAACCCAATCGTCATGGCCGGGCTTGACCCGGCCATCCATCGCGCCACCTGCACCATGGATGCCCGGAACATGTCCGCGGCTGTCCAATTCAGAATGAAGATGCTTATTCTGTTGTCCGCTTCGCGGACACCCCCCTCCCGGCGCTGCGCGCCGACCTCCCCCTCGAGGGAGGAGGTAAAAAAAGAGCCGCGCAGGCCGCCAATTCCTTCGCCCTCCCCCCTTGAGGGGGAGGGTTGGGAGGGGGGCTGGCGCGAAGCGCCGAAAGGGCCTTCTGTATGAAACGCGCGATCTTCGATGCGCTGCTGAGCGCCCGCGCCGCGAAGCGGCCGGTGGCCGTCGTCACGGAGCTAAAGGGCGGCGCGCAGGCCTTGGTCGACGCCACCAGCACGCAAGGCGACCTGGTGCTCGACGCCGGGCAGCTCGCCGCGGTGCGCCGGGCCATCGCCGAGGACAGCAGCGGCGTGCTGGAGGGAACCGGGCTCTTCGTCCATGTGCACAATGCGCCGCTGCGCCTGATCATCGTCGGTGCGGTGCACATCGCGCAGCCGCTGGTGCCGATGGCGCGGCTCGCCGGCTACGCGGTCAGCGTGGTCGATCCGCGCCAGGCCTGGGCGACGCCCGAGCGCTTCCCTGACGTCGAGGTTATGACCGACTGGCCCGACGAGGCCATGGCGGCGCTCCAGCCCGATAGTCGAACGGCCGTCGTGTTCCTGACCCACGATCCCAAGCTGGACGATCCGGCCCTGATCGTGGCGCTGCGTTCCGAGGCCTTCTACATCGGCGCGCTGGGCAGCACGCGCACGCACGCCAAGCGCCTGCAGCGCCTCGAGGCCGAGGGGCTCGGCGCCGCCGACTTCGCCCGCATCCACGCGCCCATCGGCCTGCCGATCGGCGCGCGCAGCCCGGCCGAGATCGCCGTCGCGATCCTGGCCCAGATCACCCAGGTGAAGCACCGCGCCCCGGCGCTGGTCAAGCGCGAGGCGGCGGCGTGATCTTCGGCGACACCCCGCTCGATCAGGCGGAAGGCGCGATCCTGGCGCACTCGGTCACGGCGGGCGACGCCCGCTTCAAGAAGGGCCGCGTGCTCTCGGCCGACGACCTGGCCGCACTGCGCAAGGCCGGAATCCGCTCGGTGGTGGCGGCGCGGCTCGAGCCCGGCGACGTGCACGAGGACGTGGCCGCCGCGACCATCGCCGAGGCGGTGACCGGCGAGGGCCTTTCGGCCAGCGCCGCCTTCACCGGCCGCTGCAACCTGATCGCCGAGACGCGCGGCGTTCTGGTGATCGACCGGGCCCGGCTCGAGGCGCTCAACCTGGTCGACGAGGCGGTCACCGTCGCCACCCTGCCCGCCTACGAGCTGATCGAGCCGCGCCAGATGGCGGCGACCATCAAGATCATCCCCTTCGCCGTCTCCGGTCCCGTGCTGGAGGCCTGCCTGGCGGTTGCTCAACGGACCGGGCCGATCGTGCGCGTCGCCGCGCTCAGGCCGCGCCAGGTCGGGCTGGTGCAGACCACGCTGCCCGGTCTGAAGCCGAGCATCCTCGACAAGACCAAGGAGGCGATCGACGCGCGCCTGGCGGCGCTCGACTGCCCGCCGTCGCTGGAGCGCCGCGTGGCCCATAAAAGCGACGCGGTGGCGGCGGCGATCGGTGCGCTGCGCGCCGAAGGCTGCGCCCTGGTGCTGGTGTCGGGAGCGTCGGCCATCGTCGACCGGCGCGACGTGGTGCCGGCCGGCATCGAGGCGGCCGGTGGCGTCATCGAGCATTTCGGCATGCCGGTCGATCCGGGCAATCTCCTGCTGTTCGCGAAGAAGGACGGCCGGCCCGTGGTGGGCCTTCCCGGCTGCGCCCGGTCGCCCAAGCTGAACGGCTTCGACTGGGTGCTGCAGCGCCTCTTGGCCGACGTGCCGGTGACCAGCCGGGACCTTATGCTGATGGGCGTCGGCGGCCTCTTGAAGGAGACCAGCGCCCGGCCCCTGCCGCGCGCCGCCGCGGTCGAGGAAGCGCCCGCGCCGGCCGCACCGCGTGCGCCAAGCATCGCCGCCGTGGTGCTGGCGGCCGGCCGCTCGACCCGCATGGGCCCGGTCAACAAGCTGCTGGCCGACGTCGCGGGCGCGCCCATGGTGCGCCGCGTCGCCGAAGCGGTGCTGGCTTCGCGCGCCGAGCCGGTCGTCGTCGTGACCGGCCATAACCGCGACAAGGTCGAGGCGGCGCTGACCGGGCTCGGCGTCACCACGGTGCACAACAGCGACTACGCGGCCGGGCTCAGCACCTCGCTGCACCGCGGCCTCGCCGCCGTGCCGGCCGAGGCGGACGGCGTGGTGGTCTGCCTCGGCGACATGCCGCGCGTCAGCCCGGCGGTGATTGACCGCCTGATCGCCGCCTTCAACCCGGTCGAGGGCCGCGCCATCTGCGTGCCGACCTGGCAGGGCAAGCGCGGCAACCCGGTGCTGCTGGCGCGGCGTTTCTTCGCCGAGATTCAGGCCGTGGCCGGCGACGTCGGCGCCAAGGCGCTGATCGGCGAGTACCCCGAGGTCGTGGCCGAGGTGCCGATGCCCGACGACGCCGTGCTGACCGACATCGACACGCCGGAGATGCTGGCCGCGCTCCGGTCGGCAGCGGAGCGGCCCGCCTAGCGATTCCGTTTCGTCATGTCATCGCGTGCGCGATGACTCCCTTCATTCACCCTCACCCTCCCATCGCTGTCGCGATGGGCCCCTCCCTCTCCCCTCCAAGGGAGAGGGGAACAAACAGGCGCGCCGCAAAATCCCTCTCCCTCGGAGGGGAGAGGGAGGGGCCCGCGTGACCGAAGGTCGCGTGGGAGGGTGAGGGTGACGAAACAAAATGGGCCTAAAAGCGCTTCGGCACGTAGCGGGCGTAGTAGGCGACCACCAGCATCGAGAGGCCGCTGGCGACGAAGACCGCCGGCAGGCTGAAGGCCTTGAGCAGCAGCGCGAAGAGACCGGGCGGCACCAGGTCCGAGAAGTTGCGGTAGGTCATGAAGACCGCGGTCATGTCGGAGCGCTGGTGCGGCTTGACGGCGCGCAGGAAAGGCACGTTGCCGACCACGTCGAGCGCGGTGACGAAGAGCGAGCCGAGCAGCAGCCAGGCGACCCCGATCCAGGGCACCGCGGCGAAGACCGCCACCAGAATCGTCGTCAGGCCGGCAATGATGAAAGCGGCGATCAGGATCCAGCGCACGCCATAGCGATTAGCGAGCTTGCCCCAGAGCAGCGAGGTGAAGAGCACGGCGTTGCCGGCCGAGACGATCAGGCCGCCGGCGACCTCGCCCAGGCTGCTCTCGACTGCGTAGATCGGCGCATAGATGAAGAACATCGACCACCAGGCACTGCGACCGAAGGCGACAATCCATGCCAATCGCAGGCGCGGCTGCTTGAAGTAGCGGGCAACGTTGCCAAGCGGGTTCGGCAGCGGGCCCTGCCGCGCCTGCAGCACCGGGCTCTCGCCGGCGCGCAGGACCCAGAAGTAGCCGAGCAGCGCCGCAGCGAAGAATATCGACAGACCATAGGGCAGCCAGTGCGATACTTCGCGCGCCAGATAGACGCCGAGCGACGGCCCGATAGTCCAGGCGCCCGCCGCCAGGATCAGGCGCAGCGGCTCGAACTGGATCAGCGCGCCGCGCTTGATGTGGTCGAGCACGTAGAGATTGAGGCAGACCACCACGCAGGTGACGCCGAAGACGCGGGCGATCATGCCGGCAAGCTGCCCCTCGACCGTGCCGAGCCCGATCAGCAGCGAGGCCAGCACCATCAGCAGCACTCCGTTGGTATAGACCCAGCGCCGGGTCAAACGGCGAATCAACCAGGGCACGGTGAGGCTGCCGATAAGGCCGGCCAGGCTGACCACGAAGTAGAGCACGCTGACCTGCTGCGCATCGCCCAGCAGGCGCAGCGCCTCGAGCGGGATCAGCGTGGCCAGGATCGCGCGCGCCAGCGAGTCCAGGGCGAAGAGGATGGCGAAGGCCCAGGCGCCGGGCGTCGCGACGTACTGCAGCCAGATCGGATGGCGGACGTGCAAGGCGGCCTCTGCCCCGGTGCGACAACGAAGTGCTACAGCAAGGGCCGCTGCCGGCCTGAACGGCTGTATGTGCGCGCTTCTTACCGCTTTCCGGGCGGCTTTGACCAGCCGCTTCGCGCGGGAGACAGCGGCCATCCAGGCGGCCTGCCAGGCGCTGTCCCGCCGAGGTGCGATCGGCTAGACTGAATCGAGGAAACAGCGGGCTCCAGGTTGGGGGGAAGGGTCCAGGAGGGACTGATGTGGATCATGACACGCCTGCTTGTCGCCGTGGTGGTGCTCGGCGGGCTTGGGTTGGCGACGGGCTCGCTGAAGGAAGCCAGGGCCGGCGGCGGCTTCCACGTCGGCATCGGCACCGGATACCATTTTGGACACGACCATTACGGGCGCTACAAGCACGGCTACTATCCCCGGTACCGGCACCATTATCCGCGCTATTCCCTTTGGGGTCACAGCTATCGACCCTGGTATCGGCCCCGGCATAGACCGCCGCCGCGGACCGTCTACGTCCGGCCGCCACAGCCGGCGCCGCAGGTGCTGGTCCAGCCACCGCCGCAGGCGCCCGTCGTGCGGCAGCCGCCCGCGCTCGCCTACGATACCTCCTACTGCCGGGAGTACAGCCGCACCGCCATTGTCGGCGGCGCGCCGGTCGAGGTCTTCGGCACCGCCTGCCGCCAGCCCGACGGCACCTGGCGTATCGTGAATTGAGCTGTGTGATTTGAATTGAGTAATCGCGTAGCGGCAGTCCCCTTTCGGCGCTTTGCGCCAGCCCCCCTCCCAACCCTCCCCCTCAAGGGGGGAGGGAAGCAAAATCAATGGCCTGCGCGCATGTTTCGCCTCCCCCCTTGAGGGGGAG
>JBHJOF010000233.1:0-12003 GCA_050330055.1 Kiloniellales bacterium
CTACTACCTCATGCTGAGGAGCCGCGAGTCCGCAGGAGCGGGCCTCCGCCCGCAAGCGGCGTCTCGCGCGCGAAGCAGGCGGCCCCAATGGACCAGGGGGCCGCCAAGCATGGGAGCCCAGTCATGAGTATCGGGATTTGGTCTAAGGGCCAAAACCGGCCTGTCGCGTTGACGCCTGGCCCCGCCTGTGCTGTTACTCCCGGCCCAAGGGATTCCTCTGGGTTGGGCAGAGGTCTTGGAATTCCCTCATCCTTCGACAAGCTCAGGATGAGGGAGGAGTAGGACTCAAGCGACCTCATCCTGAGCCTGTCGAAGGACGAGGTCGCGTGGCGCAGATGACTCCCAAAGGGGGAATGCGGCAGGGCCATGAGCGACGAGCGGCGCGTCTATATCTTCGACACGACCTTGCGCGACGGCGCCCAGACCCAGGGCGTCGACTTCGGCGTGGCCGACAAGCTTGCCATCGCCGAGGCGCTCGACCGGCTCGGCGTCGACTACGTCGAGGGCGGCTGGCCGGGCGCCAACCCGACCGACGACGCGTTCTTTGCCCAGCCGCCGCGGCTCCAAAAGGCGCGCTTCGTCGCCTTCGGCATGACCCGCCGGCCGGGGCGCAGCGCCGAGAACGATCCCGGCCTGAACGCGATGCTCAACAGCAAGGTCGACGCCGTCTGCATGGTCGGCAAGGCCTGGGATTTCCATGTCGACGTGGCGCTCGGCATCCCGCGCGGCGAGAACGTCGACATGATCGGCGACAGCGTGGCCCATGCCCGCACCCGCCTGCCCGAGGTCATGTTCGACGCCGAGCACTTCTTCGACGGCTACAAGGCCAATCCCCAGTACGCCATGGACTGCATCCGCGCCGCCTACGAAGCCGGCGCGCGCTGGGTCGTGCTCTGCGACACCAACGGCGGCACCCTGCCGGACGAGGTCGAGCGCATCGTCGCCGAGGTCGCCGAGCAGATTCCCGGTCGACATCTCGGCATCCACTGCCACAACGACACCGAGAACGCGGTCGCCAACACGCTGGCCGCGGTCAAGGCCGGCGCCCGCCAGGTGCAGGGCACGCTGAATGGCCTGGGCGAGCGCTGCGGCAACGCCAACCTGATCTCGCTGATCCCGAACCTGGCGCTCAAGCTGGGCTACGACATCGGCCTGGACCAAGCGGCCTTGCAGCAGCTCACCACGGTCTCGCACCTGCTCGACGAGCGGCTCAACCGGGCGCCCAGCAAGAACGCGCCTTACGTCGGCGACAGCGCCTTCGCCCACAAGGGCGGCCTGCATGTCTCGGCGGTCGAGAAGGACCCGCGCACCTACGAGCACATCGATCCTGTCGTGGTCGGCAACCGGCGCCATATCGTGGTCTCCGACCAGGCCGGCCGCTCCAACATCCTGGCCCGCTTCCGCGAGCTCGCCATCGAGGTCGACGAGAACAAGATCAACGCCCTGGTCGAGCAGGTGAAGGCGCGCGAGTTCGAGGGCTTCGCCTATGACGGCGCCGAGGCCAGCTTCGAGCTCCTGGCGCGCCGCGCCATGGGCCAGGTGCCGACCTTCTTCAAGCTCAGCCGCTTCCGGGTCATGGACGACCGCCGCTGGTCGGCGCGCGGCGAGCTGGTCACCGAGTCCGAAGCGACCGTGACCGTCGAGGTTGCCGGCCGCATGCAGATGACCGTGGCCAACGGCAACGGCCCGGTGAACGCGCTCGATACCGCGCTGCGCAAGGCCCTGGTGCCGATCTATCCGCAGCTCGCCGACATGCGCCTGGTCGACTACAAGGTGCGCATCCTAACGCCGCAGGCCGGCACCGGCGCGGTGACGCGCGTCATGATCGAGAGCGCCGACGGCAGCGGCCGGCGCTGGACCACGGTTGGCGTCTCGACCAACATCATCGACGCCTCCTACAACGCGCTTTACGACGGACTTTCCTGGAAGCTGCTGCAGGACGGCGCCGTGGTACCCAAGGCGGCCGAGTAGGCGGCGCGCGGCCTGCCGCTCGGGCATAAGGCATCATGGCCGGCACGAACAAGAGCAAGACGAGAGGAATCAGTCCCCCCGGCCCGGTCGTCATCCTGGTGGCGCCGCAGCTTGGCGAGAACATCGGCATGGTGGCGCGCGCCATGCTGAACTGCGAGCTCGCCGAGCTGCGCCTGGTGCGGCCGCGCGACGGCTGGCCGAACGACGCGGCGATAAACGCCGCCTCGGGCGCCGACCGGGTGGTGGCTGCCGCGCGCCTCTATGGCAGCACGGCCGACGCCATCGCCGACCTGACCCTGGTCTATGCGGCAAGCGCCCGGCCGCGCGGCATGGTCAAGGAGGTGCTGACGCCGCGCGCCGCCGCCGCTGCCATGCGCGACGCGCTGGTGACAGGCGAGCGGGTCGGTCTGCTGTTCGGGCCGGAGCGCACCGGCCTGCTCAACGACGACATCGCGCTCGCCGATGCGGTCGTCGAGGTGCCCCTCAATCCCGCCTTCGCCTCGCTCAATCTGGCCCAGGCGGTGCTCATCCTGGGCTACGAGTGGTATCAGCTCTGCACCGAGGCTCCGCCCGAGCGGCGCGACGGCGGCGCGCTGCCGGCGCCGAAGGCCGACCTCATCAACTTCTTCGAGCGGCTGGAGGAGCGCCTGGACATATCAGGCTTCATGCGGCCGCCGGAGAAGCGCCCCACCATGGTGCGCAACCTGCGCAACCTGTTCCAGCGCGCGCGCCTGACCGAGGCCGAGGTCAAGACCCTGCACGGCGTCATCTCGGCGCTGTGGGACGCCGGGCGGAAGATGCGCGGGGAGTAGGAAACCAGATACAAACGAGAAAATTGACACGGATGAACACAGATGAACGTTAGCAGCGACCCATTTGGGAAATCGCGCTTGAAGGAGGCTTCGCCTCAAGCTGATCTGGTGCCTGTGTTGGTATTGAATTCGTGTTCATTCGTGTTCATCCGTGTCATTCAGCATTGTTTGTCATTGCCGGGCTTGACCCGCCTGCGGGGCCGTAGCCCCTTCGGCGCGGCGAAGGCCCGGCAATCCATGGTGCCGCTGCACGATGGATGCCCGGATCAAGTCCGGGCATGACAATTGGGGGCTATAGCAGCGTCCCGCGCTCGCTCAGGAAGTTTTCAACCGCTTCGACCAGCAGGTTGCAGTCGCTCTGGGTAATCGGCAGCGAGAGGATGATCATGCCGCGCCGGGCGATGTAGAGGCCGCGCGCCAGCAGATCGAAGAAGAACAGCTCCCTGAGGCCTTGGTCGCCGCGCGCCGCGTCGTCGGGCGTGCGGATTGGGTGGCGCGCGAAGTGCACGCCGATCATCGAGCCGCGGCCGGTGAACTGCAGCGCCGCGCCGTGTTGCTGCGCCCGGGCATTCAGGCGCTGGCGCAAGGCGTCGCCGCCTGCATTGAAGGCGGTCGCCACCGCCGGCGTGTAGACTTCGCCCATGGCTGCCACGCCGGCCGACATGGTCAGCACGTTGTTGTTGAAGGTGCCGGCGTGCGGGAAGGCGTCGGGCCGGCGCGGGTCGAAGCGCGCCATGATGTCGGCGCGGCCGCCGAAGGCGCCGAAGCTCATGCCGCCGCCGACGTACTTGCCGAGCGTCATCATGTCGGGGATGACACCGGTCACCTGCTGCAGCCCGCCGGGCGCCAGGCGCGAGGTCATGACCTCGTCGAAGATCAGCACCACGCCGTGCCGCCGGGTCGCCTCGCGGACCGCCTGCAGGAACTCCGGCTCGGCCGGGATGCAGCCGCCGGCGCCGACCATGGGCTCGAGGATCACCGCGGCCAGATCATCCGCATGCCGCTCGATCAGCGCCACGGTTGCCGCCGCGTCGTTGTAGGGCGCCAGCACCACCTCGAAGGGCGCGTTCACCGGGCTGCCGCCGCCGGCGAAGTACAGCACCCCGCCGTGGTAGCCGCCGGCCATGGCCAGCACCTTGCTGCGCCCAGTCACCGCCCGCGCGGTGGTCAGCGCCATCAGGTTGGCCTCGGTGCCGCTGTTGGTGAAGCGCACCAGCTCGAGCGCCGGGAAGCGCTCGACCAGGAGCGCGGCGAGCTGCGCCTCCATACGGTTGTGGCCGCCCAGCGAGATCCCACCGTCGAGCGCCCGCTCGATGGCGGCGCGGATCGTCGGGTGCGAGTGGCCGAAGAGGCCAGCGGTGTACTCGCCCAGGAAGTCGGTGTAGCGGTGCCCGTCGGCGTCCCAGAGATGGGCCCCCTCGCCGCGGATGAAGGTCAGTGGGAAGGGGGCGAAGAACAGCACCGTGCGGGTGTTGCCGCCGGGCAGGCTGGCGCGGGCCGCGTCGTGCTGCGCCCGGCTCGCCGGGTTGGCGGCTACGTAGCGTTCGCGCGCTTCGGCCAGGGCGGCCTCCAGGGTGACGTTGCGCTGGGCGCCTTCGGTCACTGCTGCCATGAGCTCAACCCTCCCCCCTTTCCCAAAGGAGCTATTGGGCGGCCATGCTAGCCCAGGCCCCGGCGCGGCGCGACGGGGGAAAGCCGCGGAATTGGGCCCACCCCCTTCTTCCCCGGGGCGGGTTTGACATTTGGGCGGCCGTCCGTATAGTCCGCGCCGACCATTTCCGGGAAAGCGGGCCGGCCCCACCCTACAATTTGGGGAGAGCCAAGCCCCGCCCGCCGGCCGCATCCGCCCTTTTGGGCCGGGGCCGGGCAGGGACTACCGGGACAACAAGGACTGAAAAAGGAACCCGACGCGCCATGTCCAAGCGCACCAATTCCAAGTACAAGATCGACCGCCGTCTCGGCGTCAACCTCTGGGGCCGGCCCAAGAGCCCGTACAACAAGCGGGAATACGGCCCCGGCCAGCACGGCCAGCGGCGCCGCAAGCCGTCCGACTTCGGCACCCAGCTGCAGGCCAAGCAGAAGCTCAAGGGCTACTACGGCAACATCGGCGAGAAGCTGGTCGAACTGCTGGAGCGCCGCCTGGACGCGGTGGTCTATCGCGCCAAGTTCGTGCCCACCGTCTTCGCCGCCCGGCAGTTCGTAAGCCACGGCCACATCCTGGTCAACGGCAAGCGCGTCAATGTGTCATCCTATCTGGTCAAGGACGGCGACGAGGTGCAGATCAAGCCGAAGAGCCGCGAGCTGCCGCTAGTCCTCGAGGCCCTGGAATCGGCCGAGCGCGACGTGCCGGACTACATCGAGATCGACCTCAAGGACATGAAGGCACGCTTTCTGCGTGGGCCCAAGCTGGCCGATGTGCCCTATCCGGTCCAGATGGAGCCGCATCTGGTCATCGAGTACTACTCGGGGCACTAGGTCGCCGGCTGCAGCGTTAACGCCTTGGGGAGCGGGCCCGGATGGGCCCGCTGGCCATTTCTGCCCAATTATTAGACAGTTAGCTTACCTGCCACCTCTGCGGCCAGCTAGTCCATCCAATTAACCCCAACTTTACGAGAAATCTATACCACTACCGCAGGGCCGGCCGCCTGGCCGTTCTGTCGTCACATCCTAGCGCTGTCGCGTGCGCCATACGCCTGCCGGTTGTCCCGCTGGCGTCGATAAGTGGGCGGCGGTGCGGTGGTCGTTCCGGGAGCGCGGCCGGAAGCGGTGTTTCGCGCGCTTTGACTTTCGATGACTAGGGGTGCCGGGGCTGACGGTCCGGGCCCGCCACGGAGCTAGCCCATGCGGCTCAAGATCACGACGATTGGCACGGCGGTTGCCCTCTTCCTCGTGCTCGTGGCCGGCTACATCTTTTCCGTGGTCCTCAGCACCCTGGAGGACGTCAGCCGGATCGAGCAGACCTGGGACCAGTACAACGCCGACCTGGCGGCCAAGTCCATGGCACGGGCCCAGCTGCGCGACGCGATCGGCTACGGCGGGCTGGTTCATCACTTCCAGACTTTCATGCTGCGCAAGGATCTGCACCGTGTGGCGACGATCCGCGAGAAGCTGGCGGCGTCCAGGGCCGCCATCGAGAGCTATCGCAAGGCCGGCGTCAACGAGCGCGAGGCGGAGGCGCTCGACGGCATCGAGCTGGTGATCGGGCGCTACGCCGACAACCTGGCGCTGGTTCAGGCTCTGGTGGAGGACCGGGTGAGCTCCGGCGGCATCGCCCGCTCGGTGCGGATCGGCGACCTGCCGGCGATCTGGGGCCTGGCCGTGCTGGACCAGGAGCTGGAGGCGCTGCGCCGTGCCAGCATCGAGCGGATCGACCATCGGGTCGGCAGCGCCCAGCGCCACCTCGGCCTGTCGCTGATCGTCATCTCGGCCATGCTGGGCGGCCTGGTGGTCGCCTTCATCTGGTTCGCGCATATCCGCCTGTCGATTCCCCTGACGACCCTCTGCCGCACCATGGACACCCTGGCGCGTGGCGAGCACAGCGTCGCCGTTTCCTATCTCGGGAGGCGTGACGAGATCGGCGCCATGGCGCGCGCGCTCGAGGTGCTGAAGGAGAACCTTATCCAGCGGCGGCGCCTGGAGGCCGAGATGGCGACAGCCAATCGCCGCCTGGAAGCCGAGATCACAGGGCACAAGCAGACCGCAGGCGACCTGCGGGTCGCCATGGAGCAGGCCAAGTCGGCCAGTCAGGCCAAATCCGAGTTCCTGGCGACCATGAGCCACGAGATTCGCACGCCGATGAACGGCGTGATCGGCATGTCGGGCCTGCTGCTCGATACCGATCTGACCAACGAGCAGCGCGGCTATTCCGAAGCCGTGCGGCACTCTGCCGAGGCCCTGCTGGCCATTATCAACGACATCCTCGACTTCTCGAAGCTCGAGGCCGGCCGCTTCGAACTCGAGGCGGCCGACTTCAAGGTGCGCGACGTTGTCGAGAACGTAGCCGAGCTGATGAGCGCGCAGGCCTCCGGCAAGCGCATCGACCTCATGACCTTCGTCGCACCCGGTATTCCCGAGGTCATGAACGGTGATTCCGGCCGCCTGCGCCAGATCCTGCTCAACCTGGTTGGCAACGCCGTCAAGTTCACCGAAAGCGGCAGCGTCGCGATCCAGGCGACGGTGGCCATCAACGTCATCACCCATGCCGGGCCGGACGGCCGCCTGCGCGTCCGCTTCGAGGTCAACGACACCGGCATCGGCATCGATGAGAGCCTGCGCGAGCGCCTGTTCGAGCCCTTCACCCAGGCCGATTCCTCGACCTCGCGGCGCTTCGGCGGCACCGGCCTGGGCCTGGCCATCTGCCGCCAGCTCGTCGAGCTGATGGACGGCGAAATCGGCTGCGACAGCCAGACGGGCGAAGGCAGCACTTTCTGGTTCACGGTGCCGCTGTCCGAGGCGACAATGCCGCTTGCCTCGCCGGCGCCGCAGCGCGACGACCTTGCCGGCCTGCGCGTGCTCGTGGTCGACGACACGCCGCTCAACCTCGAGATCTTCCGCAAGCAGTTCGAGGCCTGGGGCCTTTCTGTCGCCACCGTTGCCGACGCCGAATCGGCCATGATCGCGCTTGAGGTCGCGGCCGAAAGCGGCAAGCCCTTCGATCTCGCCGTTCTCGACTATTGGATGCCGCATCAGGATGGCGAGATGCTCGGCCGCCGCATTCGCGCGACGCCGCGGCTCGCTCAAACCAAGCTGGTGCTAGCCACCTCCTCGGGCATGCAGGACGAGGAATCCCGGGCCAAGGTGGCCGGATTCGACGCCTATCTGGTCAAGCCAGTGCGCCAGTCGGTCCTGTTCGACTGTCTGGCCGACGTTTGCGGCCGGCACGCGGTCGCGGAAACCGAGCCGCCGAAACCGGACGCCAGGCAACAGCGCAGCCTGCCGGCGGCTGAAGCCGCGGGCGGCCGCTACCTGCGCATCCTGCTGGCCGAGGACAACCAGGTGAACCAGCTTCTGGCCTCGATCATGCTGCAGCGCGAGGGCCACCGCGTCGACGTCGCGCACAACGGTCAGGAAGCCGTGGTCGCGGTGCGTCAGTTTCCCTACGACCTGGTGCTGATGGACGTCAACATGCCGGAGATGGACGGCGTCCAGGCGACGGCGGCGATTCGCGCCCTGGAGGCGCCGCTCTGCCGGATTCCGATCATCGCCATGACGGCGAACGCCATGAAGGGCGACCGCGAGAAGTACTTGGCGGCTGGCATGAACGACTACGTGTCCAAGCCGATCGACAAGAACCATCTCTTCGCGGTGCTGGCGCGCTACTGCCCGCAGGGCGGCTGCAACGGCGCGAACGTCGCGACTGATGACACCAGGCGGCCGCGCCTCTCGCCCTGCGCCCCGACCTCCGAGGTGATGATGGCGCTAAAGGAGTTGCTCGGCGACATCGATGCGATCGGCGAGGCGGTCAGCCGCGAGGCCGCAGCGGACGGCACGGCGGCGTCGCAGGGCGATGAGGCCGCGTCACCAGCCTCACAGAAGCGGCGCCCCGCCGGTTAGCGCGCCCTTGCCGTAGCCGCGTACCAACTCCCCCTCACCCTCCCAAGCGCCCTGCGGTCGCTTGGGCCCCTCCCTCTCCCCCGGAGGGGCGAGGGGTTTCAAGCGCGCGGCCTTCTTTCCCTCGCCCCTTGGGGGAGAGGGAGGGGCCCCCAATGGACCACGGGGCGCGTCAGCGATGGGAGGGTGAGGGGTAAGTTCAGAAAAGGGGCAAAATCAGCACTACTCAGCGGCGTCGCCCAGCGGCTCGCTCGGCGCGAAGTCGATGTGCAGGTGATTGCCGTCGGGGTCGCGCAAGTGGACCTGACGAACCTCGATGCCCGGCACCACCATTAGCTCGTGTTCGACCCCGGCCGCGCGCAGCCGGCCGGTCAGCTCGGCCAGCCCCTCGGCCTGGAAGGCGAAGTGCTCCAGGCGCGGCTCGCCCGGGTCCGGCATTTCGGCGACTTCGACCAGATGCACCGCGGCCTGGCCGCCGCAGTAGAGCCAGGCGCCGCCGAACTTGAAGGGCGGGCGCGGCCCGACCTCGAAGCCCAGCAGGTCGCGGTAGAAGGCGACCATGCCCGCCACATCGGCGGTTCGCAGGTTGACGTGGTCGAGCTGCTTGATGGCCATGGCCAATATCCGTTCCTGGATCCGGAAGACCTCGACTTTGCGCGATGCGCGCCCTGCTCACAAGGGCGGCTCTTTGCCGGCCGCGCGCGATCGGCTATCAAGCGCTGTCATGACCCTGCCTGCCGTCTTCGTCTCGCACGGCGCGCCCAGCCTGCCGCTCACCGACAGCCTGGCGGCGGCCTATCTGCGCGGCCTGGGCGCGACGCTGGGCCGGCCCAAAGCAGTGCTCTGCGTCTCGGCGCACTGGGATACGACGCGGCCCATGCTGAGCCTGGCCGAGCGGCCTGAGACCATCTACGACTTCCGGGGCTTTCCCGAGGCGCTCTATCGCCTGACCTATCCGGCGCCGGGCGCGCCTGACCTGGCGCGACGCGCAGCCGCACTGCTCGCGGAGGCCGGTGAGACGGCCGAGCTCGTGCCGGATCGCGGCCTCGACCACGGCGCCTGGGTGCCGCTGCTGTTGATCTATCCGCGGGCCGACATCCCGGTCGTCCAGCTCTCGGTGCAGAGCGGGCGCGGCGCATCCGCCCACCTGGCACTCGGCCGCGCGCTGGCGCCGCTGCGCGACGAGGGCGTGCTGATCCTCGGCTCCGGCGGCGCGGTGCACAACCTGCGGCAATACTTCGGCGATCCGAGCGCCAGGCCGGACTGGGCGCTGGCCTTCGACGACTGGCTCTGCCGGCAGGTCGAGGCGGGCGCGGTCGAGGAGCTTGTCGACTACCGCGTCAAAGCGCCGCACGGCCGTCAGGCGCATCCGAGCGAGGAGCATTTCCTGCCGCTGCACGTCGCGCTCGGGGCGGCGGGCGAAGGCGCGCAGGGCCGCGTCCTTCACCGCAGCTTCGACGGCAGCCTCTCGATGGCCGCCTTCGCGTTCGACTGACGATTGCCTGGCCGCGTCAGGCGCTGGTCACGCCGCCGGCTTGGCCTCGATGCCCTTGGTCTGCAGCAGCTCCTGCAGCTCGCCGGTCTGGTACATCTCGCGGATGATGTCGCAACCGCCGACGAACTCGCCCTTGACGTAGAGCTGCGGGATGGTCGGCCAGCTCGTGTAGTCCTTCACGCCCTGGCGCAGGCCGGGGTCCTGCAGCACGTCGATGCCCTTGAACTTGACGCCCATGTGGGTCAGCACCTGGACCACGGCGGCCGAGAAGCCGCACTGCGGAAAGACCGGCGTGCCCTTCATGAAGAGCACGACGTCGTTGCTCTCGACCTCGTCCTTGATCCGCTCGAAAACCGCGTTGTCCATCACGTCAATCCTCTCCGGATTCCCATCGCCGGCCTGAATGCGCTTCCGCGACCAGCTCGTTGTGTTCTGCCTCGCCGGCGGCTCGCTACTCCGAGGGCGCCGAAGTTTGCAGCGCCAGGGCGTGCAGCTCGCTCCCCATGCGGCCCTGCAGCGCCTTGTAGACCATCTGGTGCTGCTGCACCCGGCTCTTGCCCTTGAAGGCGGCCGAGACGATGTAGGCGGCGTAGTGGTCGCCGTCGCCGCGCAGGTCCTCGATGGTCACCTGGGCGTCCGGGATCGACTCCTTGATGAGTCCCTCGATCTCTCCCGGATTCATCGGCATGCCGCTACCCCTTCACGTTGATCTCACAGCTGCGCGGCGAACCCTAAGTCGTTGCCGCCATGTAGCCCGGCAGCCAGCCCTCGTGCGCTGCCTGCAGATCAGCCAGCGATATGGTGTGGCCCGTCGACAGCGTCAACGCCGCGTCCCCGGTCCAGCCGATTCGAACGGCCGGCACGCCGGCTTCGGCCGCCGCCGCCAGAACCGGCTCCGGGTCGGTCACGGTCAGACTGTAGCGCGCCTGGTCCTCGCCGAACAACCATCCGTGCAGCGGGGCTATGCCGGCAGCCCTGGCGCCCTTGGGGTCGGCCCCCGGAACCTCGATTTCGGCGCCGATGGTGGCTTTACCATTTCCGCCGGGCCCCCCGCTCGCCAGGGCCATCTCGGCCAGGGCGACCAGCAGGCCGCCGTCCGAGAGGTCGTGGCAGGCCGTGACCAGGCCGCGGGCGATCAGGCCGCGGACGAAGTCGCCGTTGCGCCGCTCGGCCGCCAGGTCGACCGGCGGCGGCGCGCCCTCGGCGCGGCCCAGGACGTCGCGCAGGTAGAGGCTGGCGCCCAGGTGGCCGCGCGTGGTGCCGATCAGGATGATGGCCTCGCCCGGCGCCTTGAAGGCCAGGCTGACCGTCTTGTGTACGTCCTCGATCAGACCGACGCCGCCGATCACCGGTGTCGGCAGGACCGCCTGGCCGTTGGTCTCGTTGTAGAGCGAGACGTTGCCCGAGACGACCGGGTAGGCGAGCGCGTCGCAGGCCTTGCGCATGCCCTCGATGCAGCCGACGAACTGGCCCATGATCTCGGGCCGCTCGGGATTGCCGAAGTTCATGTTGTCGGTGATGGCGAGCGGCCGCGCACCGACCGCGGTCAGGTTGCGCCAGCTCTCGGCCACCGCCTGCGCGCCGCCGCGCTCCGGATCGGCCAGGCAGTAGCGCGGCGTGCAGTCGACCGTGGCGGCCAGTGCGCGGTTGGTGCCGTGCACGCGCACGACCGCGGCGTCGCCGCCGGGGCGCTGCACGGTGTCGGCCATGACCATGTGGTCGTACTGCTCCCAGACCCAGCGCTTGCTGCAGAGGTCCGGCGTCGCCAGCAGCTTCGCCAGAACGGCCAGCGGGTCTTCCGGCGGGGGGATGTCCCAGGGGTCGATCGCCGGGCGGGCCGGCGACTTGCTCCAGGGCCGCTCGTACTCGGGCGAGGCCTGCGCCAGCGGGTCGATCGGCAGCTCGCCCACGGTCTCGCCATGCATGCGCAGCACCATGCGGCCGCTGTCGGTGAGGCGGCCGATGATGGCGAAATCGAGGTCCCACTTCTCGAAGATGCCGCGCGCCAGCGCTTCCATGCCGGGCTTCAGCACGATCAGCATGCGCTCCTGGCTTTCAGACAGCATCATCTCGTAGGGCGTCATGTCGTCCTCGCGGCAGGGCACCTTGTCGAGGTCGAGCTCGACCCCGGCGCCGCCCTTGGACGCCATCTCGAACGAAGACGACGTGAGGCCG
>JBHJOF010000234.1:0-2438 GCA_050330055.1 Kiloniellales bacterium
TACCTCGCCGACCCCGGCAAGGCCGGCGAGCGCGCCCGACAGCGCCGCCGTGGCCAGCAGAACGGGTGCTACGGCAATGCCGCCGTGGGCGGCGGCGCGCGGATTCTCGCCGACGGCGCGGATCGCGAAACCGAGCGTGCTGCGCGCCATGAGGAACCAGACGGCGAGCGCCGCCACCCCCGCCAGCAGCACGCCCAAGTGCAGCCGCGTGGCATGGAGCAGGATCGGGAACTCGGCCTCCATGCGGATGTCCGGCGAATCCGGGTAGCCGCTCAGTGGGTCCTTCCAGGGTCCGTCGACCAGGGCCATCATGGTGTAGAACATGATGAAGTTGAGCATCAGGGTGGCAACCACGTCGTCGACCCGGTAGCGCACGCGCAGCACTGCCGGCACCATCGCCCAGGCGCCGCCGGCCGTCGCCCCCGCCAGGATCATGAGCGGCACCAGGCTCCAGACCGGCAGAACCTCGAGCGCGCCGACGAAGGCGGCCGCCATGGCGCCGGCCAGAAGCTGGCCCTCGGCACCGATGTTCCAGAACTTGGCGCGGAAAGCGACGGCAACGGCGAGCCCGGTGAAGACCATGGGCGCCGCCTTGACCAGGGTCTCGACGGCGTTGAAGCGCGAGCCGAAGGCGCCGGCGAAGAGCGCACCATAAGCGGTCAGCACATCGGCGCCGGCCAGGAGGATCAGCCCGCCACAAAGCAGCAGCGTGGCGGCCAGCGCCAGCACCGGCAGGCCCAGGTTGAGCCAGAGCGGCGCCCGGGCGCGCGGCTCGAGGCGCAGCCGGATCATGCCGCCTCGGCCGCGCCGGCCATCAGCAGGCCGACCCGCGCGCTGTCGGCCTCGGCCGCCGGGAGAGTGGCGACGATGCGGCCCTCGAACATGACGGCGATGCGGTCGGACAGCTCGAAGATCTCCTCAAGGTCCTCGCTGATCAGCAATACGGCGCGGCCGCGCGCCCGCTGGTCGAGGAACTGGCGGTGCACGAACTCGCGGGCCGCCACGTCGAGCCCGCGGGTCGGCTGCGCTGCCACCAGCACCAGGGGGTCGAAGGCGAGCTCGCGGGCGAGCAAGGCCTTCTGCAGGTTACCGCCGGACAGCGTGCCGGTGCGCACCTCCGGCCCGCCGGCGCGGATGTCGAAGCGCTTGATCTGCTCGGCCACGAAGCGACGCACTGCCGCCCGGTCGATCACGCCGGCCCGGCTGAAGGGGCGCTGGCCGACGCGCGGCAGCACCATGCTGTCGGCCAGCGGCGAGGCGCTGAGCAGGCCGGCGCCGATGCGGTCCTCCGGGATGTGCACCACGCCGGCCGCCTGCAGGGCGCGCGGGCTGGGCCTCGTCACTTCCCTGCCCTGCACCAGGATGCGCCCAGCGGCCAGCGGCAGCATGCCGACGATGACCTCGGCCAGCTCGCGCTGGCCGTTGCCGGAGACCCCGGCTATGCCGAGGATCTCGCCGCCCCGCAGGCTCAGCGAGATATCGCGCAGCGGCTGGTGGCCCCACTGGTCGGGCTCTGTGCCAACGCCCTCGACGCGCAGCAGCTCGGGGCCGGGCGCGCGCGCCTCCTTGGCCGGCGGCACCAGGTCGTGTCCGCACATCAGCTCGGCGAGGCGCCGGTTGGTCACGCTGGCGTCGTTGGCGAGCATGGCCCTGACCGCGCCTTGGCGCAGCACCGCTAGCCGGTTGGTGATGGCGCGCACCTCATGCAGCTTGTGGCTGATGAAGATCACCCCGACGCCGTCGGCCGCCATGCTGCGGATCGCCTGGAACAGGCCCTCCGTCTCCTGCGGCGTCAGCACCGAGGTCGGCTCGTCGAGGATCAGCACGCGGGCGCCGCGGAGCAGCGCCTTGACGATCTCCAGGCGCTGCTGCTCGCCGACACTGAGCGCCGCCACCGGCTGCTCCGGCTCGAGGCGCAGGCCGTAGGCGCGGCCGATCTCCTCCAGCCGGGCGCGGGCGGCGGCCGCGTCGAGCAGGCCGCGGCGGCCCTTCTGGCCGACCATCAGGTTCTCCAGGACGCTGTGCCGCTCCACCAGGTGGAAGTGCTGGTGCACCATGCCGATGCCGGCGGCCAGCGCATCTGCCGGGCCGCGGATCGTCACCGGCCGGCCCTCGACCAGAATGGTGCCGGCGTCGGCGCTGTAGAGCCCGAAGAGGATATTCATCAGGGTGGTCTTGCCGGCGCCGTTCTCGCCCAGGAGGCCCAGCACCTCACGGTGGCGCAGGGTCAGGTCGATCGCCCGGTTGGCATGCACCGTACCGAAGCGCTTGTCGATGCCGCGCAGCTCGAGCAGGGGCGGAGATGTCGCTGGCTCTGTCATCCCCTTTCGGCGCTTCGCGCCGCCCCCCCTCCCTGACCCTCCCCCGCAAGGGGGGAGGGGAAAATGTGCGCAACGGCAGCAGCGTACTCACCTCCCCCCTTGCGGGGGAGGTCGGCG
>JBHJOF010000235.1:0-26212 GCA_050330055.1 Kiloniellales bacterium
CCCTCCCTCTCCCCTCGAGGGAGAGGGGAACAAACAGGCGCACTTAAGTTCCCTCTCCCTTGAGGGGAGAGGGAGGGGCCCACGCGACCGAAGGGCGCGTGGGAGGGTGAGGGTGAAACGGGGCCTATCGCGCAAGCGATAGGTACGAGAGGCGAACCGCAGCTGCACGTGGACTGAAACGGTTGCAGCAGAGCCCCCCTCACGGCTTGCCGCGCAGCAGCGAGAGCGGCGCGCGCTGCAGCTCCTCCACCAAGGTGACCAGGCCGTCGCTGATGTGCTCCAGCAGGCCCGCGCCCTTGTCGGCGCTGGCGGCGGTCGCGTCGCCGCAGACGCCAGCGGGATTGAGGTCCTGGCTGGCCCAGGCGAAGGCGCCGGGGCCCTGCGGGCTCAGCAGGCTGAAGCTCTGCTCCATCTCGCGGGCGAGCGGCGGGAAGTCGCGGATCGCCTCGCGGCGTACCAGCTCCGGCGCCAGGTGCAGCATCAGCGCGGTCTCGACCGCGCCGCCGTGGATCCCCTGCTTCACCTCGCGCTCGTCGAACAGGCCCGGCGGCACGCCGAAGCGGAAGGAGTTGGCGCGCACCACCATCATCTCATGCTCCATGCGCAAGCGCAGGGCGACGATGTCGACGATCTGGGTCTGGCCGCCGTGGCTGTTGAAGATCACCAGCTTGCGCAGGCCGGCCCGCGCCACCCAGGCGCCGAGCTCGCTCCAGAGCGCGATCAGCGTCTCTGAAGCGGCGCTCAAGGTGCCCGGAAAGTCACTGTGCTCGGCGCTGTCGCCGACCGTCTGCGCCGGCAGCACCAGCAGCGTCACCTCGTCCGGCAGCTTGTCCAGGGTGCGCCGCACGATGCCGGCGTTGATCGTGGCGTCGGTCGAGAGCGGCAGGGGGGGCCCATGCTGCTCGATCGCAGCCACCGGCAAGAGCGCGACGCATCGCTCCGCGTCGAGCGCCGCGAAGTCCTCGGTCGTCAGGTCCTGCCAATAGCCGCTGCGCAACCGCTGCTCCCTCCCTGCTCCCGGCGCGAAGGCCTGCCGGGTCCCCGCTCCGTCGTTGTGTAACACGACCCGCCCGCGATGGCAGCCGGCCGCTGGCGGCGCTCCCGCCTTTCGTTTGCCCGGCGAAGCGGATAGACAGAGGGCGTCCCATGGCCGGCCGCCTGGCCGGTCCACGATCCCGCGCCTTAGGAGGCTCTGCTTGCCTGCCGCCACTGATCCCCTCCCTCGTTCCAACTTGGCCGGTAACGCCATGACCGGCGCCGAGAGCCTGCTGGCCACCGCGGCCGCCGCCGGCGTCGAGCTCTGCTTCGCCAACCCGGGCACCACCGAGATGCCGCTGGTGCTGGCGCTCGACCGGACGCCGGGCCTGCGCGCCGTGCTCGGCCTGCATGAATCGGTGGTCACGGGCGCGGCCGACGGCTATGCCCGCATCGCCGGCAAGCCGGCGCTCACCGTGCTGCACCTGGGCCCGGGCCTGGGCAACGGCATCGCCAACCTGCACAACGCGCGCCGGGCACGCACGCCGCTGGTCAACCTGATCGGCGAGCACGCCACCTGGCACCAGGACGCCAACGCGCCGCTCGCCGCCGACATCGAGGCGCTGGCCGGCGCGGTCTCCGGCTGGCTGCGGCGCAGCGCCTCGGCCGAAGCCATGGCCGGCGACATGGCCGGCGCCCTGGAGGCCGCCATGACCGGCAACGGCCGCGTGGCGAGCCTGATCTTGGCGCACGACCTGCAGCTCGCCGAGACCGCCAGCACGGCCCGCGCCAGCCTCGAGCGCCAGCGTATCGCGGTGCCGGCCGAGCGCGTCGAGGCGGCGGCCAAAACCTTGCGGGCGGGTGGGCGCTCCTTGCTGCTGCTCGGCTACCAAGCCATGACCGAGGCGGGCCTCAAGGCCGCCGCCCGCGTCGCCGCAGCCAGCGGTGCCGCCCTCATGACCGAGCGCTCGGTCGCCGTGGCCGAGCGCGGGGCGGGCTTGCCGGCGCCGCGCGCGATCCCCTATTTCCCGGAGCAGGCCGCGGAGGCGCTGGCCGGATTCGAGACCGTGGTCTTCGCCGGCGCCGAGGAGCCGGTCGCCTTCTTCGGCTGGCCCGGCCAGCGCAGCCGCAACCTGCCCGACGACGTCCGCAGGATCGCCCTGGCCGGCCCCGACGACGACATCCTGGGCGCGCTGGAGGCCCTGGCCGAGGCGCTGGACGCGCCCGCCTACCAGGCGCCGCCGGCCCCGGCGCGGCCCGCGCCGCCGCAGGGACCGCTCACGACCGACGCGCTCTGCCGCGCCATCGCCGCGCTGCAGCCGGAGGGCGCCATCCTGGTCAACGAGGCGATCACCAGCGGCTGGAGCTACCACGGCCACTCGGCCGGCGCGCCGCGCTTCACCCAGCTCGCGCTGACCGGCGGGGCGATCGGCTTCGGCCCCTCCTGCGCGACCGGCGCCGCGGTGGCAGCACCGGGGCGCACGGTGATCAACTTTCAGGCCGACGGCAGCGCCGCCTATACCCTGCCGGCCTTCTGGACCCAGGCGCGCGAGTCGCTCGACGTGGTGACGGTGATCTGCGCCAACCGCGAGTACCGCATCCTGCTGACCGAGCTGCAGCGCGCCGGCATCAACCAGCCCGGCCCCAAGGCCCAGGACCTTGCCGACCTGGCGCGCCCGGCGATCGGCTGGTGCGACATCGCCAGGGGCTTCGGCATCCCGGCCGAGACCGCCGACAGCGCCGATAGCCTGGTGGCCGCCCTCGGCCGCGCGCTTGCCAGCCCCGGCCCGGCGCTGATCGAGGCGCTGGTGGAGTAGCGTCCCGCCTGCGGGTACCGAGCGTCCTTGCTACCTGGGCCGCACCTCAAGGGCTCGAAGCCTCGCCCAGTAGACGCCGCCGCTCCAACGGGCCTTGGCTACATAAAAATGGCAGTCACGCAGACTCCCGGGCCAATTCGTCTGCCGTGGTCTTTCTGGCCGAGCGCTTTGCTCTTGTTTTCACTCTCTTTCTGACTACGCCAGAAGCGACAAACCCAAGCTCACGTAGTTGTGACAATTTTGCCACCGCGTTCTGAATATTGTTGCCGTGTATTGATTTGCGGTGAAATTCTATTCACTATTGCAAGTCTCATGGGGCGCCATGGGGTCGGGCTATGCTTTCCTCTAGGGGAGTCATCGCCTTCCTGATCCTGGGGTCGCTTTCCTTGGCATCAAGCCTTGCCGTCGGGGCGAGCACCGACAGGTCGCTGGAAGAGCGCATCGTCGAACTGGAGCGCATCATCCAACTCCAGCAGGAGATGCTGGAGCGGCAGCAAGAAGAACTGAACATCCTCAAAACCCGGGCGCGTGGCCTTCCGAGTGGCGCGGCACCAGATCCGCCCATCATCTCCGCTGAACCGCATGCGGCGCCCCTGCCGAAACTCAAACCCTTGTTAAGCCAGGCTGACCCGCCTGGGGCCGAGGGCGCTGAGGAGCCGGCGGCGCAGCCCATCGACGAGCCACCACTGGCAGAGCCGGAGCGGCCCGAGGTGCAGGCGATTCCGGAATTGGGCGGCGTTTTGACGCCTGCAGGTACTTTGGTGTTCGAGCCTTCGTTCGAATACATTCAATCCAACATCAATCGCTTTACCTTCAGGGGCATTGAAATCGTGGAGGCGGTGCTTATCGGCGTTATCGAGGCCACCGACGCCGACCGCGACACGCTGATTGGTGAAGCGACATTCCGTTATGGCGTCACCGATCGCTTGGAGTTGGAGGCGAGCGTGCCATATGTCTACCGGAGCGATCGCATTACTACCTTGGTCGACCCGGCAGGCACAGGCGAGCCGCAGTCATTGACCGATAGACTGGATGGCATGGGAATCGGTGACGTCGAGGCAGCCGTGCACTATCAGATCAACGACGGCCGGGACGGCTGGCCGATTTTCGTCGGGAACCTGCGAGGCAAGTCCACGACAGGCACGGGCCCGTTCGATGTGGATCGAGATGTCTTCGGCGTGCCGACGGAACTCGCCACCGGCTCCGGGTTCTACAGCATCGAACCCAGCGTCACGGCGATCTATCCCACAGATCCGGCTGTACTCTTCGCCAACGTCGGATACAACTTCCACCTTCCGGATGACGTCGACAAGCAGGTGGGCGACTCCTTCATCGGCAGGGTCGATCCCGGCGATTCGTTGGGCGTCAGCTTTGGCTTGGGCGTCTCGCTCAACGAGCGCACCTCCCTGACGCTGGGCTATCAGCACGATTTCGTGAATGGCTCGACGACCGAGATCAACGGCCGCGAATTCGAATCCGAAAGCCTGGACGTCGGCTCGCTGCTCTTCGGCATGTCGTATCGCGTCTCGCCGGATTTTCGTCTCAATCTGAATACCAAAGTTGGCGTTACCGAGGATGCACCGGACGTCAGCATCACGCTGCGGGCCCCGATCTCATTCGAACTGTTCTGAGAGCCCCGCCTAAAGGTGAGGGCAGCGTCTCCCTCACACGAATCAGCGGTTGAGGGCGGTGCGGTGCTCGGCCAGGGCGTTCCTGACACCAATGTACAGCTGCGCCACTCTCATGTTGTGCTCGAAGGCGGAAAATCCATGCAGCGTTATGGTGGCTTCCAATTCCTGTTGGACATTGCGGCTGGAGGCGGTGTTGACGATCCCGTTAGTGATGACGCGACCGCCGATCTGATGGAGCGCCGCAGTGATGCCAGAGGCGTCGGTCAACACAATGCCTTGGGTACCGTTGAGCCCCGAGAGACTTGGAGCCACGCTGGAGACAGGTGGCTTGTCTCCGCCGACGAGAACAATTGTGGGCAGCCCCGGACGCTCGATAGGACCTTCCAGAGCAGAAAGATTGAGCGTCGGATCAGGCACAAAGACCTGCTCACGAACCAGGCCGCCGGCCGTCTGGACGAAGTTCGTCTGGAACAGCAAGCTGCCGTCGACCATTGTCCGCACTTCGGCGCCGAACTCGATGCTTGCCCCGAAGATGTCGAAGAACCCGCCACGCAGTTCGGCCAGCTCCTCGTCGGCGAGTGGCGCCAGCGCGACGTAGGGCTCAAGCGTGAAGTAGCTCGCCGCCCATACCGGCGACGACGTAGTGGAGACAACCGTAGCCCCGAGCATGAACGCGCATAGGCATGACTGCGCGCGCAGAACCTGCAGCGAGGCCAGGCATCGTCCAGTGCGCATGATCGATCGCCTCCCTCAAAAGAATTCCCCTCGGCCCGGCAGCATCAAGGTGAAGGACGACAGGGTATCGCGCAGCAAGGCCTGGCCCACTGGTGCGAGCGGCCGCTTGTATTTCTTGTCCTCCTCCTGGTTGAAGGCGGTCCGGCCCGTCTTAGCGTGGCTGCGGATCGCCAGCGCCACTCCCGACCAGCCCTTGGCAAAAGCGTCCTTGGAAAACGTCTTCAGGCCGAGGGCCGGGTCGCCGACAAGAACCTCTCCATTCTCGATTCCCTTGATGACGACGAAGTGCCTGTAGCCGCGAATGCTGATCAGGGTTATGATCGGCACCCCGATTTCCTCGATCACGTCCAGTTCAGCGCGGAAGCCGTCGACCCGATATCCCTGTGCTTCCATGTAGTGTTTCATATCGAGCATCGAGAAACCGCGCTCGCGGACCTTTTCCTGATCCCCGGCGCGATACATCTCGTCGAAGACCTCGCCCTCGCTGGTCTGTTCGCCGTAGTGATAGGTGAGCAGCGTCGCGACCGCTGCCGACCCGCAGCTATAGTCATACTGCTGACGGACGACGGTTGCCCAGCGACGCTCCTTCATGCTGACGACCGGGACGCCGAAGGACCCGCCAGCAAAGTTGCTAATCATGATTTCCCCGCCGGCCGGAGACCCGAAGGGGACAACCAGGAGCAGGCTGGCGGCCAACCAACCTCCAGCAAGGCGTTCTGCTATCCCACCGATCACGATCCTCTCCCTGCCCGCCTCGTACCGGCGGCAGGTGCATCTCACGGTGCTCACTCAGTGAAAACGAGCGAGAGCGCCGACGCTGCCACAAGGTCGTTCTGGTTCCCCGTGTTCATCACGAAGGTGTTCATGCCGGAGAAGTGGCCGAACGCCTCGCCGCTCACATGCACGTTGCCGCCATTTACTGTCGTCGCCGAAAGACTCGACGAGTTGGTCTGAGTTGCGGTGTTCGCACCCTGTGCAAGATTGTTGTGGCTGTTGACATCCTGCCCGCCTCGAACCTGATCTAATTGGCTATCGTCCAATGCAACGGCCTCGACCCCAGAGAACGCATCATCGGCCAAGCTTGCTTGCGTCCAGAAAGCTGCCGCCAAAGCGAGCGCCACCGCCACTGGCAGCAGCTTTAGCTCTTGCCGCCTCATGCCGAACCCTCCCCTTGCGCGCCCTTTCGGACAACGAGGAAAGTCCGGCGGGCGCTGGCGCGCCCGCCGGTTTCCGTTCACACCTAGTTGATGTTCACGTTGCCTTCGGCGGCGACCGCAGCCTGAGCCGCGTTGTTGTTGAACAAGCCGGTGTTGTTGACCGTGGAGAACACGCCGGCGGCGTTCTGCTGAACATCACCGTCGAAGTCGACGTCGCCGGTGTCGACGTCGTCCTCGAAGTCGATGTCGTCGGCATCGAGATCCTGGTCGAGCTCGTTCTCGCTCACGACCACGGTGTTGAAGGACTCGATCGCAACGTCCTGATTGTCCTCGATGTCTTCGATGTCGATATCGATATCGACGTCGACGTCATCGGCGTTCTTCACCCATGGATTGGCGTAGGCCTGAGCGAAAGTGAGGCCAAGCGCCAGAGCGAAGGCCGATACGCCCGCTAACAGCTTCTTGGACATGGTGCCTCCTTGTTCTGGAGTTGACGTCTACCACCCTGGGCTTAGGTCGGAGCCCGTGGCGCTCGCCTCCGGATCCTCCCTGCCCCGCCGATTGCCGCCTGCTTCACCTGCTCGATGGCCACACTTTGGCCGCGGCGGCACAAGCGGCCAAGGTAAGTTGAGCAAGTCCCATGCCAGTTCTGGTCAGGCAAAATTTCCCCCTGAAATACAGTGGCTTAGAACCTCAAAGACCTTGACTGGGCTTCTGGGAAGATTCGCTGGTTTGACTGCCTCGGTCTTTCCCGCGCACTCGAGCCCGCGACGTTTGGCAGGGCCTTTGGCGCCGGGGAGTGTTTTTCTTTTATATTCTAGAGGGTTGGCCGGTCGACGCTTCGAAGTCTATGCTCGCGCAGGTCGAGCATAAACCGACTAGTAAACTGTTTGCGAGGTGAGACAGTGCTCGAAGTAAAGCGAGACAGTTCTTCGATTAACCCTTGGTGGCAATGAGTTAGAAGGAGACTCCGCGCTTTTGTGTTGTCGCACTTATAGAACAGCTCAGCGTCGCCTATACGGATTGTTCTCCGAGCCAAGCCGCAACGCGCTTCCGCCGCTCGACAAGCTGCAAAGCGCCAAACTAGTTTCTTTGTCGGGCTGATACGCCTTACCTGTGCTACGGAGCTTATTGCGATCCGGCTTGGCCATTCACCGTGGTCTGCGCGCCGCCGGTCGAGGCTGCGTAGCCGAATTTCACAGGACCTCCCCCTCCGGCTTCATCGAAGAGAATCACGGCGGTGTCCCGCTCGCTGACGGGCGAAACAGCGATCTCTTGATCCACGCCCATAGCGTGCTGCTCCGACAAGGCACTAGCGCTCATCGGCGCGATGCCGTGCGGCAATTCCACCTTTGCTTCATGGCGTTGACCGTCGGCAGCTGCCACATCGGGCAACACTGCCCAGTTGAATAAGAAACAAGTCCCCACTATGGCAAGGTGCCTGCTAACCTGAAAGGCGAACACGGCACGCCGAACGTCTTGTTTCAGCACGACCCCGCTCCTCGATCCGGCGACTATGCTTTACGTCCCAGCTATTACATTGTCTGTGCTTTGCTGTCAGCAAGTACCATGCCATTTCGTATCGGCAGGCTGGGAATGTTCGCCTTTCCTGCTCGCAAAGGTGGAAGAATGTATCAGCAACAGTCTGCCGAAGCAATGCTTTTGCACACGCTACGGTGGATAACTGCCGCGTCGAAGCTATCTAGACTCTGCCCCGCCGCTTCCGGCCACGGCCCCCGGCTCGCGCTATGCCGTACTTCTTCATCAAACGGTACATGGTGGCGCGCGAAACGCCCAGGTTTCGGGCGGCCTCACTGATGTTGAACCTGACCTCGGCCAGCGCCTCTTGAACCAGCTTTGCCTCGGCGCGCCCACGGCTGTCTAGGAGCCCCTGACGAATGCTCTCGGCCGCTCTGGATGCGGCGCCGGATACTGCGGCAGGGGGTTCAATGATGCTGAAATGCTCTATCTCCAGCTTCTCACTGTCTGCCATGATGATGGCTCGCCGGATCTTGCTGATCAGTTCGCGAACGTTTCCCGGCCAGCGATATGCACGCAAATCGGCAAGCACTTCCACGTCGACGACCGGCACGGGCCGACCGAGTTCCCTGGCAAACTTCTCGACGAAGTAGCGAACCAGCAGGTCGATATCACGAGGACGTTCGCGCAGGGCCGGCATGGGCAGTCTCAGCGCATCAAGGCGGAAGAAGAGATCCTTCCGAAATCGCCCCGCTGCGACCGCGGCTTCGAGATCCACATTGGTGGCCGCGACGACTCGCGTTTCAACCTTGATCGTGCGCTGGCCGCCAACCCTCTCGATGGTGCTTTCCTGCAGGAACCGCAGCAGGTGCGCTTGCGTTTCCAGAGGCAGGTCGCCGACCTCGTCGAGGAACAGGGTACCTCTTTTGGCCAGCTCCATCTTGCCCAGGCGGCGCGAGACCGCTCCGGTGAAGGCGCCCTTTTCGTGACCGAAGAGCTCAGACGCGATGAGTGTTTCCGGGATTGCGCCACAGTTCACGGCGATGAAGGGCCCTTCGGCAAAGCGTGAGCGCTCGTGCAGCGCCCGCGCCGCCATCTCTTTGCCGGTTCCGCTCTCTCCCGTAATGAGAATGGTGACGTCGGTACTCGCGAAACGGCGGATCCGATCAAAGACCAGGCGCATCGGCTCGCTGTCGCCGATCATGACCTGCTCGTTGTCGGCGAGCGCCCTTTGGCCTTTGTCCTCTGCTGGCCGTTGTCGGGTTCGTGAGCCCTCGCGTAACGCAGACTCAAGCAGCTCACGTACCGGCGCATGGTGTGCCGCGGCTTCGAGCAAGCGGTCGGCCAACCAGCCAGTCCCGCGCGCCTCCAACTCCTCTCGGGTTGGCGGCAGTGCGTTCGGCTGCTCTGCCGTGGCGACCAGAGAGACAGGTCGCTTACCCCGCCCGGCCCTTTGCCCAGACAATGTGCACCCCCGGAGGGCAGACATTCGTGTGGGATCGGTCCCACCACGCTTAGTAGTTTCGTTTTTACTATAACATTATACACAGAACGGCGAAAATGTGACAAATGTCACAATCAAGCGCGAGTCGCTCGACGTGGTGACGGTGATCTGCGCCAACCGCGAGCACCGCATCCTGCTGACCGAGCTGCAGCGCGCCGGCGCGCTTGCCAGCCCCGGCCCGGCGCTGATCGAGGCGCTGGTGGAGTAGGGCGCTACGGAGATAACCACGGGGTGGATTCGTTGGCCGGCCTGCGTTAGGAGGGCCACGTGGATTTGAGACATTCCTATCGCCGGGCCTGCAAGGAGGACGCGCGCGACCTGGCCGAGCTGCTGGAGATCGCCGCCGAAGGCATCGCGACCTGGCTCTGGCAGCAGTCGGCAGCGCCGGGGCAGAGTCCGCTCGACGTCGGCGAGACGCGGGCGGCGCGCGAGGATGCCAACTTCTCCTACAAGAATGCCGTGCTGGCCGAGCGCGATGGCGTGACTGCCGCTATGCTGCTGGCCTACCGCCTGCCCGAGCCCGATCCGGCCGAATTGGCGGCCATCGACGAGCTGCCGCCCCTGCTGCGCCCGTTGTGCGAGCTGGAGTGGCAGGTGCCGGGCAGCTACTACGTCAACGCGCTTGCGGCACGGCCGGGCTTCCGGGGCCAGGGCCTGGGCTCGGGCCTGCTCGAAATCGCCCGTGACCTCGCCCCCGAGGCCGGCTGCGACACGCTCAGCGTCCAGGTTTTCGAGCAGAACGACGGCGCCGTCCGGCTCTATCGCCGCCACGGCTATGCCATCGTCGACCAACGGCCGATCGTCGCTCATTCGTGCTATCCCTATGACAGCAGCGTCCTGTTGATGACGCGGACGGTGGCAAGCTGACCCGGCCACACCACCCTTGATCGGGGACAAGGCGGCAGACGGCGCAGCGCCTATGACTGACAGCATGTGGCATCACCGTCCTGAGTCAGGCGCCCGCGTGACGCGCCGCCGCCTGCTGCAGATCACCGCGGCGGTGGCCGGTGCCGGCCTGCTGCCGGCGTCGGCGGCAACCCGGATGGCGCCCCTGGTAGGGCGCGGCAGCGCATTCGGTGCCGCTGCAACGGTGACGCTCTATCACCCGGATCAGGCCGCGGCGCGCGACCTGCTCGCCCAGGCGATGGCCGAGGTGCGCCGCATGGAAAGCGTGTACTCGCTCTACCAGGCGGAGTCGGCGATCAGCCGTCTCAACCGCGACGGCCGCCTGACGGCGCTACCTTTGGAGATGGTCGAGTTGCTGGGCCAGGCGCGAAGCATCTCGGACCTGACCGGCGGCGCTTTCGACGTCACCGTGCAGCCGCTGTGGCGCCTCTACGCTGAGCACTTCGCCAAGCATCCCTCCGACACGTCAGGACCAGACAGCGCGACGCGCGCAAAGACTCTAGAGCTAGTCGACTACCGCGCCCTCCAGATCTCGGCCGAAACCATCGGCTTCGCGCGGCTCGGCATGGCGGTCACCCTGAACGGCCTCGCCGAGGTCTGCATCACCGACCGCGTGGCCGCGCTGCTGCGCCGCGGCGGCCTCGAGCACGTCCGCGCCGAGGACGCCCGCCTGCACGGCGCGCTCGGCTAGAATGCAGGCGACCCCGTCTTCGAATCACGAGACCGCAGCTTGGCTCCGCGCTCCGGGGATCGCCCTTGCCGCTGCTGTGCTCTGCAGCCTGGCCGCGGCGGCCGCCGACGAACCGGCCTGCGCCACGCCGGGGCGGTGGCTCGACCCGGTGAGCGGTGAGCCGATCGCCCTCGACCAGCTGATGGCCTCGCTTGCCGAACGGCAGATCGTGCTGCTGGGCGAGATCCATGAGAAGCCTGAACATCACCGCTGGCAGACCCACGTGCTGGCCGCGCTGCAGGCGCACCGGCCCGCCCTGGTGGTCGGCTTCGAGATGTTCCCGCGCAGCGTCCAGCCGGCGCTTGATGGCTGGTGGCGCGGCGCGCTGAGCGAGGCCGCCTTCCTCGAGCAGTCGCGCTGGGAGAGGGTCTGGGGCATGGACCCGGCGCTTTATTGGCCGCTGTTCCACTTCGTCCGGCAGAACCGCGTGCCGATGGTAGCGCTCAACGTGGAGCGGCGGCTGGTCGCGCGAGTCGCCAGAGAAGGCTGGGCCGCCGTCCCGGAGAGCGAGCGCGAAGATCTCTCCGCGCCGGCTGCTGCGCCCGACGCCTACCGCCGCAGTCTGGCCAGGATCTTCTGGGAGCAGCACGACGGCGAGCCCCGCACTGGACCCCTGGACATCGAGGCCGTCCTGCAGCGCGACGACTTTGCCCGCTTCGTCGAGGCCCAGCTCACCTGGGACCGGGCGATGGCGGAGGCGCTGGCCGAAGCGCGCTGGGAGCACCCCGAAGCGCTCGTCGTCGGGATCATCGGCAGCGGTCATCTGCGCTTCGGCCATGGCGTGCCGCATCAGCTCGCCGATCTGGGGCTGACCGACGTCGCCGTCCTGCTGCCGCTCGAGGCCGGTGCGGCCTGCGACACGCTGCCGTCAGACATCGCCGATGCGGTCTTCCTGCTGGAGCCGGCCGACAGCGGCCGTTAGGGACAGCCTTCCGCGCTGCCCAGGCAGTCGATCATGCGCTTGATCGCGGTGATCTGCTTGGCGTCCTTGCGGAAGTAGTTGCGGCCGCTGTAGCCCCACCAGTCCCAGCAGCCCTTGGGATTCTTCGCGGCATCGCCCTCGTCGCCCCAGGCGATGGTCTGCGGATAAAGCACGATGAGGCCGTAACGCTCGGCCCACTCGTTGTAGCCGGCGTCCGTGAAAAAGTAGAGCGGCGGGCAGCGGCCGTCCGCCCGGCAGACCCGGTCGATCCTCTCCTGGTACTGCTCGCAGCCGTGCAGCGCCACGTGCAGCGGACAGACCGCGCCGTCCCGGCAGGCCTGCGGCACGTAGAGATGGCCCACCGCGTTCAGGCTGACGCTGGCGTCGGCCTGGTTGAAGAAGGCGCTCTGGTCGAAGGCGAAGAGCGCGTCCTGGTCCCACCCGCCCGGCTGCGGCCCAGGGGTCCCAGGCGCCTCGTTCGGCTCGGGCAGGTCGTAGAGGAAACGCAGCAGCTCGCCGGCCGTCGGGTAGTCGCAATCGTTGATGTAGGGCGGCCCATAAGTGCCGCAGTTGTTCTCTTCCGGCGGGCCGGGCACGGCAATGATCATGGCGTGCTCGACCGCCTGGTTGTTTTCGTAGTGGATATGGTCAGGCGAATTGGTCACCTCCGGACGGGCGAAGAGCGCCGCATAGGAAGCCTGGAGCTGGTCCATGACCTCCTGCGGCACCAGGCTGTCGTCGCGGCCCGAGAACAGCCAGACCCGGTCGCCTTTCAGCCCGCTCAAGGGGTCGATCCGGCCGGCCGCCGCCTCGGCCAGCGTCGATTCAACCGAGTCCGTTGCGTCCGGCGGCCCGAGGTAGAGGCCGAAGGGACCATAGGCTTTGCGCGCCAGTTTGGTACAGATGTGCACCGCCTGGCAGGTATCGTGCGGCGAATAGAAGCCATAGGGCGTATAGTCGCAGGTCCAGCTCGGGCTGCCGGCGCAGTGATAGGGCCCACCGGCGATCACGCCGGCGCCCATGAAGCTCTGCGAATGGACGATGTGCAGCTGGTTGGCCATGAAGCCGCCGGACGAGAGCCCCGAGACCGAGACCTGATCCGGGTCGATGGCCAGGCCCAGGCTCTGCCGGATCTGCCGCAGGCTCTCGGCGGCCCTTGGTTCAACGGGCGCCGCCGTGGCGCCGAACAGGGCCGCCAACACCAGAACCAGAGCGCTCCTTCCGACAGTCCCAGGCATCGGCCTGCTCCTCCGAGGTTCCGCCGTCACTCTAGCGCGCTATCGCTTGCAACTCTCGGTCATTCGGATAGTGCCGACGGCCGGACCCGTGCCTTTCGCGTCACGAGGGCTTCATCACCGGGCCGCTAAGAGCGTAAAGAGAGGACCGGTCGGGAGGATCGCCATGAACAATCTCGCTCTAGAGTTCCTGCTGCTGCCGATGCCGCTGCTCTGGCTGCTGCTGCTGGGGCTGGCCCTGTGGCGCTGGCGGCGCCTGTCGCGCGGGCTCATGGTGGCGGCCACCGTGATCTTCACGCTGCTGGCGCTGCCCCTTGTCGGCCGCGCCCTGCTGGCGCCGCTCGCCGCCGGCGCGCTGCCCTATGACGAGGCGGCGGCCGTCGAGCTCGACGCCATCGTGGTGCCGACCGGCGGCGCCTTCCCGGACGGCGCCGGGCGCTGGTGGCCGACCCAGAGCTCGATCGTGCGCGCGACGGCGGGCCGCGAGCTGCAGCAGGCAACCGGCCTGCCGCTGATCCTGACCGGCGGCACGCCCTATCCGGGCGAGCCGCCGGAGGCGGTGAGCACGGCCGAGGCGCTGGCCATCGTCGGACCGGCCGTTCGCTTCGACACCACCGCGCGCAACAGCGCCGAGAGCGCGGCCACGGTCGCCGCCATGCTGCGGGAGATCGCCGGCCCAGGGTCGTCGGGCGACGACGGCGCGCGCCGCGTGATCCTGGTCACCAGCCCCGGCCACGTCGCGCGCATGAGCGCCAGCCTGCGCCACCATGGCATAGAGGTCTTCGCCGCCGCGGCCGCCGACCCGCGCCCGCCGCGCCGGGGCCCGCTCGGCGTCCTCGAGGACTACGTCCCGAGCGACGGCGGCCTGAGGCAGAGCCGGGCGGCGCTCTACGAGTACATGGGCATCGCCTGGTACCTGCTGACTGGACGGATCACGCTGGCGGACCTGCGGCTCTGAAGGCGCAGCGGCGGCTGTCCAGGGCTCACCAGTGGTAGGACAGCGTGCCGATCACCTGGCGCCCCGGCCCGTAGAAGCAGGAGCCGAAGGCACAGGTCGTGGTGAATTCCTTGTCGAGCAGGTTGGTGGCGGTGACCTGGAAGCTCAGGCTCTCGCCAAGATCGTAGCTGAGCGCCGCGTCGAACAGGACGAAAGCCGGATTCTCCGAAGTATTTTCCCGATCGTTGTAGCTCGAGCCGACGTAACGCACGCCGCCGCCCAGACCGAGACCCTGCAAGGGCCCCTCCGGGACGTGGTAGTTCACCCAGGCGGCGGCGCTGTGCTCCGGCACGATCACCGGCCTCTTGCCCTTGTCGATGTCGTTGCTCTTGGTCACCTCGGCATCGAGATAGGTATAGGAGGCGGCGATGTTCCAGCCGTCGAACAGGCTGGCCTTGGCCTCCAGCTCGATGCCGCGCGAGCGGACCTCGCCGGCCTGCACCGAGGCGTTGATGTTGGCCGGATCGCGGGTCAGCACGTTGGTCTTGGTCAGCTGAAAAGCCGAGGCGGTGAACAGCGCATTGATGGTCGGCGGCTGATACTTCAGGCCGATCTCGTACTGCACCGACTCCTCCGGCTCGAAGGACTCGCCGGAGAAGTCCGTGCCCTCCGTCGGCACGAAGCCCTCGGTGTAGCTGACATAGGGCGCCAGCCCGTTCTCGAAGAGATAGGTCAGACCGGCGCGGCCGGTGAAGGCGGTGTCGCGCTTGGTCTCGCTGGTGTTGGCCAGGAGGTCGTCGGTCTGCAGCTCGACCCAACTGTAGCGGCCGCCCAGGGTCAGGATCCAGTTGTCGTAGAGCTCGATCTGGTCCTGCAGATAGACGCCGATCTGCTCCAGAGTCTGCTCGGTCACCTGGTAGGGCGCGGGAACCGTGGCGCCGCTGTAGACCACGTTGTTGATGTTGAGCGGCGTGGCGGCGGCCGTGTGGTAGCTGAACTCGTCGACGCTGCGGCTGTAGTCGAAGCCCGCCAGCACGGTCTGGTGGGTCGGGCCCAGCGTGAAGCGTGACTCGAGCTGGTTGTCGATGGCGAACTGATTGAGGGTATCTGGCGCCGCCCAGACGTAGCGCTGCAGGGTGACGTTGTCCGCGTCCAGAAAGTTCGCCACCACGGTTTGATAGTCCACGTCGACGTAGGTGTAGCGCGCGGTCTGGCGAAAGCTCCACATGTCGTCGAAGCGGTGCGTCAAGTTGTAGCCGATGGCGAATTGCTCCTGATCGAACCTGTCGAAGCCGGGCTCGCCCGCCACCACATTGGTCCGTCCGACCACCTCGTTGCCGAAGGTGCCGAAGATGGTGGAACGCGAATCCTTCATGTAGTCGGTCAGGATCGTCAGGCTGGTGTTCTCGGTGGGCGCCCAGGTCAGGGCGGGCGCGAAGAAGATGCGATCGTTGTCCTGCTCGCTGCCGTCGTTGTAGTCGAACTCGGTATTGGCGTCGCGCACCAGTCCGGTCAGGCGGAACAGCAGGCTGCCGTCCTCGACGGCGGCGGCGCCCAGGTCGAAGGCGCCCTGGAAGTGGTTCCAGCTTCCGGCTTCGACCTGCAGCTCCTGGATCATGTCGGCGCGCGGCCGCTTGGTGGTGCGGTCGATCACGCCGCCCGCCTCGGCCTGGCCATAGAGCGCGCCGCTCGGCCCGCGCATGACGTCGATGCGCTCGATGCCGTAGGGCTCCGTCGTGTAGACCGCGAAGACATTGCCATCCATGCGCAGGCCGTCGCGGAACGAGCCGGTCGACGCGGAATAGAAACCCCGAATCGTGATCGAATCGTAGCCGCGCGGGTCGACGCCGTAAGCGTCGAGCGAGACACCGGGGCTGTAGCGCAGGGCCTCGGCGACCGTGTTGACGCCGCGCGCATCCATCTCCTCGCGGCCGATGGTGGAGATCGACTGCGGAGTCTCGACCACCGGCGTGTCGGTCTTGGTCGCCGCCACCGAGTAGTAGGAGACGTAGCCGTCGGTCGGCAGGTAGGAGGTGATGCTGCGCAGCGCCTCGATCCTGACCGTGTCGAGCGCAACCACGTCGCCCTCGGACGACTCGCCCTGGACCCCGGCGCCGACCACGACCGAGCTTGCCGAGGCGAAGCGGTAGGACAGCCCGGAGGAGCCCAGGAGCGTCCGCAGCGCCTCCTCCGCGCTCGCCTCGCCGGCCACGCCCTCGGTCCTGATCCCTGCCACGTCCTCGCTCTTGAAGACCACCTGGATGCCGGTCGCCTCCGCGAAGGCGAGCAGTGCGCTCGCCAGCTCCTGGGCGGGAATTTCGAAGCGCCACTGCCGCTCCGCCTGGGCCACTTGCGGCGTGGCCTGCTCCAGGAGCTGCGCCAGCGTCGGCCCCGGGCCGGCGGCGTCACCGGCCATCGCTGGCGGCGCCAGCAGAGAGCCCAGCAGGGCGCCGGCGATGAGCAGCGCCGATCGCCGTCCACATCTTCCGCGATCCACCCGAGCCGCCTTGCCCGGCCCCCTCCTCCAGCCGGCGTTCTTCCCAGCCCCTGTAGTCTGCCTGTCCAGCATGCGCTTGCCCCATCCCCCGGGAGGTTCGCCGGCTTGCCCGGCTCCCCACTTCCTTGCAAATGCGACCCATTCGCATTTGTCTCCGAGGGATAGACGGCTGAGCGCGGCGGCTACCTAACCCCCCGCGATGGCGTTTCCTGAATTTTCCCGGCTGGGGCTGCGCCCCGGGGACTGTCCCCGGTGCGCGGAAGAACTGGCCCGGGGACAGCCCCCTTCGGGGACAGTCTCCTCCCATCGCGCCTGCTCAGCGCAGCACGGTCAGGAAGGGCGTCACCTGATAGGCGGTCAGGCCATGGGTCGCCGCCAGGGCGGCGATTCCGTCCGCCAGCCTGTCGAGGTCGACGACGCCGCTGATCGGCCGATAGGCGCCGCCCTCGCCCAGCAGCAGGATGCGGCCGGGGTGGTAGCGCTCCAGCTCCTGCAGGGCCTCGGCCAGGGGGCGGTCGACGAACACCACCCGGCCCTGCCGCCAGGCCAGGCCGCGCTCGCCGTTGACGGCAAAGCGCTCGCCGAGCCGGCCGTCGCTGGCGTAGCGCACGCCCTCGCCGGCTTTCAGGGCGATGCCCTGGTCCGGCTGGCCCTCGGTCGAGACCGCCACCTGGCCCTCGGTCACCGCGACGCTGGCGCCCTCGGCATCGCGGCGCACGGCGTAGGCAGTGCCGAGCGCCTCGCTCACGCCGCCTAGGGCCTGCACCTGGAAGGGCCGCCGCGGGTCCGGCGCGACCTCGAAGTAGGCCTCGCCCTCGAGCAGCTCGACCCGGCGCTGCGCCGGCCCGAAGCGCAGCCGGATGGCGCTGTTGCGGTTCAGGGTCGCCTGGCTGCCGTCGGGCAGCGCGACCTGCCTGATGCCGTCGCTGCCGCTCGCATAGTCGGCCCGCAGGGCGGTCGAGATCTCGGGTGCTATGACCAGCAACAGCAGGCAGGCCGCCAGTGCCCCCAGGATGCTCAAGGGGGCAACCAGCGACGCGCGCCGGCACAGACCCATCGGCCGCCGCGCTCGGGCCTCGTCTTGCGCAGAACCGGGCTCCGCGCTGGACCGCGCCAAGCGCTCGAAGGTGGGCTCGAGAGCGGCCAGGCGGTGCCAGAAGGCGCGCTCGCGATCGAAGGCGCGCTCGTGACACGGCGACTGCTGCAGCCACGCCTCGAAGCGGGACAGCTCGCCCGCCGTCATTGCGCCCGAGGCGAGGCACACCAGCCAAGCCCTGGCCTGCTCGGCCGCCTGCTCGCCATCACCAAGGCCCGTTGTCATGGCAGCCCCTGCGTCCCTGCCGCGCGGTCGACCGCATAAGGCCGATCCGGCGCGATCCGTCTCGCAGGTAAGACGGATCGGAGGCGGCACGTCCCAACCGTCGCTGGTTGAATTTTTCGCCGGCTTGCGATCACGATCGCGCGAGCGGGGCTTCGGCATCACGGCCCGTTCCTCACGGCTCATGGCGATGGGCCGCCAGCGTGGCCAGGGCCTTGCGAATGTGCTTTTCCACCGCGGTCTGCGAGATGCCCAGCGCCTGGGCGATCTCGCGCTGCGTCAGGCCGTCGAAGCGGTTGAGCTTGAAGATGCGCCGCGTCGTCGGCGTCAGGCGCTCGACCACCTGGACCAGGTCGCGCAGCTCCTGCTGCGCCATGACCCGGCGCTCGGGCGAGAGGGTCTCGGCGCCGCCCCGGAGATGCGCCTCGACCGCCGCCAGCAGGCCGGCCCGGCGCTGCTCGCGGCGCTGGTGATCGGTCACCAGGTTGGCCGCCATGCGGAACAGGTAGGCTCGCGCGTTGCTCACCTCGAGGCCGCCCTCCAGCGCCGAGAGCTTGAGGAACAGCTCCTGCGCCAGGTCATGCGCCGTGAAGCGGCAGCGCAGCCGCGCCGCCATGAAGGCGACCAGGGCCCTCTCGTGTTCCTGAAAGACGCGGAGCAGGCGCGGATGGGCCATGCGGCAGCTCGTCCAACGAGGTCGTCCCAACGGGGCGAAGCTTGGCCTGGGATCGCGCTTGGCCCGGCACTGGACTGGACTGGAAGGGGCCGAGAAGGACTGGAGCGGCAAGCCTCACGGAAGCAAGGCCTGCAGTCTATTGATAGTGCAACTTATTCGCAATATGAGGTTTGGATGACCAAGTTCGAGCCGCGACACCCGCAGACAGGGACAGAGCTTCTAGTGATCGGGAGCCGAACTTGAGGCAATCACGTCCTGCCCGCCACAAAGTCGGCCGGCGAAACGGCCGTATCCGGAAAGGCGTCGGTAATCTTGCTGTCCTGGGTCACCAACTTTATGTGGAAGCTTCGCGCGAGCGCGACGAATTCGCAGTCGTAGGCCGAGCAGGAGCTTTGATCGACCAGCGTCAGGACATCGCGCGCGCCCACCTCGTACTCCTTGTCCTGAAGAAGCGCTTCCGCCTCCGCCTGAAGGGTGACGGCCTCCTCGAGGGTAATCAGGGACCTACGCAGGTAGAGGGCGAGCACGTTGCGCATCTCGCTGCGCCACAGGATAGGCGCGATCCAATCGGGATCGGCGCTGAAGAGGCGCTCGGCCAGCGCGGTATGCGGGGAGGGCAGCAGGAGATAGGCGATGACGTTGGTGTCGGCGACGATCACGGCCGGCCTTCGTCGATCGCCTCGAGGATCTCCTCTGCGCTGACCGCCTGCGGGTCGAACCGGGGGCGCAGGCTGCGAATGCGCGCGAGGCGCTCCTCGGGGGTGATCCTCTTCGGCCCCAGGACCGTCTCCAGGCAGTGGATCAGCTCGCTGTTGACCGACCGGCGATGCGCCCGGGCTTGCCGCTTCAGGCGCTCATAGAGATCGTCGGGGATGTTCTTGAGCGTAATACTGGTCATGCGTCGGCTCCCAGGATGCACTATGGAACCATTATGGTTTTTCTCGCGAGAATTTTCAAGCGGACTGGGGGCTTCCTGTCTGGGCGACAGTGCTGTAGCGGGCCCAGCGGAGCATCCCATCGGCCGCCGATCGAGCCTGCGAGCCGACTACAGCCGGGTCGCCCCCGTCGGGTACCCGTTACTCCCCAACGATCTTCAGGTTGCTGCAGATAAAAAATAGCCTCTTTCCCTTGATAGGCTTAAATCCATCGAATATATATATTCCATGTTTTGAACGTGGAGGTCACTATGGACCAGTTTCGCAATATCGAAATCGACTTCGACGTCCACAAGCGAATTGAGATGGACAGAAGGAGCTTTGGCGAAGCGCCTAACGCGGTGCTGCGGAGGCTCCTCGGCATTGACAAGGAGGGGCCGAAAAACGGGGAGGCCCCTGTGCCGGTGGCTGAGGGGCCCGGGGGCCGCCCCTGGTCCGGCAAGGGTGTCTCCCTTCCGCACGGGACCAACGTCCGTATGGAGTACAACGGGCGGGTCCACACCGGACGGATCGAGGACGGGCGATGGACGGTGGAGGGCAAAGCCTTCAGCAGCCCCTCAGCAGCCGCTGGGGGTGTGGCTACGACCAAGAGCGGCAAACACCCGAGCCTCGATGGCTGGATTTACTGGCAGGTGAGGCTGCCCGGAGAGCACGACTGGGTCGCCCTTGCCGAGCTGCGGCGCCGGGCGACCGGCGCTGTTCCCTCATTCAGTCTGAGCGACTTCTAGCGTCCGCGCCAAAGACGAAGGGCTCCGGCTTCAACGCCCGCCGGGGCCCTTGGAGGAACTGGTGGGCGCACAAGGACTCGAACCTTGGACCCGCTGATTAAGAGTTCCCCCGGGAGCCTTCTCAGGGCAGAACATAGCGACACGAGTTCCTGATTAAGCTCTTGAAATTCCTTATATTATCTGTATCATAGCTGCTCATAGAAATTCGCTCCTACGCGCCCAATTCATGTGACTAAGGAGAGACTAAGTGGCGAGGCTTGGGCTCACTGATATTTCGGTTCGCGCCGTGAAGCCGCCAGCGACCGGCCAGGTGACGTACTGGGACAAGGCGCTCCCCAGCTTCGGCTTGCGCGTTTCCCAGGGCGGCACCAAGAGCTTCGTCGTCATGTACGGCGCCACCCGTCAGCTTACAACCATCGGCCGTTATCCCGTCCTCAAGCTTTCTGACGCCAGAAAGGAGGCCAAGCGGCTCCTTGCGGAACACACGCTCGGCAGGCGCCGTCCGCAGAATATCACCTTCGACGAGGCCAAGCGGAGGTATCTCGCGGCGTCGGCGTTGAAGAACAAGCCGCGCACGACCTACGACTACACGCGCCTGCTCAATCGCCACTTCAAGCTTGGCCGTACGATGATGGGAGACATCACGCAGTACGACATCATGCGGCGCGTTCAGAAGCTCTCGAAAACACCGGCGGAGCAGAACTACGCCTTTGCCGCCATCAAGATCTTCTTCCGCTGGGCCAAGCGGAACAACTACATCGATCACAATCCGCTTGCCGACCTGCCGATGCCGGCCGCCAAGAAGTCGCGCGACCGCGTTCTGGCGCCTGTGGAGTTGGCGGAGGTGTACCGCAAGGCGCTCGCCTACGGATACCCTTTCGGCCCGATCGTTGCGCTACTCGTGCTCACCGGCCAGCGACGGGGCGAGATAGGCGGCCTCAAGTGGTCATGGATCGACCGCCAGGCGCAAACCATCACGCTTCCGGCCGGTTTCGCGAAGAACAAGCGCGAGCACACCTTTCCCTATGGTGACCTGGCCGCGAAGATCATCGATGACCTGCCGGTGTTCGTGGACGGCCCGCCGGAAAGGCAGGACTATCTGTTTCCTGCGGCCTGCGCCCATGTGCGGGGAAAGCCCACGGGCTCATACAACGGCTGGACCAAGACCAAGCCTTTGTTTGACGCGACCCTGGAGGACGTGGCGCCCTCCGCCCTCCCCGACCTGCGACGCACATTCAGCTCCTCCCTCGCCGCCCTCGGCACGCCGATCCATGTAACCGAGAAGCTGCTCAACCACGTCTCCGGGACGGTGTCCGGAGTCGCCGCCATCTATAACCGGCACACCTACATGGACGAGATGCGCAAAGCGATTACCGACTACGAAGAAACTCTCGCGACGCTGGTAGATTCCTGATAGACTGCACGCGCCCAGGGCTCGTCAACCCAGGGGCATCGCGATGCTCCCAACTTGGGAGTTCCGCGATGCGGTTACTATCAAAGCGTCAGCTTCGGGAGATCGTGCTCTATAGCCCTCAGCACATCCAGCGGCTCGAGAACGCCGGGAAGTTCCCCAAGCGGATCCGACTCGGCCAGAACCGGGTCGGCTGGATCGAGGATGAGGTCCTGGCATGGCTCCAGGAACGCATCGACGCCCGCGATATGCCCACCGACGCTCCCTGACGGGAGACGGGGGACGGCCGCAACGCCGTCCCCCTCCATTTTTGCCTGCCGATCATTCACGACCTGGCACGGGTTCGGTTAGAGATGTGGTAGGGCGCTGGGAAAAGGAGGGGCGTCATGGATACACACGATAGAAAGGTCATAGACGTCCTCAGTGATCAGAAGCGGTTCATCGTGCCCTTCTATCAGCGGCACTACAAATGGGACGAACGGCTTTGGCTATCATTTTGGGAGAATGTTCTGGCTAAGGCACAGGAGGCGTTGGAGCAGAAGCCGAAGTTCGATCACTACATGGGGGCGCTGATTCTCGCACCCGAAGCCTATACCGTGGCAGTGACACCGCGCCTTCATATCGTCGACGGTCAGCAGCGGCTCACGACATTCCAGCTTTTCCTCACGGCTATGCGAGAGGCGGCGGCCAGGCTTGACCATCCACAGATCGACGAAGCCGTACGCAACTACCTATTCAACAGGCCAATGACAGGCGACATAGGCGACGACGCAGAGTTCAAGCTCGCCCCGAACCGCGCCGATCGGGTGATCTTTTATAAGCTCATCCGCGATGGCCTGGATGCCGTGAGGGCCGAGCATAGCGACTGGTTCTTCAAGAATGGCAACGTGATTAAGAAATACGCGCCCAAGACTGTGCGGGCTGTCGCATACTTCGAGAAGCGCATTTTGCAGTTCGCGCAGGTAGGCTTTGTCGAGGAGGTCGAAGACGAGGAAGATGTGGCGGCCGCTCAAGCCAACGATGAGCCGAGCCTGCAGCTCCAGCGGCTTCTGGCGCTGATGACCGCACTGCTGAACCACCTCAAGTTGGTCGTGATCACGCTCGACGAGAATGACGACGCACAGGTGATCTTCGAGACACTGAACAGCAAGAATGAACCACTCACGGCGATGGAGCTAGTCAGAAACAACATCTTCCAGAGGGCGGCGACGGAAAGCGAAGCAGCGGAGCAACTCTTTGAGACAAAGTGGGGGCCGTTTGAGAGTCGGTTTTGGGAGGAGACGGCGCCTCGGGCGCGCCCGAGCCGGCCTCGGATCGACCACTTCCTCAGTCACGCGCTCACAGCCCAGACTGGTGAGGAGATCTCTCTGCGGGAGCTCTATGCCGAATACCGGGCCTTCGCCCGACCGAAAGGAGCGCCACGATTCGCAACTGTAGAGGAAGAGTTGAACGCACTCTTGCGCTATGCACCAGTATATCAAGCGCTTGAGGGTGAAGGAGCCGACACTGACCTTAAGTGGCTTGGCCAAAAGCTTCTGCTGTGGGAGGTGACGACCGCCTATCCGGTGGTCTTTGCCGTTGCGGTTGCAGACGTCGAGTCGGAATTGAAGCGTGCTATCTACGAGCTTCTGAACTCGTACCTCGTGCGCCGCACAGTATGTGGCCTCACGCCAAAGAATCTGAACAAAAACTTTCAGCGCATGGTAGCGGCGCTGTTGCGGAAAGGAGTGTCGGTCGAGACAATAGTCGAGACGTTTCAAGATCAGAAAGGCGACTCGGTCCGATTTCCATCGGATGACGAGTTTGTCGAGGCGATCCGCAGCTATCCAGTCTACTTGAGGTTCCACCGCAAAGACCGGTTACGCGAGATTCTCTGGGATCTCGAGTGCGCGATGCGCGATAAATTCACGGTCAACACAGTACGGCCCGCGTCGATCTCAATCGAGCACATCATGCCGCAACAATGGACAGCGCATTGGCCATTGCCGAACGGGCAGTTGGTGGACGGCTTCGATGTTATGCAAAATCCGATGGCCCATGATGAGGAAACGCGAAACCATGTGCAGACTCGCGAACGGTTGATCCACACGATCGGCAACCTCACGCTGGTAACGGGTCCTGCAAACACTTCCGCGTCGAATGCCGATTTCGAGAAGAAGAGGCGGCTACTGAACAAGAGCCTGCTGGCGATGAACGCGGAGATCATCGAACGCTCGAACTGGTCCGAGGGAGATATCCTGGCGCGCAGCACGGCGCTCGGAGAGGTGGCCGTCAAGGTGTGGCCTGCCCTAGGGCAATACGGACGGGATCAATACGAATTTCTATGACGATGTCACGTCCTGCCCGCCATGAAGTTGCCCGGCGAGACCGCGGTGTCCGGAAAGGCGTCGATGACCCTTCTGTCCAGGGTCACCAGTTTGATGTCGAAACTCTGCGCAAGCGCAACGAATTCGCAGTCGTAGGCCGAGCAGGGGCTTTGAGCGACCAGCGTCAGGACGTCGCGCGCCCACTTCGTATTCCTTGTCCTGAAGCAGGGCTTCGGCCTCCGCCTGTAGGTTGATTGCCTCCTCGAGGGTAATCAGGGATTTGCGCAGGTAGAGGGCGAGCACGTTGCGCATCTCGCTGCGCCACAGGATGGGCGCGATCCAGTCGGGATCGACGCTGAAGAGACGCTCAGCCAGTTCGGTATGTGGGGAGGGCAGCAGCATATGGGCGATGACGTTCGTGTCGACGACGATCACGACCGACCTTCGTCGATCGCCTCGAGAACGTCCTCTTCGCTGACCGCCTTCGGGTCGATCCGGGGGCGCAGGCTGCGGATACGGGCGAGGCGCTCCTCGGCGGTGATCCTCTTCGGCCTCAGGACCGTCTCCAGGCAGTGGATCAGCTCGCTGTTGACGGAGCGGCGATGTGCCTGGGCCTGCTGCTTCAGGCGCTCATAGAGATCGTCCGGGATGTTCTTGAGCGTAATGGTGGTCATGGGCTGGCCCTCAAGGATGCATTATGGAACCAACGTGGTTCTAACTACGTTGCCTTGCAAGCGGGCCGGTGCCCTACATGCGGATCAATCCTTAGATTCAACAATAATGGCGACGAATTTATTCGATAAGCCGTTGTCATTTCAGGTATTTTTCTGATCTTAGTGTAGCCCACAATCTCTACCACACTGTGAACTTCGCTGGTGCAGGACTCCCCTTGCCGATCTGTTCTAAACATGCCCACCGGCCGCTGCATCGAGCGGTTTATCCACAGACCTTGACTGCAATCATCGATAGCTGCAACCTATCCCTCTGCAGAGGAGGGGGATATGCAACTGAAGCTCAAGCGCACCCAGCGTGCCGGGGGACTCATGGGTGGCAAGGTCTACTTCGCCCTCGACGCCAGAGCCGACCTCACCGAGGAGGAGGCGCACAACGTCAGGAAGTACAAGCTCGGCTCTGAGGTGATCTACAACTCCGAGGCCTCGCGGAAGCACCTGCAGTCCGGCGCGGCGGCTCTGGCCACCGGAAACGTCGGCGGGCTACTCAAGAGCTCCGTGTCCCTGGCCATGTCGCGGCTCTCGCTCAACGTCACCGTGGAGAGCCTCACCAAGGGTCATCACATCGAGTGCAAGGACCTCGAAGAGCTCCTGGGCGCGGAAGAGGCGATCCGGCAGGCCTGCGAGAACGTGAAAACCTACCTCGCGGTCGCCGCGACCTTCGACGGCAGGGAGGAGGTCGTCGAGTACTGATGGACGACCAGGACGTCAAAGCGATCGCCGGTCTCATCATCGGCGCTGCTTCGCTGGTCCTCCTCGTCTACGCCTCCGTCTTTCTCATCCCCCTCGCCGCCCTCGTCTTCGTCGGCTGGCTGATCCACTATTCGCTCCACAAGAGCCCCAAGGCGCTCGAACAGAAAGCCCGCGAGCACACGCACCAGCTCTACCAGGAGGCGCTGGAACGCTACCACTTCAAGGACAGCACCGAGTTCGCCGCCGAGATCCTCACCCGGCTGCCGGAGGTCCCGACCGAGATAGGGGCGTGCCTCGGGGAGGTGGCGATCGCCCTCTACGAGAACGAGCACTATCCCTCCGTTCCCGAGCCCCCGCTCATCTGCAACTCCATCGAGGGCGCGCGCTATCGCGACCTGCTCGCCAAGCTCACGTCGCATGACGCCAAGCGGGCGGCCGACATCGTGACCGAAAGCTTGGCCACCTTCGTCTCCTACATGCCCGATATGGGACATTTGGGAGAAGGGACACTGCAGGCGAGCCTGGTGCCCGACCCCGAGGCCGTGCTGCAGACCATCCTTCCGTTCTATGAGGACACGACCTTCTCCAACCTGCGGGAGGTTCTCGATCGGAACCTCCACGACATTTCGGGCGTGCCGTATCACCAGAAGAACAGCCCGAAGCTCGTCATGCCCACCGAGTACAAGGGCGAGAACATCCAGTACGCCTACTTGAAAGATACGCCCCTCCTCGCTCTCTTCGACCTGCGGCTCCCGTTCGGGGTTCCGGAGACGAGCAAGTGGGAGCACACCGCGATCGTCGGCGGGACTGGCCAGGGCAAGACCACGCTGCTCCAGCACCTCATCCTTGAAGACCTGAAGAGCGATAATGCGGTCGTCGTAGTGGACAG
>JBHJOF010000236.1:0-8440 GCA_050330055.1 Kiloniellales bacterium
CGGCTTCAAGCTCAGCAGTTCAAGTCGGTGACACCCTGCCACCGGGGAAAAACCTAAGAATTATGGGCAGTTATTGAGCAATCGACGGGAAACGTTGGGACAGCAGTGGGTCTGACCCCATTTCTGCGTCAGTTGATCTCCAGCGCCGCGGCCGGCTGGCTGGTCTCCAGCGGCAGGCCGGCGGCACTCCAGCCGTCGGTGCCCTCGGGATACCAGTGCACGTCGCTGAAGCCATAGCCGAGGGCTCGCTTGGCCGCGTTCCACGACATCCAGCAGTCGGCCAGGCAGTAGAACACCAGGGTGCGCTCCCGATCGCCGCCGGCCAGGCGCTCCAGCTGGCCACGGAAGTAGACCTCCATTTCGTCGGACAGCGCGCCATAGCCGGTGTTCGGCAGCCACACGCTGCCCGGGATGCTGCGATGCGGTTGCTCCTGCCAGATCGTCCCTTCCGGCAGGTTCGCCGGTTTGGGCGGCCGCGGCAGCACGTCGATGAAGAGCGCGCCCCCGGCCTCGACCAGGGCCTTGGCGCTTTCCGTCGTGTCGACCGTGGCGCCGGCCAGGGTCGCCGGAGTCGGCGCCCGATAGTTGTCCATGCGGTAGTCCGCCGGCTCGGCGACCGCCTCCGTTACGAGCGTGTCTGGGTCGTCTTCATCCAGCGACGAGCGCTTTTCGACCAGCGGCATAAGCTCGCCCTGCTCGTCGAGCAGCGGCACACCGAAGTCCTGCAGGATCGCATTGATATCCGTCTGCTTGGCCTTGATCAGCTCGTTGAGCTGGTGCTTCCAGTCCGGCTCGTTGAAGCGGAGGCCCATGGTGATGCGATAGTCCATGCGCACTTCGCCGGGATTGCTCTTCAGCGGCACCACCTTGAGCCGGGGGCCCTGCCCATTGCCGTACGCCTTGACATAGTAACCGGCGATCGGACCCCAGAGAATGCCGACGTCGATCTCGCCCTCGGCGACGTGGTGGATCATCTCCTCGCCCGGTCGCTCGAAGCGCGTGTCGACCATGAGATGGTAGGGCCGCATGTTGCCGAGCAGCGCATACTTGGCCAGCAGACTGGCCGGCGGCGTGCCGGCAATCACCCCGATCTTCATCGACTTCAGAGCCGGATCGGCCAGCGACTCGATGTTGTTGGGTGAATCCGCCCGGTAGACCAGGCTGTAGGCAGACCGATAGTAGGGATTGGTGTTCTGCAGCAGCTCGAAGCCGAGCGAGATGCCGATCACGACATCGCACTTGTAGGCGCGCAGCGTGTTGCGCACGAAGCCGGTAGACTGCGGGAACCAGGTGTAGCGCACGGGCACGCCGAGTTCGGCCGCCAGCAGATCGGCGATCTTGTTCTCGAAGCCCTCGCCGGACTGGTTGGAGAAGGGAAGATTGGCCGGATCGGCGCAGACCCTGAGCGACGAGCGATCGACCACATCGGGGTTGGCAGTCTGCGCCAGCGCCTGCGCTGCGACGCCGAACTGGGCCGCAAGCAAAGCCGCGACCGCCAGTCCGCAGAAAGGCCCTATTGCCAGGCGTTGCATGATCGACACTCCTTCTTGGACGCCGCTCGATGGTGACCGACGATGCGGCGTCCGGATCACGCCCATCTTGCCCACATCGACTGGAGCGGCGCCGGTTGCGCCGCTCCAGTCAGATGTGTGGTCACTGCATACAGGCATCCTCGTGCTCCCGCGCCTCGTCGGGCTTCGGCTCGTTCTTCGGCCGGCCACGCGCCAGCACGCCGTCGGAGCGGGCCTTCAAGTAGGCGTAGATGTCATCCAGGAAGCACATCACATTCTTGTTCATGCCGAACGCCGGCATGACCTTGTCCGCGCTCGCCGAGACGTTTTCGCGACCGTTTACCACAACCTCGAAGAAGTCCTCGTAACTGACGGCCTTCAAAGTCTCCACCAGCGACGGGGCAAAGGAGCTGCCCAGGCCGTCCGGCCCATGACAGACATGGCATTCCGCGTGATAGCGGCGGAAGCCACTGAAGGTGTACCAGTCCACGGTGCCGTCCTCGGCAATCACGTAGGGCTTCTCTTCGTCGCTTTGAGCCAGAGCCGGCGCCTGCATCACTGCAGCCACGGTCAGCACAGCCGACAAGGCCAGCCCCGCCCTCACAGGCCCAAGACATCTTCTCGTCGAGGGCATTCTCAAAATTGTCATTCTGACAGTCTCTCTCCCTGGCATGCCGGCGCCGGCCGTCGGGCAGACGCAGATCATGCTTTGAGCGGGCCGCCGATCGACGCCCTCTGTCCATCGATGTCCCGGCGATGGGTCGCATCGAAAGGCTACGCAAGTCGCGCCGGACGTTGCGTCAGAGGGTGGTCGACCCGCCGCCCCGGGAAGCGGCGACCCGGCACCCTGACCTTGCGGTCAGGATGCCGGGCCGCACGCCTGTTGGACGGCTCTTAGTTCGGCAGCGTAAAGACCGTCAGCTGACCGCCGAGCTGGGTGTAGTTGTGCAGCGCCTTGTAGGCACCGACAGCACCCAGGCCCGCCGTGTCCTCCGTCAGGCCCGCCGCCAGGCCGATGCCGGCCCAGCCGCCGATGCCCGACAGCACGGCAATATGTTGCCTGCCGTTGTGCATGTAGGTCATGACGTTGCCGATGATCCCGGAGGGAGTCTTGAAGCGATAGAGCTCCCGCCCGGTCTCCGAGTCGACCGCCTTCAGATAGCCCTCGAGCGTGCCGTAGAAGACGACGTCGCCGGCCGTGGCCAACGCGCCGCTCCAGACCGAGAAGGGCTCTGGCAGCGACCAGACGATCTCGCCCTTGCCCGCATCCCAGGCGATGAAGTTGCCGAGATGCGTGCCGCCGGGCGCCGGATACATGCTGAGCGTGGCGCCGACGTAGGGCTGGCCGGCAGTGTAGGACACACGGAACGGCTCATAGTCCATGCAGACATGGTTGGTCGGCACGTAGAACAGGCCGGTCTTCGGCGAGAAGGCCGCCGGCTGCTGGTCCTTGGTGCCGAGCGCCGCCGGGCAGATGCCCGTGGTGTTGACGTCCTCGCCCTGGAAGTGGGTCGAGTACTGGTCCACCACCTGCGGACGGCCGGTCTTCATGTCGACATGGGTCGCCCAGTTGACCGCCGGGTCGAACTTCTCGGCCACCAGCAGCTCACCGGTCTCCCGATCCATCGTGTAGCCGAAGCCATTGCGATCGAAGTGGACCAGCGCCTTGCGGGTCTGTCCACAGACCGGGATGTCGGCCAGGATCATCTCGTTGACGCCGTCATAGTCCCACTCGTCGTGCGGCGTCATCTGATAAACCCACTTGGCCATGCCGGTGTCCGGATTGCGGGCGAAGACCGTCATCGACCAGCGATTGTCGCCCGGACGCTGCACCGGGTTCCAGGTGCTGGGGTTGCCGGACCCGTAGTAGATCAGGTCGAGTTCCGGATCGTAGGAGTACCAGCCCCAGGTGGTCCCGCCGCCGATCTGCCACTGATCGCCTTCCCAAGTGTTGGTGCCGGAATCCTTGCCCACTGGCTCGCCCAGGTGAGTGGTCTTCTCCGGATCGACCAGAATGTCGCTGTCCGGCCCCATGGAATAGCCCCGCCAGGCGAGCTTGCCGTCCGAGAGATTGTAGGCGGTCACGCTGCCCCGGACGCCGAACTCGCCGCCGGAGATGCCGATGATCACCTTGTCCTTGACCACCATCGGCGCGCTGGTGCCGGTCTCGCCCTTCTTGGGATCGCCGTTCTGCACGCTCCAGACGACCTCGCCGGTGTTCGCGTCGAGCGCGACAACGGTGGTGTCGGCCTGGTGCAGGATGATCTTGCCGTCGCCATAGGCCACGCCACGGTTGACCGTGTCGCAGCACATTACCGGGATGACGTCCGGATCCTGCTTCGGCTCGTACTTCCATATGACGCGGCCGTCGGCGTTCAGATCGAGCGCATAGACGATGTTCGGGAACGGGGTATGGACGTACATGGTGTCCCCGATCACCAGCGGCGCCCCTTCATGACCGCGCAGAACGCCGGTCGGGAAGGTCCAGGCAACCTGCAGGCTGCCCACGTTGTTGCGGTTGATCTGGTTGAGTGTGCTGTACCGCGTGTTGGCGTAGTCCAGAGTCGGCATGACGTACCATGCCGCGTTCTTCTCCATTGTCAGTAGCTCATCGTTCGCCGATCCCGCGACTGGCACTAGCATCGCAGCCGCTAGCGCAAGCCCGGAGCTTAGAAGGCTTCTTTTCATTCTTCTTCCTCCCAGGTTGGTCCTAGGCCTGTGCCGAATCCTGGGCGTGCATCCCCACCCGAGAACCAGACAGACCTGTCCTCACGCCCGACCACCCACCCGTCATTTGGTCTCCCCCCGATTCGGGGAAGCCAAAGTATTTCGCAATTTCGCTAGAGCGTTCCTACCCTGACACGCCCCGCGCCAGAGCGCGGTCCCTGTTGTGTTGTGCTCGCTCGCAACCTTGGAGCGATGTCATTTATTTCGTATTTATGCTAATTGAGCTTGCTGGAGTGGGCAAGGGGAAACCGCCGAAAACTTCGCGATTTGAACAGGATGTCCGTGTCAAACGAATGCCTGCTTTGTAGGCAGACCGCGGCGAAGCGCCGACGCTAGTCGCCGCATTGCGCGCAATTCCGCCTCCGCGTCGCCGGCTCGGCGGAAAGGAGCGAGACAGATGAACCACTTGGCAGCAATCCGGCGGCCGCACGCCGAGCACCCGTCGTGCACGTTTGCGCGCGCTTCGGCTCCGCGTCCCGGGCCTTTGGGCATTCCGCGCGCAGCTGTCGCTCTCGTGATCTTTTGCAGCGCAGCATCCGCAAGCGGTGCGGCCGAGCTGACGCGCGTCGAGCTGGAAGCCCTGCTCGCCGGCAGCAGCAGCGCGGCGCCGCTCGACCTGGCAGAGAAGGATCTGTCCGGCCTCGACCTCTCCGGACTCGACTTCAAGAGCGCCAGCCTGCCGGACGCGAACCTGGCGGGCGCGCTGCTCAAGGGCGCGAACCTGCAGGGCGCCGTGCTCAAGGGCGCGAACCTGCGCGGTGCCGACCTGACCGGAGCCAACCTCGACGTTGCCATTCTGCGCGGCGCCGATCTGGAGGGCGCCGTGCTGCGCGACGCGAGCGCCTTCTCGACGGTGCTGGCCGAGAGCAACCTGCGCGGCGCCGACCTTACGGGTGCGCGGCTGATCTGCAATCTCGACCAAGCCGATCTCTCGGAGGCGCTGCTCGACGGCGCCGACATGGCCGCCGACATGCGCAACCAGCCCATGGGCCTGATGCGGGTCTCGCTGCGCAAGGCCAAGCTGACGGGCGCCAGCCTGCGCGGCGCCGACCTCTCGCGCGGCATGATGGAGTTCGCCGACTTCCAGGGCGCCAACCTGGCCGGCGCCAACCTGATGCGCGCCGAGGCGGCGGGCGCCGACTTTTCCGGCGCCGACATGACCGGCGTCAATCTGCGCATGGCCGATATCCAGGGCGCCCGCTTCCTCGGCATCAAGGGCCGCGACAGCCTGGTCGACCTCGATACCGCGAAGAACCGCGGCAGTGCCCGGTTCGAATGATCCTGCCGGCCCCGAAGGCACCGCTCGCACTCGCGCTGCTCTGGCTGGCTGCCGCGCCAGGCTGGGCCGCCGAGCCGCTAAGCCTCCGCGAAATCGCACCCGGCGTCTTCGTGCACCAGGCCCCGCACCAGGAGGCGACGCCGGAGAATCTCGGCGGCTTCGCCAACGTCGGCTGCATCGTCGGCGAGGAGGCCGTCGCGGTCATCGACAGCGGCGGCAGCGCCGCACACGGCCGCCTGCTCCGCGAGGCCATTGCGCGCGTCACCGACAAGCCGCTGCGCTATCTCATCCTGACCCACATGCACCCGGACCACAGCCTGGGAAGCGCCGCCTTCGCCGGCACGGACTCAGCGGGCGGCGCAACCCTTGTCGGCCATCACAAGCTGCCGAGGGCGCTGGCCGCGCGCGGCCCCCACTATATCGCCGCGCTCGAAGAGCGGATCGGCGCAGCCGCCGCCGGCACCCGGGTAATTGAGCCGAGCCTGCTGGTCGAGGAGCGCCTGAGCCTCGACCTCGGCGGCCGGGTGCTGGAGCTGGCCGCCTGGCCGACGGCGCACACGGACAACGACCTCACCATCTACGACCCGGCGAGCGCCACGCTTTTCGCCGGCGACCTGCTGTTCCTGGAGCGCATCCCGGCGATCGACGGCAGCCTCACGGGCTGGCTCTCGGTGATGGAGCGCCTGCGCCAGATCCCCGCCGAGCGTGTGGTGCCCGGCCATGGTCCCGTGAGCTCCTGGCCGGCGGCGCTGGCCGACCAGGAGCGCTATCTGACCACTCTGCTGACCGGGATCAGGGAGCTGATCGCCGAGGGCGGCACAATGGAGCAGGCCGTCGCGCGCGTCGGCCAGGCCGAGCGCGACCGCTGGCAGCTCTTCGAAGCCTATCACGCACGCAACATCGTGACCGGCTTCGCCGAGCTGGAATGGGAATAGCCGGTCGCCGCGCCGGGGCCTCGGTGCTAGGCTGACGGAACGGAGGACTTGTCATGCTGATGTCGCGCCGTCTCTTGGCCGCCTTGGCGGTCTGGCTGCTCGCCGCTGGCACCGCGCTCGCCGCGGCGCCGGAGCACGATCCCTGGACCGACCTGCGCGAGGCGCTGTTCGAGCAGCGGCCGATCGCCGAGGACGGCTCCGTGATCGCGCTGGAGGCACCCTACCGGGCCTACGATGCGGCCATCGTGCCGATCACCATGAAGGCGCTGCAGCCGCAGGAGCCCGAGCGCTACATCAAGACGCTGACCCTGGTGATCGACAAGAACCCGGCGCCGGTCGCGGCGGTCTTTCACCTAAGCCCGCTGAGCGGCGACGCAACCATTGCCACCCGGGTGCGGGTCAACGAGTACACCAACGTGCGCGCCATCGCCGAACTGAACGACGGCTCGCTGCACATGGCGAGCAAGTTCGTCAAGGCGGCCGGCGGCTGCTCAGCCCCGGCGCTGAAGGACCAGGAGGCGTCGCTCGCCCGGCTCGGCAAGATCAAGCTGAAGCAGACTGCGGCGGGCTCCGGCCAGCCCCGCCAGGCGCAGCTCCTGATCAGCCATCCCAACTACTCCGGCCTGCAGATGGACCAGCTCACCCGGCACTACATCCCGGCGGACTTCGTGCAGGACATCGAGGTGAGCCACGGCGGCCAGACCATCCTGACCGTGGAGGGCGCCATCTCGCTGAGCGAGGACCCCAGCATCCACTTCAGCTTCCTGCCGCAGGGGCCCACTGGAAAGCCGGGCGACATCAGCGTCTGGGTACGCGACACCGAAGGCCGGGTCTTCGAGGGCAGCTGGCCGCTCGACTCGCCCGCAGGCTCCTAGCCGCGTCCAAGCCTAAAAGCAGCGCACCTCGCCCTCGGCCTGGGCCCGGCGCAGCTCGTCGACCAGGGCGGTGACCACCTTGCCGTCCTTGAACAGGACCGCCTTCTCGCCGCTGATCTGGCGCAGGCTCAGCACCGTCTCGGCCTGGACGTAGCGGTCGTAGGGCACGATCGAGGCGATCACGTCGATGCTGCAGGAGCAGCGCTGCAGCGCCTCGACCGTCTGGCCGTTGCTCGCCATGCAGGCGAAGACGTAGTCGGCCCGCGCCGCCGTCGGGTAGTCGTTGTCGCCCATCGCCGCCTGGGCTCCCAGCGAGGCCGTCGTCAGCAGCGCCGCCGCCAGGACGCCCGCCAGCCGGGCATGCAATCCGATCGAGTAGGTCATGACGGACATGATATACTAATCTGGTGCGCGATGGGAACTGGGGCAGCTCTCCCGGCGTTGTTTCAATGCTTTAGACGCACCGCAAGAACACTGCAAGAATACGTGGAAGCGCATGATGGATGGGACCGCGCTGGCCAAGCTGGTCGGCGAGCTCTTGATCGCGATCCAGCTCCTGACCGGCCATCCGCTGCCGGAGCGCGAGCCGCTGGTCGCCTTCGTGCCGCATGCGGTGCTTGAGCAGCAGGCCTGCGGCCGCCCCTGCGAGGTTTACGGCTGGTTCCCGCCGGGCGACACGATCTACCTCGACGAGCGGCTCGATCCCCTCGAGGACGTCCATGCCCGCAGCATCCTGGTGCACGAGCTGGTCCATTTCCTGCAGCAGGAGGAAGGCACCTACGCCCTGCCGGCAAGCTGCCGGGCCTGGGTCGAGCGCGAGCGCGAGGCCTTCGACGTGCAGATGCGCTGGCTGGCCCAGCAGGACGCGAACGGCTATAGCCGGGCGCGCATCGCCCACATGCCGCTCCGCTATGTCTGCGACGAGTAAGGCGTTAACGGCCTGGGTTCACTGTCGCGATCCCCAGGACGCGCCCCGCGCCTATGTCCGACGTGCCGGCAAGGGTTCCGAGGCGACCCGGCCGGGGGCGAATTGCGTGGCGGCCGGAATTCAGTCATAAATCGGTCTCAAGCATAGGCCTGGGGAGGCGCTAGCATGGACAACCGCGTCTTGGC
>JBHJOF010000237.1:0-2655 GCA_050330055.1 Kiloniellales bacterium
AAGCCATAAGCGAGACGTTGCAATCGAGACCAAGGGAGAGATCGCGCGCCACCTCAGAGAGGATCGCTTCAGGAACCAGGTCAACAAGATCGGGGCTGGGTCTGGCTTCGTCGGCTTGAGAGGGTCTGGGCATCTAGCTGACTCAAGGTGATAATTGCCGCGAGACCGTCCGCGAAATGTGTGAAGCCTGGGGCCTGATAGACGGCCCCAGAAAGCACGAAGCCCCGCTCCGGAAAGCGGGGCCCCATGGTCCCGGGCGTGAGCGGCCCAGTCTAGCGCCAGAGCTCGGCGCCAGGAGGTCAGGCGCTGTAGTACATCTTGAACTCGATCGGGTGGGGGCAATGCTCGAAGGCGTAGATCTCCTCCCACTTGAGCTCCATGTAGGCCTCGATCTGGTCGGTCGTGAAGACCTCGCCGGCCAGCAGGAAGTGGTGGTCGGCCTCGAGCGACTGGACGGCTTCGCGCAGCGAGCCGCAGACGGTCGGGACGTCCTTCAACTCCTCCGGCGGCAGGTCGTAGAGGTTCTTGTCCATCGGGTCACCCGGATGGATTTTGTTCTGGATGCCGTCGAGGCCGGCCATCAGCATGGCCGCGTACGCGAGGTAGGGGTTGGCTGTGGGGTCGGGGAAGCGAACCTCGACGCGCTTGGCCTTGGGGCCGGCGCCGAGCGGGATGCGGCACGAGGCCGAGCGGTTGCGCGCCGAGTAGGCCAGCAGCACCGGCGCCTCGAAGCCGGGGATCAGCCGCTTGTAGCTGTTCGTGCTGGGGTTGGAGAAGGCGTTGATGGCCCGGGCGTGCTTGATGATGCCGCCGATATAGTAGAGCGCAGTCTCCGACAGCCCGGCATAGCCGTCGCCGGCGAAGGTCGGCTTGCCGCCCTTCCAGATCGACTGGTGCGTATGCATGCCCGAGCCGTTGTCGCCGGCCACAGGCTTGGGCATGAAGGTGGCCGTCTTGCCGTACGAGTGCGCCACGTTCTGCACCACATACTTGTAGATCTGCATGTTGTCGGCCGTACGCACCAGGGTATCGAACTTCAGGCCGAGCTCGGACTGCGAGGGCGCCACCTCGTGGTGATGCTTCTCCATGGAAAGGCCCATCTCGGCCATGACGCTGACCATCTCGGCACGCAGGTCGACCGTAGAATCGACCGGCGGCACCGGGAAGTAACCGCCCTTGATCGGCGGCCGGTGGCCCATGTTGCCCTCGGCGAACTCCTCGCCCCCCATGTAGGGGCCTTCTTCCGAATCGAAGCTGTAGAAGCACTTGTGCATCTCAACCGCGAAGCGGACGTTGTCGAACACGAAGAACTCGGCCTCGGGGCCGAAGAAGGCGGTGTCGCCGATGCCCAGCGAGGCCATGTGGGCCTCGGCCTTGCGGGCGGTCGAACGCGGGTCGCGCTCATAGGGCTGGCCGGTCTCGGGCTCGAGCACGTCGCAGAACAGGATGAGCTGGGGCTGGGCGGAGAAGGGGTCCATCACCGCGGTCGAGAGGTCCGGCCGCAGCAGCATGTCGGACTCGTTGATGGCCTTCCAGCCGGCGATCGAGGAGCCGTCGAACATGATGCCCTCGTTGAGCGCATCCTCGTCCACGGCGTCGACGTACATGGCCAGGTGCTGCCACTTGCCGCGCGGGTCGGTGAATCGGTAGTCAATGAATTTGACGTCCTTCTCCTTGATGAGATCGAGGATCTTCGATGCTTCGGACATGTCCTTGTTCCCGTCCTTGATTGCGTTGTTTCGCTGTTCCGTCTTGCTGAGCCCCTTGGGCGCGGGGCCCCTCCATAGGGGGCAAGGGCCGCGCTCGAACGCCCCTCGGAGCGCCGCTGGCTCCCTCTATGGGGCTAGACTGCCTCGGCGCCGCGCTCTCCGGTGCGGATCCGAATCGCCTCGTCGATGGTGCTGACGAAGATCTTGCCGTCGCCGATCCGGCCGGTCTGTGCCGCCTGCTGGATCGCCTCGACCGCCCGCTCCACCAGGCCGTCTTCCAGCACGACCTCGACCTTCACCTTGGGCAGGAAGTCGACGACGTACTCGGCGCCGCGGTAAAGCTCGGTGTGGCCTTTCTGGCGACCGAAGCCCTTGGCTTCGGTCACGGTGATGCCCTTGATGCCGATTTCGTGCAGGGCTTCCTTCACTTCGTCGAGCTTGAAGGGTTTGATGATCGCTTCGATCTTTTTCATGCCTGTTCCTGTCGTTGACCGAACATGTCCGGTGCGGTCGTTGGCCGAGATGGCGCACTGGCCGAAAAGGCGGGCGGCCGCTGAGCGGCCGCCGCTCTCCCTCTAGCAGGGCGCGTGCCAAGTGATCAGACGGGGAAAAGAGTCCGTTTGGACAAGCAATTAAGCCAGATTGCTCAGGTCTTGTCTGAAGTGATGGGAGAATCGCAGTGCGCAGGCTTTAGGCAACTGCACAAAAATTGATCAGATGAAGATCAGGCACGATCCGAGGCTGCGCCGCGACCGGGTCAGCCGGCCGCCGCGGCCGTCAGGTCGCGGAAGATCCACTGGCCGAGAACCAGCCCCGCCGCCTGGGGCCGGGTGGCCGCACCCGGCTCGGATGGCTGCGCCGGCGGTTTGGCCGCGGTCAGAGCTGCGGCCGGCGCGGCGCTCCGGCCATGCGGGGCCAGCAGCAGGGCAGCGTGACCGTCGATCGC
>JBHJOF010000238.1:0-2790 GCA_050330055.1 Kiloniellales bacterium
GAACCTGACCGTCCTGACCCACGCCCAGGTCACGCGCATCCGCTTCGAGGGCAAGCGGGCGAGCGGCCTCGAGCTGCGCCACAAGGGCCGCGACGTGACCGTTGCCGCCCGCGGCGAGGTGATCCTGGCCAGCGGCGCCATCGGCTCGCCCCAGCTGCTGCAGCTCTCCGGCATCGGCCCGGCCGGCCTGCTGCAGGAGCACGGCATCCCCGTCGTGCAGGCGCTGCAAGGCGTCGGAGAAAACCTGCAGGATCACCTGCAGATCCGCGTCGCCTACAGGGTCAGCAACACGAAAACCCTGAACGAGCGCGCGAATAGCCTGGTTGGACGGATCGGCATGGGTCTCGAGTATGCCCTGTTCCGGCGCGGCCCGCTCACCATGGCGCCCAGCCAGCTCGGAGCCTTCGCCAAGTCCGACCCGGCGCTCGACACGCCGGACCTGGAGTACCACGTGCAGCCCCTGTCGCTCGACAGGTTCGGCGAGCCGCTGCACCCCTTCCCGGCTTTCACCGCCTCGGTCTGCAACCTGCGGCCGGAGAGCCGCGGCAGCGTCCACCTCCGCAGCGCCGATCCCTTCGCGCCGCCGGCGATCAGGCCCAACTACCTCTCGGCGGCGCGCGACCGCAAGGTGGCGGCCGAGGCGATCCGCCTGACCCGACGCATCTGTGCGGCGCCGGCGCTGGCCCGCTTCGCGCCAGAGGAGTTCCGGCCCGGCGCAGCGATCGAGAGCGACGAGGCGCTGGCCAAGGCGGCAGGCGACATCGGCACCACCATCTTCCACCCGGTCGGCACCGCCAGGATGGGCGCCGACGAGCGGGCGGTGGTCGACGCCCGGCTGCGCGTCCGCGGCATCGAAGGCCTGCGCGTGGTCGACGCCTCGATCATGCCGACCATCACCTCGGGCAACACCAACGCCCCCACCATGATGATCGCCGAGAAGGCCGCCGACCTGATCCGCGAGGACAGGCGGCGGTGAGTGGCTGTCAAAGTCATCGCAACACCTGCCGCGTGTTAATCACCCTCACCCTCCCAAGCGCCCTACGGTCGCTTGGGCCCCTCCCTCTCCCCTCGAGGGAGAGGGTTTAACCCACTGCCCCAGCGTAGTTTTTCCCCTCTCCCTTGAGGGGAGAGGGGGACCCATCGCGTTAGCGATGGGTGGGTGAGGGTGACCAGGGACCCACGCGCGTCAGCGCGTGGGAGAGCAAAGAGTGACCCGCGGCACCGCGCTCAGAACGACTTCGCCGCCTTCAGGATCGCCGCCAGGCTGCGCTCGATGTCAGCGTCGGTCGTGGCCCAGGAGGAGACGCTGATGCGCATGGCGGCGCGGTCCTGCCAGAGGGTGCCGCCGCACCAGCAGGTGCCGTCCGCCTGGACCGCGGCGATCACCGCCATGGTGCGCGCCTCGTCGCCGAAGGCGACCACCACCTGGTTCAGCACCACCTCGTTCAGCACCTCGTGCCCGGCGGCGGCCAAGCCCTCGGCCAGACGGCGCGCCTGGCGGCAGTTGCGCGCCACCAGCTCGGCCAGGCCCTCGGCGCCGAGCGCCTTGAGCGCCGCCCAGACCTCGACGGCGCGGGCGCGGCGCGAGGAGTCCGGCGTCAGCTCGATGGCGTCGCGCTGGCCACTCGGCGCGATGTAGGCGCCGCTGATCGACATGGCGGCGCGCAAGGCCGCCTCGTCGCGCACGATGGCGAGGCCGCAGTCGTAGGGCACGTTGAGCCACTTGTGCGCGTCGGTCGCCCAGGAATCGGCCTGTTCGTAGCCGCGCGCCAACGCCGTCTGCACCGGCGAGGCCAAGGCCCAGAGCCCGAAGGCGCCGTCGACGTGGACCCAGGCGCCGGCTTCCCTCGCCCGCGGGATGATCGCGCCTGCCGGGTCGAAGGCGCCGGAGTTCACGTTGCCGGCCTGCAGGCAGAGGATGGTCGGCCCGCTGATCGCCGGCAGCGCCTCGGCGCGCATGCGCCCCTGCGCGTCCGCCGGCACCCGCACCACACGCTCGCGGCCGAGGCCGAGCATGGCCAGGACCTTGTAAAGCGTGGCATGCACCTCCTCGCCGACGATGACGGTGATCGCCGGCGCACCGAACAGGCCGTCGCGCTCCACGTCCCAGCCGGCCGCGGCCAGCACGCGGTGACGCGCGGCCGCGAGACAGGTGAAGTTGGCGAGCGTGGCGCCGGTCACCAGCGCGCCGGCGGCCTCGGCCGGCAGACCGAGCGCCTGCTTCACCCAGCGCAGCGCCGCCTCCTCGATCAGCGCCACGGCCGGCGAGCTGGTGTAGCTGAATCCGTTCTGGTCCCAGGCGCCGGCCAGCCAGTTGGCGGCCAGGCTCGCCGGCAGCGCGCCGCCGGTCACGAAACCGAAGTAGCGCGGGCCGGCGCTGGCCACCGTGGCCGGCGAGACCAGGTCGTCGAGGAAGGCCAGTACCTCGGCCGGGGCGCTCGGTCCGTCCGGCAGCGGGCCGTCCAGCGCCTGGCGCAGCCGTGCCACCGCCTCCGGGGCCGGCGCAACGCTGCGCTCCTCCAGTCCCTCCAGGTAGCACGCCGCGCGCGCCGCGGCGTCGCTCAGCAGGTCGCGCATGCTCAAATGCTGCGGCCGTGGTTCGGGCCCAGACGGGCGCGGCTCTCGGCCACCAGGCAGGCAATCTCGAACATGATGTTGGCGGCGTTGACGCAGGTGATGCCGGTCGGGTCGAGCCCCGGCACGATCTCGCAGACGTCGCCGCCGACGAACTCGCTGGTCCCGGTCAGGCTGCGCAGCATGACCTGCAGGTCATGCTGCGCAGCCTGACCG
>JBHJOF010000239.1:0-7714 GCA_050330055.1 Kiloniellales bacterium
ACGTCGGCCTGGCGCTGGCGACGGCGCTCGCCGCCTGGCTGAATGCCGGGGTCCTCGCCCTGCTGCTGCGGCGGCGCGATTTCCTCACCCTCGACCAGCGTTTCCGGAGTCGCCTGCCGCGCATGCTGACGGCCAGCCTGGCCATGGGACTGCTGCTGTGGGGCGTGGCCCAGGCACTCGCCCCCTGGTTCGGCAGCGCGGTGCCCCAGGGCATCGCCGGTCTGGTCCTGCTGGTCGCCCTCGGCCTCGCTTCCTATGGCGCGCTTGCGTTGGCCTTTGGCGCGGTCACGCGGAACGAGCTGCGTAGCCTGATCAAGCGGGGCCCGAAACCGGCCTAGCCCTGGACGGCCCCAGCCAAGCCTTGACCCCAAGCCTTGACCGCCCTAGGCGGAGCCTTGACCCCAAGCCTTGACCGGGAGACGGCCAGCGGCGATAACGCCGCGGCTCCACCAAGCGGCAAGAGGCGGCACAAGCTCGCGATGAAGCGCATCTTCTCGGGCGTCCAGCCCACCGGCAACCTGCATCTCGGCAACTATCTCGGCGCGATCCGCAACTTCGTCGCGCTGCAGGACGACTACGACTGCATCTACTGCGTGGTCGACCTGCACGCCATCACGGTCTGGCAGGACCCGGCCGAGCTCAAGGCGCACACCCGCGAAGTCACGGCCGCCTATCTCGCCGCCGGCGTCGACCCGGCGCGCTGCATCATCTTCAACCAGAGCCAGGTTTCGGCCCACGCCGAGCTGGCCTGGATCTTCAACTGCGTGGCCCGGCTCGGCTGGCTCAATCGCATGACCCAGTTCAAGGAGAAGGCGGGCAAGCACCGCGAGAACGCGAGCGTCGGTCTCTACGCCTATCCCAACCTCATGGCGGCCGACATCCTGGCCTACAAGGCGACCCACGTGCCGGTCGGCGAGGACCAGAAACAGCACCTGGAGCTGACCCGCGATATCGCACAGAAGTTCAACAACGACTTCGAAGTCGAGCTCTTTCCCGTGCCCGAGCCGCTGATCTTCGGCGCCGCCACCCGCGTCATGTCGCTGCGCGACGGCCGCGCCAAGATGAGCAAGTCCGACCACTCGGACTACAGCCGCATCAACATGACCGACAGCGCCGAGGCGATTGCCCAGAAGGTGCGCAAGGCCAAGACCGACCCGGAGCCCCTGCCCGGCCCCGAGGTGCTGGATGCCAGGGGCCAGGTGCCCGCCGAGGTCGAGAAGGCCAGGCCCGAGGCCTATAACCTGTTGGGCATCTATGCCGCCCTTTCCGACAAGTCGCTGGCGGCCGTGCTGGAGGAGTTCGGCGGCGCGCAGTTCTCGCACTTCAAGGCGGTGCTGACCGACCTCGCCGTGGCCGCGCTCGGCCCGATCGGCGCCGAGATGCAGCGCCTCACGCGCGAGCCCGAGTTCGTCGACAAGGTGCTGCGCGACGGCGCCGAGCGAGCGCGCGCGATCGCCGAGCCGATCCTGCGCGAGGCCCAGGAGGTGGTCGGCCTGCTGCGGCCGTGACGGCGACGGCGTCGCCGACTTGTGGCTAGGCGTCCCCCGGGCGCGGCGCGGCCGCGTCGGCGCCTCGTCTCAGGTGGTCGGAGGGCGCCCCAGCGATTCAGGTTATGCAGATCTATCTGCCCCTTGCCGAACTATCCGTTAGCGTCTTCCTGCTCCTGGGGCTGGGCGCGGGCGTCGGTTTCCTCTCCGGCCTCTTCGGGGTCGGCGGCGGCTTCCTCATGACGCCGATCCTGATGTTCATCGGCGTGCCCGCGCCGGTCGCGGTGGCGACCCAGACCAACCAGATCGTCGCCACCTCGGTCTCCGGCGTCTTCGCCCATTGGGGCCGCGGCAACGTCGATCTCAAGATGGGCACGGTGCTGCTGCTCGGCGGTCTGGCCGGATCGAGCTTCGGTGTCTGGCTGTTCGCGCTGCTGCGCCGCTTCGGCCAGATCGATCTGGTGATCAGTCTGCTCTATGTCGTTTTCCTCGGCACCATCGGCACCCTGATGCTGGTCGAGGGCCTGGCCGCCCTGCGCCGGCGGCGCGGCCCGGTGATCCGGCGCAAGCTGCACCGCCACACCTGGATTCACGGCCTGCCGTTGAAAATGCGCTTTCGCCGCTCGCGGCTCTACGTCAGCGCGCTGCTGCCCTTCGGCGTCGGCCTGCTGGTCGGCGTGCTGGTGGCGATCATGGGCGTCGGCGGCGGCTTCTTCATGGTGCCGGCCATGATCTATCTCTTGAGCATGCCGACTGCGGTGGCGATCGGGACCTCGCTGTTCCAGATCATCTTCGTGGCCGCCAACGTCACCTTTCTGCAGGCTTATGCCAACCAGACGGTCGATTTGCCGCTTGCCATGCTGCTGCTGGCCGGTGGCGTGATCGGCGCCCAGTTCGGCGCCAAGGCGGGCGGCAGGCTGGGCGGCGAGCAGCTCCGCGTCCTGCTCGGCGCCCTGGTCCTCGCGGTCTGCGGCAAGCTCGCTTTCGATCTGTCCGATACGCCGGCCGATCTCTATTCGCTGGGCATTTCACACTAGCGCGCCGCGGCCCCGGCCGGGCGCCGCAAGTCGTCGCCAAATATTTCCCCGATTTCTACCTTTCGGCCATTGGCCGCGGCCCGGTCCGGCGGTAAGTTACCGCAATGAAAGGCCGCGGCCGCGCCGGGCCCTTCCCGCGAGTGAGCCATAGACGAGCTGTCGAGTCACAGCAGCAGCGGACCAAGGCCTGACATTCCACGATGCAGATCTACCTGCCCATCGCCGAGATCTCCGTCGATGCCTTTCTGCTTCTCGGCCTGGGCGGGCTGGTCGGCTTTCTCTCCGGTGTCTTCGGGGTCGGCGGCGGTTTCCTCATGACGCCAATCCTGATCTTCCTTGGCATCCCGCCGCCGGTCGCGGTCGGCACCGAGGCCAATCAGATCGTCGCTTCGTCGGTCTCGGGCGTGTTGGCGCATTGGTCGCGCGGCAACGTCGACGTCAAGATGGGCGCGGTGCTGCTGCTCGGCGGCCTGGCCGGATCGAGCTTCGGCGTGTGGCTCTTCGCCCTGCTGCGCGAGGTCGGCCAGATCGACCTGGTGATCCGGCTCGCCTATGTCGCCTTCCTCGGCATCATCGGCACCCTGATGCTGGTGGAGGGCCTGCGCGCACTCCGGCGGCAGCGCAGCTCGGCGGTGGTGCGACGCAAGCTGCATCGCCACACCTGGATCCACGGCTTGCCGCTCAAGATGCGCTTCCGCCGCTCGAAGCTCTACATCAGCGCGCTGCTGCCCTTCGGCGTCGGCTTCCTGGTCGGCGTGCTGGCGGCGATCATGGGCGTGGGCGGCGGCTTCATCATGGTGCCGGCGATGATCTATCTGCTCGGCATGCCGACCGCTGTCGTGGTCGGCACCTCGCTGTTCCAGATCATCTTCGTCACCGCCAACGTGACCTTCCTGCAGGCCTACGCCAACCAGACCGTAGACGTTGTGCTGGCCCTGCTGCTTCTGGTCGGGGGCGTGATCGGCGCGCAGCTCGGCGCCAAGGCGGGCGCCAAGCTGCGTGGCGAGCAGCTCCGCTTTCTGCTGTCGCTGATCGTGCTGGCGGTCTGCGGCAAGCTGGCCTTCGATCTCTCGGCCACGCCGGCCGACCTCTATTCGATCGGGAGCGAGCATTGAAACCGCGCGGCTTCGCCGGGCTCGCGCTCCTGCTCGTACTGCTGGTCGGGCCGGCAGCGCCGCTAAAGCCGAATGCGCTGGTCGCCGATCTGTCGGATCATCTGGTGGCGATCACGACGGGCTTTGCCGGCGCCAAGGTGCTGCTGTTCGGCGCGGTCGACGGTCCCGGCGACGTGGCCGTGATCGTGCGCGGTCCGGAGAGCAGCGTGGTCATGCACCGGAAGAGTCGTCTGGCCGGCATCTGGGTCAATACCGCCAGCATGACCTTCGACAGGGTGCCCAGCTTCTATGCCGTCGCCGCCTCGCGGCCGCTGGAGGAGATCGCCAGTGTCGGGGCGCGTGCGCGCAATGAGATCGGGCTCGACTTCCTGGACCTCGCTCTGCCGCACGCCAAGGCCTCCGAGAACATCGCCAACGAATGGCGCGCGGCGCTGAAGCGCAACAAGCAGCGTCTCGGCCTCTACAGCACTACGGTCGGCCGCGTCAGGTTCCTCGGCAACCGGCTCTTTCGCACTGACATCTTCTTTCCCGCCAACGTGCCGACCGGCGCTTACCAGGTGCAGGTCTATCTGCTGCGCGACGGCGAGGTGATCGGGGCCCAGACCACGCCGCTGATCGTCAGCAAGATCGGCGCCGAGGCGGAGATCTTCGACTTCGCGCACCACCAGAGCGCCCTTTACGGCGTAATTGCGGTGCTGGTCGCGCTAGTGGCAGGATGGCTCGCCCACGTCGCCTTCCGCAAGTCCTGATGGAGCCCATGACCGAAACCGCACCGAGCCAAAGCGACCGCGTTTTCCTGGTCGTCGTGGACGACAGCCCGGAGATGCCGGTGGCGCTCCGCTTCGCCTGCCGCCGGGCGCAGCACACCGGAGGCCGCGTGGCGCTGCTCTATGTCGTAGAGCCGGCCGACTTCCAGCACTGGATGGCGGTCGGCGACCTGATGCGCGAGGAGGCGCGCAGCGAGGGCGAGCAGCTGTTGCAGCGGCTGGCCGCGCAGGTCAACGAGCTGACCGGCTCTTTGCCGGTGCTCTACGTGCGCGAAGGCGGCCGCCGGGATGAGCTCCTCACGCTGATCGAGGAGGAGCCCAGCATCTCGATCCTGGTGCTGGCGGCCAGCACCGAGCAGCGTGGTCCCGGCCCCCTGGTCACGGCGCTGACCGGCAAGTTCATGGGCAAGCTGCGGATTCCGGTCACCATCGTGCCCGGCAACCTGTCCGAAGAGGACATCGACGCCGTCAGCTAACAGGCTGAATTCCAAAAGAAAACATCGCTGGCGGCGGCCTGGCGGCCGGCCGGCCGGCGCGCCGCTGCCTTGCAGTTTCTACAATCTTGACCCACATTGCAGACAATCACGGCGGGCTGCCGGCCCCGGCTCGCGGCTCAGCTGCCGGAAAGGAAGCAACCATGTTCATCCAGACGGAACAGACCCCCAATCCCGCGACCCTGAAGTTCCTTCCGGGGCGTGAGGTCATGTCCGACGGGACCGCGGACTTCAGCGATGCCGAATCGGCGCGCCGCTCGCCGCTGGCCGAGCGCCTGTTCCTGGTCGACGGCGTGACCGGCGTGTTTCTCGGTTCCGACTTCATCACTGTCGCCAAGCGCGACGACAAGGAATGGTTCCTGCTGAAGCCGGCGATCCTCGGCGTGATCATGGAGCACTTCACCGCCGGCAAGCCGATGCTGCTCGAGGGAGCCGACGCCGGTGGCGATGAAGCGGCCGGCGAGGATAGCGAGGTGGTGCGCCAGATCAAGGAGCTGCTCGACACCCGGGTGCGCCCCGCCGTGGCCCAGGACGGCGGCGACATCATTTTCCGCAGCTTCGAGGACGGCGTGGTCTACCTGCACATGCAGGGCGCCTGCTCCGGCTGCCCGAGCTCGACCGCGACGCTCAAGATGGGGATCGAGAACATGCTGCGGCACTATATCCCCGAGGTGGTCGAGGTTCGTCCGGTCCTCTAGAGCATTTTCAGGCGAAGTGGAAGCCGGTTCGCCGTCCGAAAATGCGACCAATCAAGACGTTATAGAGCATGATCCGATTCAATCGGATCATGCTCTAGACCGCCACGACATTGCCCGAATCGCACGGCACGCTCGCGGTCGACGCGGGCGGCAACTGCGCCGTGTCGGATGTGGCACCTCGAAGGGGGGCGAGCATGTCGGAGACCTGGCAGCGCACCGCGGCGGCTTTCCGCCAAGGGCTGGCGCGCGGTGTCGTGGCCCTGCTGGGCGTCGCGGTCTTCGCCGTCGCCGTGACCGGCGAACGCACCAACCTGCCGCAGGACTCGGCGCTTTGGCCGCGCCAGGTCGTAGATTTCAAGCTGGGCCGCATGAGCGCGCCGACGCTGGCTGATCCGGCCGAGGAGATTCGCTGCCTCGCGCTCAACATCTACTTCGAGGCGCGCGGCGAGCCCGAGATCGGCAGGGTAGCGGTCGGCCAGGTGGTGATGAACCGCGTCGCCGATGCCGGCTTCCCGGAAACCGTCTGCGCGGTGGTGCAGCAGGGCGGCGACACGGTGCGCCACCGCTGTCAGTTCTCCTGGTGGTACGACGGCCTCAGCGACCGGCCGCGCGACTGGCGCGCCTGGGCCGAGAGCCGCAGGGTCGCGCGCGACGTCTACTGGGCGCGCACCGCCGACCCCACGCGCGGCGCCCTTTGGTATCACGCCGTCTCGGTAAAGCCCGGCTGGCGCGAAGCGTTGAATCAGGGCCCGCAGTTCGGTCAGCACGTCTTCTATCAACGCAAGCTCCCTAGCCCGACGGCGGTGCAGACGGCCGTAGCGAACTGACCGCTGCACAACGCGCAGGGGCCGTCGTTTCCGGAACGATGACCAGGCTTGCCGCGCCCCGCTCTGCGCGCCAAGCTGGCACGACGGCGAATCGGGCGACACGGTCGAAGCGGAAGAGGGGAAGCCGTGAGCGGGATCCTGAGCGATGCGGGCCTCGATCTGCTGTTTCGCGAGGCCCATACGCACAATGCCTGGCAGGACAAGCCGGTCAGCGACGTCCTGCTGCAGGCAGTCTACGATCTGGCCAAGATGGGGCCGACCAGCGCCAACTGCAGCCCGCTGCGCGTGGTTTTCGTCAAGTCGCGCGAAGCCAAGGAGAAGCTGAAGCCGGCGTTGATGGCCGGCAATCGCGACAAGACCATGGCCGCCCCGGCCACCGCCATCCTGGCCTACGATCTGGAGTTCCATGAGCATCTGCCGAGGCTGTTTCCCCGCGAGGACGCGCGCTCCTGGTTCGCCGGCAAGCCGAAGCACATCGAGCAGACGGCCTTTCGCAACGGCACGCTGCAGGGCGGCTATTTCATCCTGGCTGCGCGTGCGCTCGGTCTCGACTGCGGTCCCATGTCGGGCTTCGACAACGATCTCGTCGACCGCGCCTTCTTCCCCGGCGGCAAGATCAAGTCGAATTTCCTCTGCAATCTCGGCTATGGCGATCCTGCCGGAGTCCGGCCGCGCGGCCCGCGCTTCGAGTTCGATGAGGTCTGCCAGATCCTTTAGGGCGCCTCGCGCGCCGGCATGCCGGCATGGGTGAGCCGCGCCGCATCCTGGCGCTCGACGCGGCGGGGACCGCCTGCTCGGCCGCGGTCTGGGCCGAGGGCCGGGTCGTCGCCCAGCGACTCGAAGTCATGCAGCGCGGCCAGTCCGAGCGCCTGCTGCCGCTGGTCGAGGCGGTCATGGCCGAGGCCGGTCTCGCCTATGCCGCGCTCGACGCCGTCGCGGTCAGCCGTGGCCCGGGCGGCTTCACCGGCGTGCGCATCGGCCTGGCGGCGGCGCGCGGGCTGGCGCTCGCCTGGGGCCTGCCGCTCATCGGCGTCACCAATTTCGAGGCGCTAGCCGCCGCCGTCCCCGCAGCGGAGCTGGCCGACAGGACGCTAGCCGTGCTGCTCGACTCCAAGCGGGCCGAGGTCTATGCCCAGGCCTTTGCGCCCGACCGCCGGCCGCTCGGCGAGCCCGGGCTCATTGTACCGGCGCTGCTCGATGGGCGCTTGCCGCCCGGCCCGCTGCTGCTGGCCGGGGACGGCGTCGCCCAGGCCCGCGGCGCCCTGGCCGCGGCCGGCCGCGCGCTGGCA
>JBHJOF010000240.1:0-6516 GCA_050330055.1 Kiloniellales bacterium
CGGCGGCATGAACGGCGCGAGGATCGCCCATTCCGCATCGGTCAAGTCGCTTCCGTAACGCAGATGATCGCGGCTATGTTGCCGCCGGGTGGTCGGCGTCCACATGAGGCCCTCCAAACAGGCTTTGACAACCGTTTGGAATCACATCTGAACCCGGCCATCCACCCCAAAGCCGAGTTTCAAGACAGCCTCTAAGCATCACAGTATCCTCCTCGCTGGGTAAGCTTGCTGCGCGCTTAACGGCGGATGCCTTGTGCCAGTTACAATCCCCATCGCAGGTATGCCAGGCTTTTGCAACGTGGTCTCCGGGGTCGCCTGTGGAGATGCTATACTCCACCGCAAGCAAAAACCCAGCTCGGGAGGAAAGACCATGAAGTACGTGCTGCTCGGCAGCCTGAGTGCCGATTGGGCCAAGAAGCATCCCAAGCGCGTGGAGAGCGCCAAGGCCAAGCTGAAGGAGCTCGGCATCAAGCTGGAGGCGGTCTACTACACCCAGGGCCAGTTCGACTTCGTCGACGTGGTCGAGACGCCCGACCCCGAGGCGCTGCTGAGCTTCTCGGTCTGGTACACGACCCAGGGCTACGGCCGCATCCAGTCGATGCCGGCCTTCGACGCCGACACCCTCGCCCGCGCCGCCGACAAGGCGTGAGGGGGGCGGCGCGCGTCTGTGCCGCTTGTCACCGCGCGCGACGGAAATTCGCGCTAACCTGACGAAAAGCCTGCGCTCAAGAACCGGGGGAGGCGAGCCATGGCGCGCGTCGGTGTGGTTGCGGTCAACACGTCCCTGAACCTGCGGCAGTCGCCTGGCGGCCCGATCATCGACAGCCTGGGCAACGGCACGCGGCTGACCATCCTGGAAAGCGCCAACGGCTGGCACAAGGTCGAGGCCCCGACGCCGCAGGGCAACAGGACCGGCTTCGTCTCAGCCGATTTCGTGGTGGTCGATGAAGCCACGCCCGAGACCCCCGCCCCCGGCTTTCACTTCGTCGGTAAGGAGGCGGTGGCGCCGGACGGCACCACCTTTGCCCGCAAGTTCCGGCTCGGCGTGTTCAACAACGGCACCACGACCATGCGCGAGTTCGTCGCCGCGAACCGCGATCTCTTCCCCGGCGTTGCGCCCTCGCTGCTGCGAGTCATGGAGGCGGTCTCGGCCAACGAGGGCCGGCTCGAGGCGATCAACACCTGGGACAACGCCTTCCTCACCTTCGGCGCCTTCCAATGGACCGCGGGTAGCGGCGACGGCAAGGGCGAGCTGCCGGCAATGCTCGACCGCCTGAAACGGCAGGATGGCGAGGCCTACGAGCGCTGCTTCGGCCGCTTCGGGCTCGACGTGGCCGAGGTGACCCCAGAGAGCCCTGGGCCCGCCAGCGACGTACCGCGCGGCCGCTTCAGCCTGAACGTACGCGTCCTGCGCAGCGCCGCCGACAAGGAGGTGCTGCGCTCGCTCGAGTGGCCCTACCGCTTCTGGCGCGCCGGCCACGATCCCGCCGTGCGCCGCGCCGAGATCGAGCACGCCATCGCCCGCATCGACGTGTTCTACCGCAACCCGGGCAAGCGGGTCCGCAACCGCTTCGTCGCCGACTATGTCACCTCGGAGTACGGCGTCGCCCTGCTGCTCGACCAGCACGTCAACCGGCCCGGCCACGTGCCCGGCACGCTGCACAAGGCGGCCGATCGGATCGCCCAGGAACTCGGCAGCGACGATCCGACAAATTGGGGCTTCGCCGAGGAGAAGCGCCTGCTCGACCTCTACCTGCAGTTCCGCGCCCAGACCTCGATGACCGACCAGGCGCAGCGCGCCGAGCGCACCAAGATGGCCGTGTCGAGCGGCCTGGCGTCGGATCAGCGCGGGTCGTTCGTGATGGCCGTATAGGAATCCTGTAATCGGCCTACAGGAACGCAGCGCCGTCCGCACTTCATGCTTGACAGGCAATCAAAAGGTTGCATATTAGAGCCATGACCCTCGACGCGGCCTTCCGGGCGCTGGCACATGCCGACCGTCGCGAGCTGCTGGACCGGCTCCACGCGCGCAACGGCCAGACCCTGAGCGAGCTGTGCAAGGGTCTCGACATGACGCGCCAGGCGGTGACCAAGCACCTGGCGATCCTGGAGGAGGCGAACCTGGTGGCGACGATCCGGCGCGGCCGCGAGAAACTGCACTACCTCAACCCGGTGCCGATCGCGCAGATCGCCGACCGCTGGATCCGCAAGTTCGAGCGCGCCCGCGTCGAGGCGCTGATCGACCTCAAGAAAGAACTGGAATCGGACTGAACGATCCAAGCCCATCCGACAGAGCAAGGAGACCGGACATGAGCAAGACCCCGAAGCTGCACGCCGAGCGCGACCCCGACTACGTCTACGTCATCTACATCGCCGCCAGCCTGGAGAAGGTCTGGGCGGCCCTGACCGACAATGCCAGCGAGCGCGCCTGGTGGGCCGGCACGCGCCATGACTCGAGCTTCCAGGAGGGTGATCCGATCGTCTACCGGCGCGGCGGCAAGGTCGACGTGCGCGGCGAGATCCTGGAAAGCGATCCGTCCCGCCGCCTGGTCTACAGCTTCCACGTCGAAGGGCCCGGCCCGATGCACGACGAGGGCCCCTCGATAGTCACCTACGAGCTCAGCCGGAACGGCGACGCAACCGCGCTGAAGGTGATCCACGGCAACTTCCCGAGGAACTCGGCATCACGCAAAGGCGTCGAGCAGGGCTGGCCCGCCATCCTGTCGGGTCTCAAGACCGTGCTCGAAGGTGGCAAGGTACCCGCCTACGCCGCCTGGGGCCAGGGAGAGCGCAAGGCCGCCGGCTGAGCCGGCGCCGGCAGTGGTCGGGGGCTGGGGTCTAGCCGAGTGCAGGGCCGAGTACTGCGGATCGGGGCCGACCGTGCTGGCCTAGTACCAGCTATCGGAATCACCTGAGTCACCCCCACCCCGGCCCTCCCCCGTCTAGGGGGAGGGTGTAAGATATTGGGCTCGCTCCAATTTCCCTCCCCCCTTGCGGGGGAGGGTTAGGGTGGGGGGTGTTGTTGGCTTTCTTGATACTGGGCACTAGACCTGCCCGGCCTTCTGAAAGCCTTTCTTAATCTAGACTTGCCACTAATCCCTGTTCTCTCACTGTAACCGCCCCGCGCCGGCCGCGGCGCACCGGTTACCGGAGTCCTGGTATCCCATGGTCCTGGGTCGGCACCTTTCGCAGCATCCGATTCGCCGTCAGTTGTTGTTCCTGCCGGCGGTAGCACTGGCCGGCTTCCTCGCCATCGCGGGGGTCTACTACAGCAGCGTGGTCAGCCAGAATGCCGCCCAGGCCGCCTCGAGCCGTGCTTGGCAGCAGCAGGAGCTGGCCCAGACCGCCGCGCTCCACCTGCTCGAGGCGCGGCGTTGGGAGCGCGATCTGCTACGCCTCGGCGCCCGCGGCTATATCGGCCGGCATGGCGAGACGCTGAGCCGCATGACTGAAACGCTCGACCGCCTGGCCGCGCTCGGGGGCACACCGGCGACCGCCGAACAGGTGGCCGACGTCCGGGCCGAAATCACCACCTACAGCGAACGCTTCGCCGACATGGTAAAGGCACTGCTCGAGGTCGGGCTGAACCGCAACAGCGGTTGGCTGGGCGCTCTCGCCAGCTCGGCGCAGCAGGTCGAGGGCGAGCTCGAGGTGATCGACGATCCGCGCCTGATGGCGCTAGCGCTCGTCATGCGGCGCAATGAGAAGGATTTCTTCCTCTCGCTCGATCAGAACTATGCACTCAAGGCCACGGAGGCCGGCGCCGCGCTGTCCGACGCGGTCGAGGCCAACGACCTGCAGGCCGACGCGCGTCGGCGACTGACCGCCAATCTCACCGCCTACAGGAACGCCTTCGAACAGGTGGTCAGTCTCCGCCTGCAGCAGCAACGCCTGAACGACGATCTGGCCACGCGCTACGCGCGGATCGAATCCAGCATCCAGGCCCTGCGCCAGAGCGCGCGGGCCAACTTCGAGGCCGCGGTAGCCGACGGTGATGCCAACCGCGAGACGACCATCGCGCTCACGCTGGCCACGATTGCGGTGCTCAGCCTGCTGCTCGCGCTCATCGCTACGGTCATCGCCCGCGGCATCTCGCGCCCCCTGACGGCCATCACCGACGCCATGACGCGGCTGGCGAGCGACGACCGGACGGTCGTGTTCACCAGCGCTCTGCAGCGGCGCGACGAGATCGGCGACATGGCCCGCGCGCTCAGTGTCTTCAAGCAGAATGCGATCGAGCTCGACCGGGCACGCGAAACCGCCGAGTCCGCCAACCGCGCCAAATCCGAGTTTCTCGCCATGATGAGCCACGAGTTGCGCACGCCGATGAACGGCGTGCTCGGCATGGCCGGCCTACTGCAGGACACGCGGCTCGACACGGAGCAGCAGCAGTACGCCGGCACGCTCCGTCAGTCGGGCGAAGCGCTGCTGGGCATTCTCAACGACATCCTTGACTTCTCCAAGATCGAAGCCGGCAAGCTCGAGCTCGAGGTCGTGCCCTTTGATCTGCCTTCCCTGGTCGACAGCGTCGTCGAACTCATGTCGTCCCGCGCGCTGGCCAAGGATCTCGAGCTTGCCGCCTACATCGCACCGGATGTCCCGCCTGCCCTATCGGGCGACCCCGGCAGGCTGCGCCAGGTGCTGTTCAACCTGATCGGCAACGCCATCAAGTTCACGGAGCGGGGCGGCGCGTCGCTGGAGCTGTGCCTCGAGTCGAGCACGGCGGACCAGGTCATGCTGCGCTTCCGGGTCAGCGATACCGGCATCGGGATTCCAGCCGAGATGCAGGACAAGCTGTTCGAGCGCTTCACACAGGCCGATGCCTCGATTACGCGGCGCTTCGGCGGCACCGGCCTCGGACTCGCGATCTGCAAGCAGCTGGTCGCTCTGATGGATGGCGAGATGGGCCTCGAGCGCAGCTCCAGCGAAGGCAGCAGCTTTTGGTTCAGCGTCCTGCTTGGCCGCCAAGTCGGCGCCGCGCACTCGGAGATCGACGGCTTCAGGGACCGGCTTGCGGGAAAACGCGTTCTCGTGGTCGACGATAATGCAGTCAATCGTTTCATCTTTGAGAAGCAGCTTTCGGCGCTCGGCACGACGGTAACCTCTGCAGCCGACGCGGACAGCGGCCTCGCAGCCTTGGCGCAGGCCGCACAGCAAGGCGCCGCCTTCGAGCTCGTCATCATCGACCACATGATGCCGGAGCAGGATGGCGTGACGCTCTGCCGGCGTATCCGCGCCGAGCCGGCCTATCGCGGCCTGAAGCTGGTGCTTTCGTCCTCGGGCACCGTTGGCGGCTGGGCGGAGGCCATGGCGCTGGGCTTCGATGGCGCCTTGCCGAAGCCGGTGCGGCGTTCGGCGGTCCTCGGCTGTCTCGGGCGCCTCTACGGGCTCAGCCGTGCCAAGGCACAGGCGGCGCAATCCTCCACCCAGGCACAACCCTGGCAACGCACTGTCGGGCTGCGCGTGCTTGTGGTCGAGGACAACCCGGTCAACCAGATGCTCGTCGCCACCATCCTGCGCAAAGCCGGTCATCGCAGCGATGTCGCCGGCAACGGTCTGGAGGCGATCGAAGCGCTGCGCAGCCGCGCCTACGATCTGGTGCTAATGGACATGCAGATGCCGGAGATGGACGGACTTGAGGCGACGCGGCGCATCCGCGCGCTGGGTGGGCCCAAGGCGCAGGTGCCGATCATCGCCATGACAGCGAATGCCATGCCAGCCGACCGCCAGAGGTGCCTGCAAGCCGGCATGAATGACTATCTGTCGAAGCCGATCGATCCAACCAAGTTGCTCGAACGAAGCGCCTTTTGGGGCGCATGCGAGGCGCCGGCCGAGGCCGGAGAGAAGCTCCAGCACGAGGATCAGCCGCTCGGCGCCGAATCGACGGCCGCGGTCGAGGCCCTGCTCACCGCGCTCGACGATCCCGCCCTGGACGCGCCTGCCCCAGACCTGCCAGCAGCGACCGTCAAGCGGCGCTGACGCGCTTGCCGCGGTGCCGCGCAGGAGCCTGGCAGCGACGATCCGGCCAAGGGGGACTTCGCAAAGGAAAACGTCTGCTCAGTCTCTATTACCGGCCAAGCGCAGCGCGCTGAGGGCACCTTGGCCGCCGTGTCGAGCGGGCTGACGTCGGATCAAAGGGGTTCTTTGTTATGTAGACCCCAGAGGAAGCACATTCTGCTTCGACCCCCGCCCCCGTTTAGCTCTGCACAGCCTCCCGCACCGCCGCCTCGATCGACGCGCGATCGAGGCCCTTCTCGCCGATCACCACGAGCCGCGTGGCGCGCGCCTCCCCGTCCCGCCAGTCGCGGTCGAAGTAGTGCTGCAGGCGCGGGCCGACGCCCTGGATGACGAGACGCATGGCCTTGCCGGGCACGGCGGCGAAGCCCTTGAGGCGCAGGATGTCGTGCTTGATGACGACGGCGGCCAGGCGGTCGGTGAAGGCCTGCGGCCGGGCGATCTCGCCGAGCTCGACGACGAAGGACTCGAAGTCGTCGTGGTCGTGGTCCTCCACGCCGT
>JBHJOF010000241.1:0-5709 GCA_050330055.1 Kiloniellales bacterium
CTCTGGGCCAAGGGCTCGCTGATCGGCAAGATCGGCAGCGTCTTCGCCTCGACGGCGACCCAGCACGGCGGCCAGGAGACCACCATCACCTCGTTCCACACGACGCTGCTGCACCAGGGCATGATCATCGTCGGCGTGCCCTATAGCTGCGCCGGGCTGAGCGAGATGGGCGAAGTCAGCGGCGGCACGCCCTATGGCGCGACCACGCTGGCCAAGGCCGACGGCAGCCGCCAGCCGAGCCAGAACGAGCTGGCCATCGCCCGCTTCCAGGGCAAGCACGTGGCCGAGATCACGGCCAAGCTGGCCCGCTAAAGGCTGCACATTGCAGCAAGAGAGACAGCAATGATTGAAGTCACGCCCTTCGAGCAGCTCGGCCGCTTCCGGAACGAGTGGCTCAACGCGCGCTATCACTTCAGCTTCGCCGAGCACTACGACCCGGCGCGCATGGGCTGGGGGCCGCTCCGGGTGTGGAACGACGACACCATCGAGCCGGGCCAGGGCTTCGGCATGCACGGCCACCGCGACATGGAGATCATCACCTATGTCCGGCGCGGCGCCATCACCCACCAGGACCACCTGGGCAATCAGGGCCGCACCGAGGCGGGCGACGTGCAGGTCATGTCCGCCGGCAGCGGCATCCTGCATGCCGAGGTCAACCTGGAGTCCGAGCCCACGCAGCTGTTCCAGATCTGGATCGAGCCGAACCGGCTGCGCGTCGCGCCGCGCTGGGACCAGCGCCGCTTCCCCAAGGGCGAGCGCGCAGGTGTTCTCGTGCCGCTGGCCTCGGGGCGGCCGGGCGACGAGCAGGCGCTGCCGATCCACCAGGACGCGACGCTGCTCGGCGCCACCCTGATGGCCGGACAGAGCGTGACGCACCAGCTCGGCAGCGGACGCCGCGCCTATCTGGTGGCGGCCAGCGGCCGCTGCACGGTCAACGGCACTGCCGTCGAGGCGCGTGACGGCGTCAGCGTCGGCGACGAGGAGACGCTCACCATCACCGCGATCGAGGACAGCGAGCTGCTGCTCGCCGACTTGCCGTGAGCATCGAGCGCCGCTAATGCTAGAGTCCCAACCCTCGGCACCGAGATTTCTAAAGCTGTCATTGCCGGGCTTGACCCGGCAATCCATGGTGCCGCTGCACGATGGATGCCCGGATCAAGTCCGGGCATGACAATGAACAAGAACCAAATGTCAGCGCCATTACCTGGATTTAAGCGCACAGCGAGGACCAATGCAATGAACCAGTATACGACGCAGACGAGATTGATAATTCCGGCACTGGACCCGCTTTACAGTTTCCTGTCGCCGGCCGCGGTTCCCATGATCCGGGTCTTCGCCGGCCTCATACTCATGCCGCACGGCGCGCAGAAGCTGTTCGGCTGGTTCGGCGGCGGCGGCCTTGAGGGCACTGCGCAGTTCTTCGGCAACGTACTCGGTCTCGAGCCGGGCATGTTGTTTGCCGTCCTGGTCGGCGCCACCGAGTTTTTCGGTGGGCTCTTCCTTGCGCTCGGCTTCCTCACGCGCATTGCCGCGGCCGGGGCCACAGTTGTGATGCTCTTCGCCATAGTTCTGGTCCATCTCGGCAACGGATTCTTCAATCAGAACGGCGGCTACGAGTATCCCTTGCTATGGGGCATCGTGACCCTTGCCTTCGTGTTCCGCGGCGGCGGCGCCTGGTCGCTCGACCGGCGTATTGGCCGGGAATTCTAGCGACCGGTCATAGCGGCCGGTCCAATCGAGGAGAGGAGACGCGTATTGGGCTTGTTGATCGACGGCGTCTGGCACGACCGCTGGTACGACACCGAGAAGTCCGGAGGCCGCTTCGAGCGCCAGCAGAGCAGCTTCCGCAACTGGGTGACGAAGGACGGCAGCCCCGGCCCGAGCGGCGAAGGCGACTTCAAGGCGGCGCCCGGGCGCTATCACCTCTATGTGTCGCTCGCCTGTCCCTGGGCCCATCGCACCCTGATCTTCCGCAAGCTGAAGGCCCTCGAGGAAGTGATCTCGGTCTCGGTGGTGCATTGGCACATGGGCCAGAACGGCTGGGAGTTCCGCGAGGGACCCGGCGCCACGCCCGATCACGTCAATGGCGCGCGCTACCTGCACCAGGTCTATACGCAGGCCCAGCCCGATTACAGCGGCCGGGTCACCGTGCCGGTGCTGTGGGACAAGCAGCGCGGCACCGTCGTCAGCAACGAATCGTCCGAGATCATCCGCATGCTGAACAGCGCCTTCGACGCGTGGGGCAAGGCCGGCCTCGACTTCTATCCCAAGGCGCTGCGCCCAGCGATCGATCGCATCAACGAGCGGGTCTACGAGACCGTCAACAACGGCGTCTACCGGGCCGGCTTCGCGACCAGCCAGAACGCTTACGAGGAAGCCTTCGACGCGCTGTTCGAAACCCTCGATGAGCTCGATGCCCGGCTCGGCCGGCAACGCTATCTGGTGGGCGAGCGTTTGACCGAGGCGGACTGGCGGCTCTTCACCACATTGGTTCGCTTCGATCCGGTCTATGTCGGCCACTTCAAGTGCAACAAGCGCCGGCTGGTCGACTATTCGAACCTCTGGGCCTACGCGCGCGAACTCTACCAGGTGCCCGGTGTGGCCGAGACCGTGAACCTGCACCACATCAAGCGGCACTACTACGGCAGCCACAGCACGGTGAACCCGGGCGGCATCGTACCCAAGGGGCCGGACATCGACTTCACCGCGCCGCACGGCCGCGAGGCGCTGGCCGCCGCCTGACCCCGCCCGGTCTGCCGCTCGCCTCGTCGCCGCCGATGTGGTGGCGGCCGGGGCGGCTTGCTAGACTTCGCGCCCACATTCCCTAGAGGGTGCAGGGGTCTTGCGCGCAGTCGTCCGTCCGCTTCTCGTGGCGATCGCCCTGGTGCTGCCGGGTGCGCCGGCGCTTGGGCAGGACGAGCGCCCCTTCGGCTTCCGGCTCACCGACTGGAACCAGACGCTGAGCGAGGTCGAGGCCGCGGCCGAGCGGCCGGACCTGACGGCGGCGGAGGTCAACGCCCTGCGCGACCGCCTGGCCCGCGTGCGGCAAGAGGCACTGGGCAGCAGGAACCGGGCGGAAAGCGCGCTGCAGCCGCTGCGTCAGCAGCTTGGCACGCTGGGGGCCGCCCCGGCGGAAGGCGAACCACCGGAATCGCCCGACATCGGCGCCCAGCGCCAAAGCCTCAACGAGCGGATCGCCTCGCTGCAAGACCAGATCAAGCAGATCGGCCTGATCACGACAAAGGTCCAGGAGCTCGATTCCCGCTTCTCGGCCTATGCGCGCGAGCAGGCTGTAAGCGAAATCCTGAAACCCTATCCGCTGCCCATCGCCCCCAGCACCATCGCCGTCTCCGTGCCGGAGATGTTCGGCATACTGGGGCGGCTGGTGCAGGCTCCGATCAGCTGGTGGGACGGCCTCACTTCCGAACAGCGCATCCATATCCTGCTCTATCGCCTGCTGCTCGGCCTCGGACTGATCGTCGCCATCGGCTGGCTTCTGCGCCGGCTGCTGCTGCGTGCTTTCGGCCGTGACCCCGAGAGCACGGCACCGACCTATGCCCGGCGAGTCGTGGCGGCGGTCGCGGAAGGGCTCGCCGACGGCCTGATCCCGGCCCTGATTCTCGGCGGCATTCTCGAGCGGGTCGCCAGCAGCGGCGTGGTGCCGATGGGCGTGTTCCGCGACATGGTCATGGGTTTCTGCATCTCGGCCATGATCTTCGTGCTGAGCTGGGCCTTCGCCAGGGCGGCGCTGGCCCCGGACCTGCCGAGCTGGCGCCTGGAAAATATCCAGCCGGAGAACGCCAAGCGGATCGCCCGTGCCATTAGCCTGCTGGCGGCGCTCTTCGCCGTCGACCTGTTCCTGACCAGATCAACCGCCGGCCTCCCCATCTCCGATGAGCTGGCGTCCTTCTACGAGTTGGTCACCAGCGTGGTCGAGGCCGCCATCGTGGTCTATCTGACCCGGTCATCGCTCTGGGTTCCCGGTGCAGCCGACGCCGCGCTCGCCGACCAGGATGCCGATGACGAAGCGGCTGTGCCCAGTGGCCGCGCCAGTCGCTTCTGGCTGACGGTCCGCGTCGCGCTGCGCTCGATCGCGATCGCCGCGATCGTCGCCGCAATCGCCGGCTACGCGGGCTTGGCCGGCTATCTGATGAGCAATCTGCTGGCGACCGGCGTGGTCGGCGGGCCCCTGTTCCTGATCCGCGGCCTGCTGCGCGAGCTGATCGGCGGCGCGCTGCGCGCGGACCTGGTGCAGAGCGAGCTGGGCCTGCGCCACAGGACGCGCAACCTGTTGAAGTTCTGGCTGCGCACGCTGCTCGACCTCGCCATCCTCCTGATCGGGCTGCTGATCGTGCTGCCGATCTGGGGCGTGCCGGCGCGGGACATGTTGATCTGGACCAGCGGCGTCCTGCAGGGCTTCACCATCGGCAACGTCACGATCTCGGTGACCGACGCACTGATCGGAATCGGCGTCTTCGCCGGCGTGCTGATCGCGACCCGCTTGCTGCAGCGCCTGTTGGCCGAGCGGGTGCTGCCCCAGACCACGCTCGACAGTGGGGTGCAGAATTCGCTCGCCGCCGGCTTCGGCTATATCGGCCTGATCCTGGCGGCGGCCTTGGCGATCTCGGCCATCGGCCTCGACCTCTCCAACGTGGCGCTGATCGCCGGCGCGCTCTCGGTCGGCATCGGTTTCGGGCTGCAGAACGTGGTCAACAACTTCGTCTCCGGCCTCATCCTGCTGGTCGAGCGGCCGATCAAGGTCGGCGATTGGATCGTCGCCGCCGGGCACGAAGGCTACGTTAAGCGCATCAACGTGCGCGCCACCGAGCTGGAGACCTTCCAGCGCGCCTCGGTGATCATCCCGAACAGCGAGCTGATCTCGACCTCGGTGATCAACTACACGCACAAGAACAAGCTCGGCCGCATCGAGGTAAAGGTCGGCGTGGCCTACGGTTCCGACGTCGAGAAGGTCATGCGGATCATGAAGGAGCCGCTGGTCGCTGATTCGCGCATTGCGGAGTGGCCCGAGCCCTACGTCCTGTTCCGCGGCTTCGGGGACAGCTCGCTCGACTTCGAGGGGCGCGGCTATCTGCTCGACGTCGAGTCGATCATGAGCGTCTCCAGCGACTACCGCGTCGCGCTGGCCAAGGCCTTCGCCGAGAACGGCATCGAGATCCCCTTCCCGCAGCGCGACCTGCACTTGAAGGACATCGACCGCCTGGTCGAGGCGATCAGCCACAGCAACGACGCAGCCGCAGAGCGGCAGGCCGCGCGGCGCCAATTCAACGAGCCGCCCGGCAAGGCCGCGGAGGAGCGGGCGGCGGCGCCAGGTGACGGCAAGCCGGCCGGCTAATACCAAATCCCGATAGTGATGACCGGTCGCCCATGCTTCGTGACGCCCGCCTTCGCCAAGGCTACGGCGGCTTCCTCAGCATGAGGTGGGAGTATGCTGATATAAAGCAACATTCCTCATCCTGAGGAGCGTTCGAAGAACGCGTCTCGAAGGATGGGCCATGAGTCTCGATCTTCGAGATGGCGTATTAGACCAGCGGTGCTTATTGCTGACCCGTCATCCCGTGCGCGCCGCAGCACGCAGTGATGCGGTGCAGACACGGGATCTGGCGCTATCGAAGCTCTCCATCTGGCAGATCCCGGATCAGCGAAGCAGCACTGCGTGCTGCATCGCATCCGGGATGACGAGTCAGAATT
>JBHJOF010000242.1:0-14175 GCA_050330055.1 Kiloniellales bacterium
TCCTTGCCGCGGAGGATGATATGGCTGTGCGGATGGCCGGTGTTGTAGTGATCGATGGCGACCCATTCGAGCCTAGTGCCCAAGTCCTCCTCCATCTGCGTCATCAGGCGGCGCACGAACGGCCTCAGGTCGTCGTATTCAGCACCGTCCTCGGGCGCGACGATGAAGCGGAACTGGTGGCGGTCGCCCGTCGAGCGTTCGATGAACGCCTTGCCGTCGGCGCGCTCCTGCTCGGCCGAATAGAGGTCGCCCGGGTGGCCATCGCGGGTCACGCCGTCGCGCTGGATGTAGCGCAAATGCGCACGCGCGCCTTTGATGCTGTTGCCGGCGAGCTTCACGATGCGGGATTTGACGACGACACGGCGGCTACGGAACGCCGCATAGCGATCACGCGTGGCGAGCATGCGGCCAATGCTGGCGCCGCGACCGATCTGGCTACCGTGGAACTTCGCTTTGCGTGCTGACGGTCCGATCCGCAGGCGCCCGCCGGCAAGCATCGTCGCCTGCAGCACCCGGTGCAGATATTTGCGACCGCGTTTGCTGCCACGGGAACGGATCTTCCCGAGCTTCGGCTCGAAGTCGTCGTCCCGGGTCATGGCAATCCCTTGCAGACGGTCCAAGGTGTCCAACAACATGAGGAAGCAGCGCCCGCGTGCGGGCCGCAAGGCCTCTCTATCGTCATGCGGAGAATCAATGACTTGCAAGAACGAGTCTCGAAGCCCGCGATCGCGGTCTCTCTAAATAACGATGTGCAGACAAGGACATAGTGGCTCATGCGAGACACCCCTTTAATCTTGCCCTACCACGCGCCCAGGTCTGCTCAGCACCTCGTCTACGCCCATTTACGATCTATTGTCTGATTGCAGCTCAGAAGGACCGCAATGCGCCGGCCGGACTGGTCGGCTGGAAGGGCCGGGAGAGGTGTCAGCGGACACCGCTCCCGAAGCGAGCGGCGGGGTCATCCATGGCCCGCCAGGAACACCTGCTCGGCGCTCTCGAAGCTGTCGAAATGGGACAGGCGGAGTAGCCAATGGACGTGCCGATCGCCATCGACGACGCAGTTCGCGACATAGTAGCGGGCACGGAAATATCCGAGGATTGCGACCTTCTCGAACGTCTCAGCCTCGTCGTCGAGGCTCTCCCAGGGGCCGAAATTCATCTCCGCAATGCGGCTGGCCCAGTGGAAATCGGCGCGCTCGGCCTCGATGAAGTGATCGACGACGGCATCGATTCCCTCGGCGCCGAACTGCTCTTTGACGCTCTCGACGAGCATCGGGAAACGGTCGAATGCGGCGTGTGGATGGATGTGAAGCGTGGTCATGTGAACCTCCAGGGTTGCTGTCCTCCTCATCGAGGACAGGCCCTGGAATCGGCCGGCGAAGCGCCGGTCAAGGACGCCGCAGGCGCCGCGGAGCGGGGCGTGGGGGAGCCGAAATGCGGAACGGAGCGCAAGCGGAGTGGAGCATTTTGGGGGGACCGCGCATCCTTGACGGGCGCTTCGTCCTGGCTGGTAGCATGGGGAAAACCGAGACGAGGCCCCTCTCTCCGGCATGGCTCTGATGGTGTCACTGCCTCCCATCGGCCGTTGTCCAGCACACTGCGCAACGGCACGAACAGGCCTCCCGATGGAGTCACATTCAGGAGTTCGGAAGGTTTATTCGCCACGGCCTGGACAGGGAAGAAGAGGCGCCGTCCAGATGCGGGAGCGCGCGTTGTCGGCGTGTCCAAGCGGCCCGGACGATGAGTCGGGCGGGAGGTACGTGTCTCGCGCGGAAGGGGTTGCCCGTTGTACCGGTGCTCGGCGTAGCAGACCGGTCCGCCGTTATAGGCTACAAAGAGAGCGGGGAATCCGAAGCGATCGTACATGGCACAGGGTTACGCCGTTCCCGCGAAGATGCTGTCGCGGGCATCGTGGAGATCATCGCCAAGACCGTGCTCGACGTGCATTTCCTCATAGGTCTCGGGCATCACTTGCATGAGCTCCATAGCTCCCGCGCACGAGGTGATCGGGCGGTCGGGAAAGGTGCCCCGCCCGCCGCTTTCCGCCTGCATGACGGCGCAGACCCGGGCCTTGGGGAAATCGAACCGCGCGGCGGCATCGGAGATGAAGGGCTGCCGGCGATCGATCCGGCGTTCGACGGCGGCGAATGGTTCGGCAAGGCCGGGCCGGGCGGTGGGCGCAAGAGCGAGCGCTCCGACAACAGGAGGATCACCTGGTCCGTAGCGGCACGAGCCCTCCGATGACCGCGGCACGCTGGAGCGGACCAAAATAGCGCCCGTCGAAGGAGCCTGGCACATCCTCCATCACCAGAAAGAGCTCGTCGTCGGTGAGCACGCGACAGCCGCTCCAGCGCGGCAGCAGACGGCCGAGGCGATCGTGCGCAAGTCGCTGGGCGACGACCTGACCATTGACGGAAATCGCATGGTCCACGGCGCAGACGACGTCGCCGCCGAGCGCCACGACCCGCTTCACCAGTGGCACGCCGGCAGGCAGATAGCCACGTTCGGCGGCGAGACGGCGGGCGTCCGGCGGCAGCTCGGCGAGCACCAGCTCGCCGCGCGATGGCACGGTGTGGCTCACCCAGTAGAGGCCGAGAGGCGCGCTGGCGCTGGCGTTCCAGACAAGCCGCGGCGCCGGATCGGCGAGCGCGGCGACGCTGAGCGCCGCGAGCCCGAGGGCTGCGAGGGCGAGTGTGGCCCGAGGACGGTTATGCCCGTGCCGGTGCCGCGCCGGCTGGAGAACACCGATCAGGAGGGGCCGCTCCTCACGCATCGGCGGTGAATCGCCGGGCGCGCGAGGCCGACCATTCGTCTAGGTCGTTGATGTGGTAGCGGACGTAGCGGCCATGCTTGCGGTACTTTGGCCCGCTACCAACCACGCGCATCTTCTCGAGCGTCCGAGCCGACAGGCCGACGTAGTGAGCGGCCTGCGTAGTGTTGAGGAACGGACTGCCCTTCCTGGCCTGCGCAGCGCGCTCGTTCTCGTCGTCGGTCACGGGCTCACTCCTATATCCGCATAGCCGATACAAAGGAGTTCAATATGAGCGAAAGGAGTGGATTCCGGGAGCATCGCGGTGCGCAATCCTGCTGCGCGATACCCCCGGGCGGCATTGGAACAAGTCACTTCAAGAGGTTGCGGTAGCCCCCTTCCATGAGCTCGCGACCGCGCCGGATGGCCCGCGCGACCCGGTTCTTGATCGTCTGATCTGGGGCACGCCACTCGCGATCTATGCGCTCCTGGCCGTAGATGAGGGCAGCGATCTGGCGTTGGGAGGCGCCCGCAAGCCAGCCGTCGAGGGCGACGAGCGCATTACGATGCCAGAGGGTCTGGGTCGACCAGTGGCGGCCGTCGCCGCTTTGGCCGGTTGCGCGGTATATGTCCATGGCGCGCTTTGCGAGGCGGAGCTTCGGCTCGACGCGCGGGATCTCGTCGAGCAAGAGGTTCATGGCCGCCGGCTCTACGGTAATGTCGACACCGAGGCACAGAAGCTGCGCCGAGCGTAGGCCATCTCGCAGGAGAAGGTGCTGCTCGCCGTCCGCGGCCTGCAGCAGCATCTTTCGGCCTTGCATGTCGGCGAGCGAGACGGCGCTGTTCACGCCATCGATCCGGTCATGAAAGACTGTGGCCGTGACGACCCGGGTATAGGTGTCACGGTGCCAAAAGAGATCAGCTTCGAGTGCGGTCTGCGCGGGATCAGCGAAACATGCAGAGGCCCCAGGACTCGGCGCACCTGAAGCGGCGCCGAACCCGGAGGAGCGTCGTCTCCCTCATCAAGCGGATCGGTCGTGGCCGGCCTGCCGCCGACAGGCGCCAGGCCCGTCGATAGGCTCCATTACGCCGCAGATACTCCCACGCGAGCCGGGAGCGCGTCAGTAGGCGTACGAAGTCATAGTCGTCGAGGCGAAGTGGCCATCGACCAAGGGGCTCGTGCGCAGTCGGCATTGCAGCCTCCTTCCTGCCGGACGCCAATCCGCGTCCTGACCATCACTCTTCTTCTGCGAGAGTTTCTACCAATCTAATCTATGAATAGTTAACGGCTGAATAGTCACGCGCTGCGGTCAATCTCGCGGTCTCATGAATGACGATCCGCGGGCGGGTGACGCGCTCAAGCCACAGTCGAGCCGGACGAAGTCGGCATGCCAGCCGTGGCACATTCGGCCACGAGGTTGGGCGCCGCAGTTGAGCGCCGGCCGTCTATGCGACAGGCCGGCGACCTGACTGTGCGGAGCCGGAACTCCGCTTAGGCGCGAGCGGGTCGCATTGATCGGCAATTCACCGCCGCGCTGTTCACCTGCAGCTATCCTGCGCAGCGTCCACCTCATGCCCTATCGGTTGCAGTCCATGCAGGTAGTCGACGGCCTTTTGGGCGTGAGCCGCGGCCTGAAAAACGGTGCGTTTGTCGTCCTTCAGAGCCTTGAGCCAGGAGGCCAAATAGGCGGCGTGGTCCTCGCGGACCTCAGGCGTGATGCCGAGGTCGGCACAGAGAAAGGCGGCCCCGATCTCGGCGACCAGCTCCTCGCGGGCGTAGCCCTCGTCGCCCCATCGCTTGCGCCCGAAATTGCGGTCGAGCCTCGACGGATGGCGCGTCCAGTGGGTGAGCTCGTGCGCGAGTGTCGCCGCGTAGCTCTCCGTATCGCGGAAGGTCTGCGCCGGCGGCATCTGGATGTAATCGGGCTCGACCGCGTAGTAGGCCCGGTCGCCGCCGTGGCGGATGTCGGCACGGGTGCTGGCGAAGAAGGTGTCGGCCCGGTCAATGCGCTCAACCGGGCGCGCCGGTGCCTCGGCGCGGACATAGTAGTGGGCGGGCAGGCCCTCGATCTGCTCGCAGTTGAAGACCGTGTAGCCCTTGAGATAGGGGATCGCGCGCTCGCTCTCCTCGCCGTCCTCGTCGGTCTCGGTCGTCGTGAAAGTGCTGGCGTAGACGACGAGCGCGCCCGTTTCGCCCTTGCGGACAAAGCCGCCGAGCTCCTTGGCCTGTCGGAAGGTCATCCAGATCGGGCAGGCATAGCCCTCGGCCACCGCTGCCATCCACAGCATCACCACGTTGATGCCGCGATAGGGCGTGCCATTGTGCCGCAGGGGCCGGGAGATTCGCCCGGCAAGCTGCTCGGCGTTCCAGGGCTTCACCCAGGGCCGCACGCCCTGCTCCAGATCGGCGATGATCTTGTCGGTGACGCGGGCATAGACATCCGTCCGGCCCTTGGCTCCGACCGCCGCCGCGTGCCGATTCTCGCTGCCGGCGCGTAGCCGCGTCTCGATCGCTTGCGCATGCATCGTCATGGATCGCGCTCCTTTCGCGACGGGCCGGCGAAAGCCTCTCTCTCGCTTCGGGAACCCGTCGCGACGCGACGCGCGACCCTCTCGCTCTTCACGGAGCGGCGACGGAAACCGGTGGCTGGTGCATGTGGAAACGGAGCCGGCGGACTCCCAGGCGACGCGCGAGCGACGCCGTTCGCGCCAGCGATCGTGACCCGCAGGGCCGAGACCCGGAGGGGGCTCGGCGAGCTTAGGCTCCCGGCGGCGGCCGGAAGGGCGCCGCCGGGAGCCTTAGCGATTAGTGCGCGGTGCCCGCGCGAGCGGGCAGGCGCCCATGCCATCCATCGATGACAAGCGCGCGATCATCGCGTGCGCAGCGAGAAGACGTTGGTGGCCTACGGCATCGCCGTCGCGGACCAGACGACACCTCGAAAACGGCCCACCATGAGCTGCTGTCGGAGAAGCATGGCCTACGATGTGTTCGGGGCATGCGGCCGGAGGAAATCACATCCACTCGCTACGGCTGCGACACGAAAGAGCAGGCCAAAGACAGCGGCCGTGAGCATTGTGGGGTGCGACATCGACCCGACACGAGGACGGCCGCGCCCCTGTCCGGTGCTGTCGTGCGACCAGCGCGAAGGGCGCCCCGCCTTCCGGCGGGGCGCCCTGGACACGGAGCGGCGGTGAGGCTTACCGGCTCCAGATCAGGCTGTAGACGCTCGGATCGCCCTCGGTCTGCACCAGGTTGGCGTAGATCGCGGCGGGGAAGCTCGGGTCGTCGAGCTTGACCGAGACGTACTCCCGCTGATCGCCGTTCTTGGCGGTGCGCTTCCAGCCGGCGCCGAGCTCCACGGTCCCGGAGAAGACCCGGTAGTCGGGCGCGGCCTCGGAGGCCTTGTGCTCGTCGGGGACGATGTTGGCTTTGACGCTGAGCGCCAGGGTGCGGATGGTGCCGGTGAAGCCGCTCGCGGACTTGGTGAAGGTGCCGATGTTCGCCATGGTCAGTCTCCTCTGGTCTCTCGGCCGCGCCCATCGCGGCCTTGATGGCGATCGAAGACCGAAGGGGGAGCGGGCCGCACCCGGAGGGCCGCAGCAAAGCGGAGGACGGCGCGGTCCCGACTTTTTTGGCTCGCGAGGAAGGCCGCAGGCCGGGGAAAAAAGTCGGGCCGCGCCGTTGCGGCAACGCGTGAGGGCGGCGCAGCTGCCAGGCCCCGGAGGTAGATCGCCGAGCAATCAAGGCCCGTGTGGGCCTGCGGGCGAGCGGAAACCCCAGAGGAGACGCATGGCGCCACGGCAGCAACAGCCCATGAGCGCCGGCACGGCCGGCACGGGACCACCTCCGCTGGGCGGAGGAACGCCTGCCATGGGCCGACGCATGGTTCGAGGCATGGATCGACCAGGGCTGTCCCGCAAGGACCGGCCGGCGGAAAAGAACGCGCGACCAAGAACGGCGAGCAAGGAAGCGGATCGGCGAGGCACAGCCGTGCCGAAGAAACACGCGATCAGCCGATGCCAGGACCTGAGGCGAACACCGTCAGATGCCGATCGAGAGCTGGTCCACAGCCGCGTGCGTCGTGGCGCCTAGCCTCGTGGCGGGGCACTGCAAGAGGCGGCAGGTGGATGATGCCGCAGTTTGAAATTCGGCTTCCGACCCCGAGCCGACCTTCGGCTGGCGAAGCTGAGGGGCAAGCCGTGAACCCAAGACGGACCTCGTATGGTCAGGACGCAAAGGTCTGAATCGGCTGGACAGTTGCCCTACAGCAGGCCCGTGCCCTACCTTGGGCCCTAAGCTCCACGCCGTGCTCCGAGCCGCATGAGATAGAGAGCGACGGGTAGCAGGAGGATTGGGAGCACGTAGCTCACGATGAGGGCAAGGATCGGCTGGTCCGCCCAGCCGGCACCGATGGCCGCAAAGACGAACGCGGTGGGTACGCTGCCGATGGTCAGCGCCGCGATGAATTTTCCCATCGGCATGCCCGCAAGTCCGGCGAGAAAGACCATGGCCTCGGGGATGCTGTAGGGAAGGCTACGGGTAAGGACGATCGCCCAAGCACCGCCCCGGTCGAGCAAACTCTGCATCTTGTGCAGCGACTGGAGCCCAACGAATCGATGCACATATCGCCGTGCGAAGGTGAGCATCAGCATGTAGCCGAGAAGGCCACTGGTTATCAGGCCGAGGCTGCCGAACAATCCGCCGAGCAGTGTCCCGTAGATGATGCCGAGCGCGGCGATCACAGCAGTCTGCGGGACAGGCAACACCAGATCGACCCAGATGAGAGCAATGCCAACGGCCCACGCCCAGCTCTGGTACTTTTGGAGCGCCAGTACGGCGTCATTGGCTTCCTGGGATGTCGGGATCGTCGCGCAGGAGGCGAGCAGGAGCGAGAGAACGCCGATCATGATCAGGGTTGATCTCACTTCTTCCTTCCAACGCGCAGGATCGGCGCCGCCGCCGCAAAGGACGCCAGCCTCAGAAAAGCGGCGTGGGGATGTCACCCCAGCGAACATGGCGCGGCGGATCGTCCACCGCAGTCACCCGCCCTGCCGCCATGTCGAGGTGCGCGACCGCGAGCGGGTCGAGCCCATAGGCGCTCGTGACGATCGCCGCGCCGGTTGCCTCGGCCGTGTGACTGCGCGGGCGGGCGAAGAGCACCTTGAGGCGGCTGCGGTCGAAATCGCTCGAGCCGTGCGGCCCACGGCTAGTCGCGCTAGGTGGATCTACCGGCAGGTCTGGGACGGTCCATTCCTCGGGGATCACGTAGATGAGGCGGGGGCCGGCGGCGGCGTCGAGCCGGCTACGCACACCGGGTGCCGCCGCCGCCAGCTCGTAGGCCGCGGTAAGCTCGTTCCGGCTCATCGGCGCAAGCGCCACGATGGCGGTGTCGGGGTGCCAGATTGCCGAGAGCCGGGAGACCGCGTACTCCCGGACCCCGAAGCCGGCCGCGACCGCCGCGACCACGACGACGGCGAAGAGGACCAGGCCCGTGACGACTCGCGACACGCTGCCGGCGGGAAACAGCCGCGGCAGCTGCACCGCGGCGAGGCGCGGCAGGAACATGCCAGTCCGCTCGCGGTAGGCGCGGTAGCTGTCGCCGAACTGCGCCAGGCACTGGGCCTCCTCCCACCCGGCGAGCAACCGATACAGAAACAGCATCGTCACGAGGGCCACGAGCACAAGGAAGCGCGGCCACAGTAGGAGCGTGCCGAGGCCCATCACCGCCAAGCCGACATACTGGGGATGGCGCACGAGCCGGTAGATGCCGCCCGTGACCACGCCGCGCCGCCGGTTCTTCGACCAGTAGAGCGGCACCGCGCCGGCGAGGAAGACGATCAGCCCGAGCACGATCAGGAGCCCGCCGGCCACATGGGCGTGGTCGAGCACCGGGTTCCCCGTCGCCGCGATGTGCGGCAGGAAGAACTGGGTGAGCCAGGCGGTGGCCGGCGCGCCGTTCAGGAACCCGAGCACCGGCCCGTAGACCGAGTAGAAGAACAGCGCCGCGGGGCTGATCATGAACAGGATCTCGAAGACCAGCACGACGTAGAACGCCCACGCCGCCGGGCGGATCAGCGTGTTGCGAAAATCGACCATCGGCCTCCTCCGTTTAGTCATTGTGCGCGTCTGTGATCGCCCTCCCGTATCCCTACGAGCGCAACGAGAGTTAGGAACCCTGTCTGGTCAACAAGTCCATCAGCACGTCCTTGAGATCGTCCTCCACCCCGCCGCAATAGGTGACGGACCCCGATGCGCGCGTGATCTGCGGCCGGTCGGCTTCCAAGCCGACGAGGAATCCGGTCGAGCCAAACGCAAGGCGCCACGGGAGGGGCAGCCGATCATCCCGGGCGATCGATGCATAGGCATTTGCGCAATTGAATTGCTGCGGCTGGAGGACGTAGAGCGCTGCGAGGGCATCGAAGGGGTAGAACCCTGGCAGGCCGATATCGCCCTTCCAATAGTCGAGCCAAGGCCCAGCCCTTTCCGCGAGCCATGCCGCCGCGCGAGAGCCGCGCTTCATTCGAGCGAGATCCCGACGGGTCACCATGACCTCGCGCGCAGCCGCGTATGGTGTCAGGCTGATGCCTTCGACGAGCTCCAAGACGATGGCAGCCGAGGTCGGGTCTTTGGAGAAGTTGAAATCGCGGAAGACCGGCCCGTGGCCGAAGAGAATGCCGCTCGAAGCTCTGCCTTCTGCCGGATGAAAGACGTGGCCAGGGCGCCGGCCCATGACCGAGACCAGCAGACCGATGTTGTCTGCCAGCTCCGGCCTCCTCCGCAGCGTCGCCGCAACATTCGTCATCGGCCCGAGAGAGACGATGGTGAGGGGCCCGCGCTCCAGCGCGCGTTCAAGTGCCGCATGCGCGGGTTCGAAAGAAGGCGTCCGTTCAGCTCCCAACGCAGTCGACGAGCCGCTGTGGACAAGGATGTCCGACCTTTCAGCAACACGCCCAACCAGGTCGCGAGTCGTTCGGTCGACGACGGATAGCGGCGCATTGCCGAAGACGGTCGAGATCCCGACGATCTCGACGTCCGGCGAGTTCATGAGGACCAGCATCGCAAAGCAATCGTCCGGATCGACCTTGCCGCCGTTGCACGCAGCATCCGTATCGATCCATACGCGCGACGGTCGATCCACGTGGGAGCCAGCGCGCACCAGAGGCAACGGCCGATTCTCGACTTCGCCAGTCCACCAATTTCGAACGGGACCTGTGCCCGTAGGCGGGAGCAGAGCCGCCGGCACGAGCAACAGAGGAACCCAAACTAGGACGAGCGCTTTGCGATCTAGCCTCATCGCTTCAGATCTCCCGAACCGCGCAAAGTGCCCGACAATCGGAACTCGAAGGACGCGTCGAAATCGCAGCGGTCCCGCGAAGGAAGTGCGCAATGATCATCTTGGCGGCCCACGCTGCTGTCCGAAGGCTACAGCCAGCGGCGCACGCGGGCCTTGTAGTTCCGATAGGCGTCGCCGAACCGCCTTTCCAGATACGCCTCCTCGCGCCCGACGACGCCGTAGCGGATCGCGATTGCCAGAGGCAGCGTGAGGATCAGGGTCCACGGGCTTGGTGCGGCTATGCCGATGCCGCCGTAGACGAGAAACATGCCAATATAGATTGGATTGCGGCTCCAGCCGTGAATGCCGGTTGTCACCAGCGCGCGCACAGGCCGAGTGGAGGGCACCGGCGTGGCTGCACGAGAGAAGTTGCGAACACCCGCGACAAAGATCGCAACACCGAGGACGATCAAAGCGCCGCCAGCCGTCCAAAGCAGCAGAGCGGTCCCCGGCAAGGAAAGCGGCAGAGGCAGCACGCGATCCAGGACGAGTCCCAGGATCAGGCAGGCGAGAAAGAGGAATGGCGGCCGCGCCATGACGTCCACAGATTCCGTATCACCGCCCTGTTCGCCGGCAGAGCTCATGTGGGACCCTCCTTGCCAAGCAATGCGTCGAGAGCCAAAATCGACGTTGGAGTGACAACTTCGGTGTCATTCTAATCTTTGACAACAAAGGTGTCAATGTGTCGGTTGCAGCGATGGGGTGGAAAGCGTAGTGACGATGCCACAGAGGAAAGGGGCGAGTCGGTTCGCCGGCAGCAAGGCCGAGGCGGTCGCCGAGCTCATGCTCGAAGTGGCCCAGTGCTTCTTTAAGATACGGGCGCTCGGCCAGAAGACAGGGTTCATCACCGGCTGGGGCGGCGGTGCCTTCGGCTTCATGCGAAGCCTCGCGCTGCTTGGTCCGCTCACCGTGCCGCAGATCGCCCAAATGCGACCCACCAGCCGTCAGCGCATGCAGCGGCTAGCGAATGAGCTTGCGGCCGAAGGGCTCGTGGAATTCATCGACAATCCGAGGCACCGGCGCTCCAAGCTCGTGCGGCTGACGCCCAAAGGTGACGCGCGCTACCGCGAGCTCAACGCTTCGCTCCTTTCAATCGCATCGACCATGGGCGGCGATGTCGGCGAGGCGGAGATCCGCAAGACGATCGAGATCGTGCGGCATCTGAGCGATGATGTTAAAGCCTACGGCGGCTCCAACTGAAAACGCACGATTCAAAACGCGCTCGGGACGTACCACTCTCAAGCGGCAATGTCTGAAATTCGGCCCGATTGCGACGGTTGGTCCGCCCAGAGTAAACGTCAAGAGTCAGCGCATCCTGCCAGATGAAGCACGAACAAGGAACTTCCGCGTTCCACCCAAAGCCGAAATTCAAAGCGGGACATGGCCGGCGGGAAAAGGCGCGCGCTCACTTCGCTACCGGCAGTTAGCCGGATGGGCGGAGATAGGGGCGATCCCGCGCGGGCGGGACCGCCCTTGGCCGCGCGACCGGCGGGCGATCAGCTATCGGCGCCGTAACGCCGCACTGGGATGCGCCGAGCGCGGGCCTTATCGACGAGGTTCTCGGTGATGCCCGAGCCCGGGAAGGCGATGACGCCGATCGGCATGGCCTCCAGCATGGCGTCGTTGCGCTTGAAGGGCGCGGCCTTCTGGTGCCGAGCCCAGTCGGGCTTGAAGACGACCTGGGGGACGCCGCGGTTGTCGGCCCACTTGGCGGCGATCAGCTCGGCGCCACGGGGCGAGCCGCCGTGCAGCAGCACCATGTCCGGGTGCTTGGCCCTGGCCTTGTCGAGGACGTCCCAGATGCGGACGTGGTCCTGGTAGTCGACGCCACCGGTGACGAGGATGCGAGGGCCTTCGGGCAGGAGGACCTCGGTCTCGGCCCGGCGCTTGGCGTTGATGAAGTCGCGGCTGTCGATGACGGCGGCGGTCATGGCGCGATGGTTGACCTTCGAGCCAGAGCGCGGCTTCCAGGCCGAGCCGGTGTGCGCCTCGAAGAGCTCGGCCGCATGGTCGCGCAGGAACTCGAATGCGTTGCGCTGCTCGAGGAGCGTCAGCCCCTGGGCGATGAGGCGCTCCAGCTAGACCGAGCAGACCTCGGAGCCGTCCTGCTCGCGCTGCGAGCGCCGCTGGGCGTCCTCGTTGTCGTCGAGCTCACGCTGGAGCCGTCCGATGGCGCGATGGAAGAGGTTGACGAGGGACCAGAGCAGGTCAGCGAGGTCGTCCTCGAGGCGGGTCTCGCCGAGCATGCCGGCGAAGATATCGAAGATGTCACCGAGCGCCACCTCGCAGGCCTCAGCCTCCGGCAAGGGCCGGGGATCGGGCTCGTCCTGGTGCGGCCGGTGGCCGTAGAGCGCCAGCTCGTCGAGCAGGTAGGCGGTGGGCGACTGCGCCGGGCTGGCGAGATTGGCGGGGTCGTCGAGGGAGTGGGTGCGGTTGATCGCCATGAGCTGTCTCCTTGCGAGGGACGGCCGCGCCCATCGCGGCCTTGCTGGCGATCGGGGCACCGGAGGCGCACCGGGGCCGCACCCGCAGGGCCGGAGCGGCAGCGGAGGATGGCGGGGGCCGGCTTTTTTGCTCCGCGAGGAATGGCCGCGTCCCGCGCGGCCAGGGGAAAAAAGCCAGGCCCCCGCTATTGCGGCCCCGGCGCGAGGGCGGCCTCGGGCCGCCCGGCCTCCGGTAGATCGCCCCCTCAGCAAGGCCGGCGCGGGCCCGCACCCGGCGCCTCAAGGAGACAGTGAGGCGATGGAACGGCATCCGCCGCGCAGACCTTCCCCTTGCCGGCGCGGCCCGGCGCAACCGGCGATGGATTGCTCGAGCAGTCACGCGGCCGGCGGCAGCAGAGCGGCGAGCTGATCGCGCACATTCCGGGCGAGTGCCGTCGGGCTGAGGCGGCGCAGGTCGTCATTGAAATCGCCGAGGCACGGCACGAGGTCGTCGACCGCGACGCCCTGGGCTTCGGCACGGGCGCGCAGTCGGACAGCGGCGCGGAGGCCGGCGTCGTCGTTGTCGCGGGCGATGACGAGCTGCCCGAGACCGGCGGGCAGGAGGAGCGCGGCCAGGTGGTTGGCGGTGAGCGCTGCGACCATGGGCAGCCCGGGCAGCACGGACTTGAGCGAGAGCACCGTCTCGATGCCCTCGCCCGCCAGGAGTCGATCCGATGCGTCGCCGAAACGAACACCGTGGCCGAGCAGGACGCCCAGGACCTTGCGCGGCGCGTCGAGCTCGGCAAGGGCGCAGTGCTCGACGTCGAGCCAAGTCCGGTTGACGCCGACGAGCCGGCCGTCTAGATTGGTGATGGCGGCGAGCATGGCGGGCAGTCGCCGAAGGGGCGCGTCCTCGTCAGCGCGATAGAAGACGGACGGGTGGAAGCGCAGCGCCGGAAAGTCGACCGCCGTGATGCCGCGCGCCCGCAGATAGGCCTCGGCGGGCGTGCCAAGGATCGGCTGGCCGGCGCGGAACAGGCGCTGCGCAGCCTCCATCCTCAGCAGCTGCTCTGCAGCTGCCATGGAGGACAGGCCGGGCCTGGACGGGCGCTCATGGATCCGCCGATATGGTGACTCTGTCTCTGGGCGCGGCATCGCGAGGAAGCCGCAGGCCTCGTCCATAGCAGCGTCGAGGGTGCCGAGCGCGCAGCGCAGGCGGATGAGGTCCAGGAGATCGCCGTGCTCGCCGGTCGCGGCGTCGGTCTTATGTTGAACTGCACATAAGACCGAATATGTTGCGCCGCGGGTTATGTTGCGCCGCCGCGATTGGGCGCTGCGTCACAGGCGATCGACGACTTCTGCGCAACATAATGTCAGCGCGCGGGAGGTGTCGTGATGCCCCGCGACGCTTCCGAACTGGCTCGCCGCCTGGCTCGCCATGCCGAGGCGGTCTGCCGGCACTACCTGTCCAATGGTCGACGCCGAGGCCGCTACTGGACGGTGGGCGATGTGCGCAACACGCCCGGCCGGTCGATGTACGTCCGGCTCAACGGGCCGGAATCCGGTCCCGGTGCGGCCGGGCATTGGACCGATGCCGCCTCGGCCGAATATGGCGATCTCCTCGACGTCATCCGCGAGAGCTGCGGGCTCGTCGAATTCCGCGATGTCG
>JBHJOF010000243.1:0-8174 GCA_050330055.1 Kiloniellales bacterium
CGATTGGCACAGCGACCCGAGCTGGGATCCCTTCGCCAAGGTCTACGGGCTGGGGTAGCGCTCACGCCCGAAAAGAATGGGACTCGCTGTCGGATCAGGAAAGTCCTCTTGTCATGGCCGGGCTTGACCCACGGCTGTCCGGTTGCGGCTCGTTCACACCGACCATGACGGTGCGGGGGTGGCAGGAGCTTACGCCGACGCGACACGCGCCAGGCCGCGTCACGCCCTGTCGTGATCCGGCCGGGTGGCGGTGGCGAAGAGTCCCTGGGGGCGGAAGATCAGCATCAGGATCAAGAGGCCGAAGACCACCACGTCGCGGTAGTTGGCGGCGAAGTAGGCCGACCAGAAGGACTCGACGAAGCCGAGGACAAAGCCGCCGACCAGCGCCCCCGGCACCGAGCCGAGGCCGCCGATCACCGCCACCAGCAGCGCCTTCAGGCCCAGCACCGTGCCCATGTAGAAGTTGACGTTGCCGTAGTAGAGCGCGATCACCGCGCCGCCCGCCGCGGCATAGCCGGCGGCGATCACCAGGGTCGCCGCCAGCGTGGTCTCGGTGTTGACGCCGCAGAGCGCCGCCATGCGCAGGTCCTGGGCGCAGGCGCGCCACTGCCGGCCGAAGCGGTGCCGCGCCATGAAGAGGATCAGGCCGAGGCTCAGCAGCAGCGAGGCGGCGACGATGATCACGCGCATCAGCGTGATCTCGACCGAGAAGCCGCCGCCCTGCAGCAGCACGATCGGTTCGCCCAGCAGCGGCGGCAGCCAGCGCTCGCGGCTGCCGTGGGTCAGCCGCATGATCTCCTCCAGGGCGATGGCAAGGCCGATGGTGGCGATCAGCACGGCGAGCGAGCTGCGCTGGATCAGCGGCCGCAGCACGGCGCTCTGGATCACCAGGCCGAGCGCCATGGTGCCGACGAGGGCGTGAACGATGCCGAGCAGCAGCACCGCCGCGAGTACGAGCGGCGTCAGCGCCGAGAGCACGGCGATGCCGCCGATCGCGAGATAGCCGGCCCACATGGCGATCGCGCCGTAGGCCAGGTTGATGCGATTGGCGATGCCGTAGAGCAGCACGTAGGCGACCGCCAGCAGGCCATAGAAGGCGCTGACCTGGACCGCGTTCAGGCACTGCTGCAGGAAGTAGAGGAGGTCCCTGGACACGGCTGCGTATGACCTTTCCCTTGGCCCGGCGATGGAGACTTTGCCACCGCGCCCGCGACGAGAGTACTCTAGAGATCGCTGGACGTATCGGGAGGCGGTGGAGCCTTCGCATGAGATCGGCCGTAGGACTGCTCCTGCTGTTGCTTCTGAGCGGGCTGCCGGCCTGCGAGGAGGCGGGCGACGACAAGCCCTATGTCGAGTTCGCCGGCGGCGGCTTTATCTTCAACTACAACTTGGCCCAGGCCTACTACGGCTTCATCATCCGGGCGACACGCAGCATTCCGCCCGGCACCATCATCGAGGCGCAGTTCGAGGACCCGGCCGGCGGCCCGCCCCTGCCGGTCCAGCAGGTCGCCCGCGTGGGCGGCATCGAGTACAGCTTCCGCACGCCGCCGGTCCAGGGCGTCAAGGCCGAGCGCGACTATCAGGTGATACTGCGGCTGATCGAGCCCGAAAGCCGGACGGTCATCGCAAGCTACAGCAAGAGCTTCCGCTCGTCCGCCGACCAGGACATCCTGCCCAAGAAGCCGCTGACGGTCGGGCCGGGCTATCAGGCCAACCCGGAGAGCGAGATCGTCAATCCGCCGGCCGAGGGATCGGGCGGCTAGATCCGCGGCATAGACTACAATGCTTACGCATTTCGAGCAGGAGGGTCTCGGCCTCGCAACAGTCAAGGCTGTCGTCCCGGCACTTGTTGCCGGGACCCAATGGCCTGTCAGTGCAACGCTCTTACGCCAATGGGCCCCGGGGACGAGCCCCGGGGCGACGGTGGTGTGTGCACAGCCACTGCGAGGCCGCGGCGCTACTGCATCACGATTTTGGGAGCCTGGCGCTGGCCGCCTTCGAGGCCGGCGGAGACCTTGTCCCAGACCCGCTGGGCGATGGCGACGAAGGCCTTGGCGTGGGCGTTGTCTGGATCGGAGACCACGATCGGACGGCCGTCGTCGGAGGTCTCGCGGATCACCAGGTCGAGCGGAATCTCGCCGAGGAATTCGACGCCCAGCCTCTCAGCCTCGCGCCGCGCGCCGCCGTGTGCGAAGATATGCGAGATATGGCCGCAGTTCGGACAGGCGAAGTAGCTCATGTTCTCGATGATGCCGAAGACCGGCACGTCGACCTTGCGGAACATGTTGAGGCCCTTGCGCGCGTCCAGGAGAGCGATGTACTGCGGCGTCGAGACGATCACCGCGCCGCTCAGCGGCACCTGCTGCGCCATGGTGAGCTGAGCGTCGCCGGTTCCGGGCGGCATGTCGACCACCAGGATGTCGAGCTCGCCCCAGTCGACGTCTCGCAGCATCTGCTGCAAGGCGCTCTGCACCATGGGGCCGCGCCAGATCATCGGCGTATCCTCGGCGACCAGGAAGCCCATGGACATGCATTTCACGCCATAGTTCTGCATCGGCAGCAAGGTGCGACCGTCGGGCGAGCTCGGCCGGCCGCTGATGCCCAGCATGCGCGGCTGCGACGGGCCGTAGATGTCGGCGTCCAGCACCCCGACCCTGAGCCCCAGGGTGGCGAGCGCCAGCGCCAGGTTGGTGGCGACGGTCGACTTGCCGACGCCGCCCTTGCCGCTGGCCACGGCGACGATGCTGCGCACACCCGGCACCAGGGCGCGCTCTGCGCCCCGTCCCGCTGCGGCGGCGGGCCCACCCCCGCCGCCCCCGGGGTGCTGGGAGGCCTGCCGGCCGCCGGGGCCGGCAGGCCGCGCCGTAGCGCCCTGCGGCGCCTCGCGATGGGCGGTCAGCACTGCGGTCACCGAGAGCACCCCGGGCAGCGCCTCGACCGCCTTCTCGGCCGCCTTGCGCAGCGGCTCCATGGCCTCGCCCTTGCGCGGATCGACCTCGATGGCGAAGCCGACGTTGCCGTTCTTGACGACCAGGCCAGAGACCATACCGAGAGTAACGATATCCTGCCCGCGATCGGGCTCCTCTATGCGCCGCAAAGTCTCCAGAATTTGCTGCTCGGATAGCTGAGCCATGCTTGAAAACTCCACCTTTTCGCCAATATCGCAGCGTAGGATCGCAGCTTAGGCGTGGAATCCTTTAGCTACCGCTTTTGGTTGCCCCGGATGTGCCTGTGATATAAGAGGCGGCGGGCACAATTCTACATCGCGTGGCCGAGCACAATACGAGGAAATAGCTTATGCCCTGGCAACAAGGCGGCAACGGCGGCGGAACGGGTGGCGGCCCATGGGGCGGCGGCAGCGGGGGCGGCGGCCCCTGGGGTCGCGGCACCGGTGGCGGCCGGCCGCCGGACTTCGAGGACTTCATCCGCAAGGGGCAGGACCGCTTCAAGCGCTTCCTGCCGGCCGGCGGCGGCGGCGGGCGCGGCCTGCTGGTGGTCGCCGCGGCCCTGCTGGTGCTCTGGATGCTGTCCGGCTTCTACCGGGTCCAGCCCGACCAGCAGGGCGTCGTGCTGCGCTTCGGCCAGTGGGTCACCACGACCCAGCCCGGCCTCAACTGGCACATGCCCTATCCGATCGAATCGGTCGAGACGCCCAGCGTCGAGGCGATCAACTCGATCGACATCGGCTTCCGTCCGGTCGGCGGCACGGCCCGCGGCAGCACGCGCCGCGACGTCGAGGAAGAGAGCCTCATGCTGACCGGCGACCAGAACATCATCGACATCGATTTCACGGTGCTCTGGAAGATCTCGGATGCCGGGCGCTTCCTGTTCAACATCCGCGACCCGGAGCAGACCGTGAAGGCGGCGGCGGAAAGCGCGATGCGCGAGATCATCGCCCGCACCGACATCCAGCCGGCCCTGACCGAAGGGCGCCAGGACATCGAGATCAAGACTCGCGAGCTTCTGCAATCGATGCTGAATGAGTACCAGGCGGGAATCGAGATCACCCAGATCCAGCTGCAGGAGGTGCAGCCGCCTTCCCAGGTGATCGACGCCTTCAGCGACGTGCAGCGCGCGCTGCAGGACCGCGACCGCTTGCGCAACGAGGCCGACGCCTACCGCAACGACATCATCCCGCGGGCACGCGGCGAGGCGCAGCGCATGATCCAGGAGGCTCAGGCCTACCGCGAGCGGCTGATCAACGAGGCGGACGGTGAGGCGCAGCGCTTCCTGTCGGTCCTCGCGGCCTACGAGCAGAACCCCCAGGTCACTCGTCGCCGTATGTACCTTGAGACTATCCAGCAGGTCTTCGAGGAGGCGGATACCGTGATTCTGGACAGCAAGACGAGCGGCGCCGTGCCCTATCTGCCGCTCAACGAGCTGCAGCGCGCCCGCAGGACCACCGCCGGTGCGGCTGCGAGCCCGGGCCAGTAGGGAAGGGAGCGGAGCCATGAGCCGACGCATTCTCCTGATCCTGGGCATCGCGGTCATCGTGCTGGGCATCGTCGCCTCCAGCGCCCTCTTCACCGTGCACCAGACGCAGCTCGCCATCGTCCTGCAGTTCGGCGATCCCAAACGCGTTGTCACCGAGCCGGGTCTCAAGGCCAAGCTGCCGTTCATCCAGAACGTGATCTATTATGAGCGCCGGGTGCTCAACCTCGATCCGCCGGTACAGCGCGTGATCCTGACCGATCAGAAACCGCTGCTGGTCGACACCTTCGTGCGCTACCGCATCGTCGATCCGCTGCGCTTCTATCAGACGGTGCGCTCCGAAGGCACGGCCGGCACCCGCCTCAGCACCATCGTCAATGCAACGACGCGTGGCGTGCTCGGCAATATCACACTGGCCAGCGTCCTCTCCGAGGAGCGTGTCGAAATCATGCGGAACATCCGCGATCAGGTGACGGCGGAGGCGAATCGATTCGGTATCGAGATTGTCGACGTCCGGCTCCGCCGTTCCGACCTGCCCGAGGAGATCAGCCAGGCGGTCTACGACCGCATGAAGTCGGAACGCGAACGCGAGGCGGCCGAGTTCCGCTCCCAGGGCTTCGAGCAGGCCCAGCGCATTCGCGCCGGTGCCGACCGCGAGGCCACGGTGATCCGGGCCGAGGCGGAACGCGAGGCCGAGATCCTGCGCGGTCAGGGCGAAGGGGAACGGACCCGGCTGCTCAACGACGCCTTCGGCCGCGATGCGGACTTCTTCAGCTTCTACCGTTCCATGCAAGCTTATGAGGCGGCGCTGCGCGACCGCACTTACCTGGTGCTGTCGCCGGAAGGCGAGTTTGCCGGCTTCTTCAGTGCGATCCGCGAAGGCGGTGTTGCCAGCGACGGCTCCGTTGCCAGCGACCGCTAGCGGGCGACTTGGCGGGGATGGCCGCCGGGCGTGACCCTGTGCGCGTTGAAGTATGACCGATCTCCTCACCGGCTTGGCGCTCGTGCTGGTGATCGAAGGGATCATCCTGGCCGTCATGCCCAACCGGCTGCACTGGCTGCTCGACCGCATGGCCGAGATGCCGCCGGAGGCCCTGCGGGTCGGCGGGCTGGTTTCGGCCGGCCTGGGAGTGCTCCTGGTCTGGCTGCTGCGGGGCTGATGCGCCTGGAACGGAAGCGACCGGGCGTGTGCGACAGCCACATTTCGGCCGCTTTGGCTTTGCAGGATTTCACTGGCGAAAAGCTGGTGGTAGACTAATTTTTAACCATGTGGTTGCCCAATACACGTGGCTTTCCGCCGGTCCTCCCGGCGGGCGCTCCGACCGTCGACCGCCGGCGAGAGGTGGGAAGCGGCCAAGGGCTGGGCAAATTTCCTGGAGACTTTTCTGATATGCAGATGATCAAGGGGATCCGTCGCGTGGCGGTCGCGGTGGCCGCGGATCGGCGGGACGACGCGCGTCACGAGCTGCGCCGCTGGCTGCTGCTGCCGCTGTTGCTGCTGACCGCGATGGCCTGGGCGGCCTCCGCCCAGGGGCGCACGCCGCCCGACAGCTTCGCCGACCTGGTCGACACCTTGCTGCCGGTCGTGGTCAACATCTCGACCAGCCAGATGGTCGAGGCGCGACGCGGCCCGGAGGAGTTCGAGGAGTTCTTCCGCGAGTTCTTCGAGCGGCGCGGCGGCGAGCCGCCGCAGCCGCGCCGTCAGAACTCGCTGGGCTCCGGCTTCATCATCGACCCCTCTGGCTATATCGTCACCAATCACCACGTGATCGCCGAGGCGGACGAGATTTCGGTGCGGCTGTCCGACGACACGACGCTCAAGGCGACGCTGGTCGGCAGCGACGAGAAAACCGACCTGGCGCTGCTCAAGGTTGAGTCGTCCAAGCCGCTGCCGGCGACTAACTGGGGCGATTCCGACGCGACCCGGATCGGTGACTGGGTGATCGCCATCGGCAATCCCTTCGGTCTCGGCGGCACGGTTACGGCGGGGATCGTCTCGGCGCGCCAGCGCGACATCAATTCCGGTCCTTACGACGACTTCATCCAGACCGACGCGGCGATCAACCGAGGCAACTCGGGCGGCCCGATGTTCAATCTCGATGGACGGGTGGTCGGCATCAACTCGGCGATCTTCTCGCCCTCCGGCGGCTCGATCGGCATCGGCTTTGCGATCCCGTCCAACCTCGCGCGCAACATCATCGATCAGATCCGCGAATACGGCACAGTGCGGCGCGGCTGGCTCGGCGTGCGCATCCAGACCGTGACCGACGAGCTGGCCGAGGGGCTGCGCCTCGATCGCGCGCGCGGCGCGCTGGTCGCCTCGGTGACCGAGGGCGGCCCGGCGGAAGTGGCCGGCATCGAGCAGGGCGACGTGGTCCTGGAGTTCAACGGCCGCGAGGTCGAGGAGATGCGTAAGCTGCCGCGCATGGTGGCCGAGACCGCCATCGGCAAGGCGGTCGACGTGGTGATCTGGCGCAAGGGCCAGGAGAAGACCGTGAAGGTCACGCTGGGCGAGCTCGACGACGAGCAGCTTGCCCTGGCCGAGCCGGGGCCCGAGCCCGAGACCGGTGAGTCCGGCGACATCGGCGCGCTCGGCCTGTCGCTCGCCCGCATCACGCCGGAGCTGCGCCAGCAGTTCGATCTCGCGGAAAAGACCGAGGGCGTGGTCATCACCAAGGTCGACGAGGGCAGCAGTGGTGCCGAGAAGGGCCTCAGGCCAGGCGACGTCATAGTCGAGGTCGATCAGGAGCAGGTCGGCAGTCCGGGCGAGGTCGCCGAGAAGGTCAACAAGGCCAAGGAAGAAGGCTTCCGCGTGGTGACCCTGCTGGTCTTCCGCCAAGGCGACTTCCAATGGGTCGCGGTGCGGATCGACCATAGCTGAGGTCATTCGGCCCAGCCGCGGAACGCGCGGCTGGTTTCATGAAGAACGGGGGCGGCGTGCCGGCGGTGGCGCGCCGCCCTTTCTCTATCCGGTCACGAAGCGGTCGCGGCGATAGCCCTGCAGGTAGAGCAGGGCGGTGAGGTCACCGTGGTCTACGCGGAAGCGCGCCGCCTGCCGCACCAGCGGCTTGCCGCGGAAGGCGACGCCCAGGCCGGCCGCCTGCAGCATCGGGATGTCATTGGCGCCGTCGCCGACGGTACAGGCTGCCTCGGGCGCGATCGACCGTTCGGCGCAGAGCCCGCGTAGCGTCGAGAGCTTGGCGTCGCGGTCCAGGATCGGCTCTTCCACCTTGCCGGAGAGGCTGCCGTGGGCGAGCGCGAGCTGGTTCGCGCGGTCCTCGTCGAAGCCGCAACGCTGCCGCGCGACGCTGGTGAACTGCGTGAAGCCGCCGGACACCAGCGCCGTATAGGCGCCGTGCGCCTTCATGGTCTGTACCAGGGTGCGGGCGCCGGGGGTGAGCGCCATGCGCCCCAGCGCCTGCTCGAGCGCCGCGACCGGCAGGCCGGCCAGCATGGCGACGCGCTCGCGCAGCGACTGGGCGAAGTCAAGCTCGCCGGCCATGGTGCGCGCGGTGATGGCGGCGATGCGCTCGCGCAGGCCGGCGGCCGCGGCCAGCTCGTCCAGGGTCTCGCCGGTGATGATGGTCGAGTCCATGTCGGCGAGCAAGAGGCGCTTCTGCCGGCCGGCGTGCGGCTGCACGGCGATATCGAGCGGCGCTTCCGTCAGGCGCTCGCGCACGGCGGCCTCGGCAGCGACGGGATCGGCCCCATCGAAGGCGATGTCGCAGGCGACGCCTTCCGCC
>JBHJOF010000244.1:0-13101 GCA_050330055.1 Kiloniellales bacterium
GCTGCTGAACGGCACGGGCATGCTGTTCCTGCCACGCTTCGACGCGGCCGAGGTCATGCGCCTGCTGCCGCGCGCCACGGTGATGATGGGCGTGCCGACCTTCTACACGCGGCTGCTGGCGCAGCCCGGCTTCGGACCCGAGGTCTGCCGCAGCATGCGGCTCTTCATCTCCGGCTCGGCGCCGCTGCTGGCCGAGACCTTCGAAGCCTTCCACCAGCGCACGGGGCACACCATCCTGGAGCGCTACGGCCTGACCGAGACCGGCATGGACACCTCGAACCCGCTCGAGGGCGAGCGCATCGCCGGCACGGTGGGGCCACCGCTGCCGGGCGTCCAGGTCCGCGTCGCCGACGAGCAGGGCCGCGTGCTCGGACCGGGCGAGGTCGGCGTGATCGAAGTGCGCGGCCCCAACGTATTCCAGGGCTACTGGCGCCAGCCGGAAAAGACCAAGGCCGAGTTCCGGCCGGACGGCTTCTTCATCACCGGCGACCTGGGCAAGTTCGACGACAAGGGCTACGTCCACATCGTCGGCCGCGCCAAGGACCTGATCATCTCCGGCGGCTTCAACGTCTATCCCAAGGAGGTCGAGCAGGTGATCGACGCCATCGAGGGCGTCGGCGAGTCGGCGGTGATCGGCATCGCCCATCCCGACTTCGGCGAGGCAGTGACCGCCGTGCTGACGCGCAAGCAGGAAGGCACTGCGCTCAGCGAGGAGGCGGTGATCGCCCGGGTCAAGCGCGAGCTCGCCAACTACAAGGTGCCCAAGCGGGTGATCTTCGTCGACGACCTGCCGCGCAACGCCATGGGCAAGGTGCAGAAGAACGTGCTGCGCGAGACCTACCGGGACAGCTACCGCATATGAAGCCACTGGGCATGACGCCGAGACGCATTGCCGTCTGGGTCGCGCGTACGCTGGTCGGCTTCCTGCTGGTGGTCCTGGTGCTTGGCGGCGCCGGCTACTATTGGCTGCGCGGCTCGGTGGCGCCGCTCGAAGGCGAGGCACGGATCGCGGCGTTGTCGGCAGCGGTCGAGGTGCTGCGCGACGACGACGGCGTGGCCACGATCCGCGCCGAGAGCGAAAGCGACGCACTGATCGCGCTGGGCTACGTGCACGCCCAGGACCGGCTCTGGCAGATGGACTTCACGCGGCGGATCGGCGCCGGGCGCCTGTCGGAGGTGGTCGGCGAGGCCACGATCAGAACCGACCAACTGATGCGCACCCTCGGCCTCTACCGCGTCGCCGAGGCCAACCTGGAGCATCTCACGCCGCAAACGCGTGCGGCGCTCGATGCCTACGCCGCCGGGGTCAATGCCTTCATCGAGGGCCATGAGGGCCCATGGCCGCCCGAGTTCTACCTGCTGCGCTACCGGCCGGAGCCCTGGCGGCCGGCCGACAGCCTGGTCTGGGGCCGGCTGATGGCGCTGCAGCTCTCGGGCAACTGGTCGGACGAGGTGCGCCGCCTGCGCCTGGCCGGGCGGCTGACGCCCGAGCAGATCGCCTTCCTTTGGCCGAGCTATCCGGGCGACGCGCCGGTTGCCATTGCCGGGCTGGCAGCGCGCTATGACGGGCCTGCGCCGCTGCGCCTCGGCGAGCTGCTGCCCTGGGACTGGGCGCCGAAGGACGCCTCCAACGCCTGGGTCCTGGCCGGCAGCAAGACCGCCAGCGGCAAGCCGATCCTGGCCAACGATCCGCACCTCGGCCTGACCGCGCCGGGGCTCTGGTACCTGGTGCGCATCGAGACACCGGAGCTGACCCTGGCCGGCGCCTCGGCGCCCGGCGTGCCCTTCGTCCTGGTCGGGCACAACGGAGACGTCGCCTGGGGCCAGACCACCACGCACGGCGACACGCAGGACCTCTTCATCGAGCAGATCGCTCCAGATACCGCGGACAGCTACGTGACGCCGGAGGGCCCGCGGCGTTTCACGACGCGCCGCGAGACCATCCTGGTGCGTGGCGAGGAGCCGGTCGAGCTGACGGTGCGCGAGACGCACCACGGCCCGGTCATCTCCGACGTCTACGCCGGCGCCGAGGCGCTGGTCGACGGGCACCACGTCCTGGCGCTGGCCTGGCCGGCGCTGCGTCCGGACGACCGCACCGGAGACGCTCTTTTCCACTTGGTGCGCGCGCGCGACTGGAGCGAGTTCGAGGCGGCGCTGGAGACCTGGCACAGCCCGCTCTCGACCATGGTCTTCGCCGACCGCGCCGGGACCATCGCCCTGATTGCTGCCGGACGCGTGCCGCTGCGCAAGTCGGGCGACGGCCGCGCGCCGGTGCCGGGCTGGACCAGCCAGCATGACTGGGAGGGCTTCGTGCCCTACGCCGGCCTGCCCCGCCTGGTCGATCCGCCGCTCGGTCGCATCGTCACCGCCAACAACCGGCTGGTGCCCGACGACTACCCCTACCTGATCTCGGCCGACTGGAGCTATCCGCAGCGCGCCAGGCGCATCGAGGAGCTGCTGGACGCCGGCCCCAGACCGGCGGTCGAGGATCACATGGCGATGCAGCAGGACATCCTCTCGAACGGCGCCCGGCGCCTGCTGCCGATCATGCTGCGCGTCCTGCCCGACAGCGAGGCGACGCAGGAGGCGCGCGCGCTGCTCGAGGCCTGGGACTTCCGCATGGACCGCACGCGGCCCGAGCCGCTGCTCTTCGCCGCCTGGGTATACGAAGCGAAGCGCCTGCTGATCGGCGACGAACTGGGCGACAGCTTCGCTGACTTCCAGCGCTACGATCCCGTGCTGCTGGAGCGCGTGCTGAGCGACGGTCAGGCCTGGTGCGACGACGTGACGACGCCGACGCCGGAGGACTGCCCGACACAGATCGGCGCCGCCCTGGAAAGCGCGCTCGCGCAACTGAAGGGAACTTTCGGCAGTAGCATGGCGGACTGGCGCTGGGGCGAGGCGCACCGGGCCCGCTTCCCGCATCAACTGCTCAGCAGGGTGCCGCTGCTTGGTGCGCTGTTCGACTTCGGGGTCCAGGCCGACGGCGGCAGCGACACAGTGAACCGTGGCGGCATGCGGTTCGCCGGCGCCCCCGACGAGCGCTTCGAGGACGTCCATGGACCCGGCTTCCGCGCCGTCTTCGATCTGGCCGACCTCGACAACTCGCGCTTCATGGTCGCCACCGGCCAATCCGGCAATCCTCTGTCGCCACTCTACGGCAACCTGGCCGAAGCCTGGCGCGACGGGCGCTACAAGCGCCTGGGCCACGACGACGCCGGATCCTGGCGGCTGCGGCTGGCGCCTTGACTGGAGCGTCATTCTCTAGACGCCTTCCCGGCCTCCGGGCGGTTCTTTGCTTTCCCATTGAAAATGCCGCGCACCACGCTCAAAATGAAAGTTAGACTTCGCGCTACGCTCTCAGAGTATCCGGCTGCGTCTACGGTTCCGCGCGCGCCTGAATACCCTTGGATTTCGTGCCGAAGCTTACACGTCAGTCCGGTCCTGGACTCCGGTCCCAGGCCGGGCGGGATCAACTGCTCAGGGAGACGGCACAATGCCCAGGGGCACCGTCAAGTGGTTCAACAAGGTCAAGGGCTACGGATTCATCGAGCCCGAAGACGGCTCAAAAGATGCCTTCGTCCATATTACCGCAGTGCAGCGCGCCGGCCTGGAAAGCCTGCGCGAAGGCCAGAAGGTCGAATACGAGTTGGTGCCCGGACAACGCGGGCGTACCTCCGCAGAGAACCTGCGGGTCGCGGACTGAACGACCGGCGGTCCTGCTCAGGCAGGGCCGCCACGCCTTTCGCCCGGCCGAGCGCAGCGACCGTCGGGGGCGAGAGGACGAGGGGAAGACAGCCGTCGCACTCCGACGGCGCCGTGCGTAGCCGGGCAGTGAGCCGGTTGCCAGGTTTCCCGGAATTGTCCTGATCCCAGGCATCCTCATCCAGATATCGAGCCGCAGGCGGTCGTCCCAGGGCGGCAAAGCACGGCTGTTGGGTTATGCTGCCGGGGATATGTTGTGGGGGTCGCGTTGCTTCTGGCGCAGCGACCATTGCGGCACGACTGAGGATTGCTTCGCCGCTGTACCCTTTCGGCGCTTCGCGCCCTGTGGTCCCTGGGCCCCCCTCCGGCGCTACGCGCCGCCTCCCCCTCGATGGGGGAGGCGAATTGAGTTGCCACTGCGCCTCATTTTCCCCTCCCCCCTTGAGGAGGGTTAGGGAGGGGGGCGTCAACAAGGCGGACAACATAGCTGGCTTCTTGCTCTAGACCCGACAGCCGTGGTCGGCAAAGGTCGCTGGCTGGTAACGAGGCGGCGCGCCTGCGCGATCGCTCTTTCGGCAAGTCGCTAGGCATTGGCAGGATCGCGGCCAAGAGGAAGGCCGGGGCTTGAGGGGAGGCAGACGATGAGCGTGACCATCGACGACATCCGCGCCGCGGCCGAGACGATCGCCGGCGCTGTCATCCGCACGCCCCTGGTGCCGGCGCCGCGGCTCGGCCAGACGCTCGGCTGCGAGCTCTACCTGAAGCTGGAGAACTTCCAGTACACCAGCTCCTTCAAGGACCGCGGCGCCTTCAACAAGCTGAAGAGCCTGAGCCCGGACGAGGCCAAGCGCGGCGTCATCGCCATGTCGGCCGGCAACCACGCCCAGGGCGTTGCCTACCACGCGCAAAAGCTCGGCATCCCGGCGACCATCGTGATGCCGGAGTTCGCCCCCTTCAGCAAGGTCGAGCGCACCCGCGGCTTCGGCGCGCGGGTTGTCTTGACCGGCGACACGCTGGACGCCTCGGCGGTGGCGGCGCGCGAGATCGCGCGGCAGGAGCAGCTCACCTTCGTGCATCCCTATGACGACGAGAGAATCGTTGCTGGCCAGGGCACGATCGGCCTGGAGCTGCTCGAGGACCGGCCGGACCTGGAGATGATCGTGGTGCCGATCGGCGGCGGCGGTATCATGTCGGGTATCGCCACGGCGGCCAAGGCGATCAAGCCCGAGATCACCATGATCGGCGTCGAGGCGGCGCTCTTCCCCTCGATGTATCAGGCGATCAACGAGCTGGCGCCGACCGCCGGCGGCACTACGCTGGCCGACGGCATCGCGGTCAAGAACCCGGGCGGACTGACCAAGCCGATCATCGAGCGCCTGGTCGAGGACATCATCCTGGTCGACGAGCCGGCGATCGAGAGCGCGGTGCACTTGCTGGTCGAACAGCAGAAGGTCGTGGCCGAGGGTGCGGGTGCGGCCGGCGTCGCCGGTATCCTGACCCAGCCGGAACGCTTCGCCGGCCGCAAGGTGGCGGCGGTGATCTGCGGCGGCAACATCGACGTGCGCCTCTTGTCCTGGGTGCTGACCCGCGGCCTGGTGCGCGACGGGCGGCTGGTGCGCCTGCGCATCGCCATCATCGACCAGCCCGGCGTGCTGGCCCGGGTGGCGCGCCTCATCGGCGAGATGGGCGGCAACATCATCGAGGTCTATCACCAGCGCCTGTTCTACGACGTGCCGGCCAAGCAGGCAGACGTCGACGCGATCATCGAGACCCGCAACCGCGAGCACGTGAGCGAAATCGTCGCCAACCTGCAGAAGGGCGGCTTCCCGACCCGCGTGCTCTCGGCCCGCTCGGACGACGCGATGGTTTAGATTGCGTTCGGAGAATTTGTGATCGAGTGCCGGCTCACTCTCCCGTGCGCGGACGCGCTGCGACTCTCTTGTCACCCTCACCCTCCCAAGCGCCCTTCGGCCGCTTGGGCCCCTCCCTCTCCCCTCCAAGGGAGAGGGCAACAAACCGGCGCGCTATCATCCCCTCTCCCTCGAGGGGAGAGGGAGGGGCCCATCGCGTCAGCGATGGGAGGGTGAGGGTGAACGACGGCTCCGCGCACGCCAGCGCGTGGGAGACTGGCGGAGCAATGCAAACACAGTGAAAACAAGTTTAGGCAATGCTCCATGACCGAATTTCCCCGCCCGATCGCGTCCGGTGACATCGACTGGGTGCTGGCGCTGAACAGGCTGCACGAGACTGAGCTCTCTCCGCTGACTCGCGACGCGCTGCAGACATTGATCGACCGGGCGTTCTACGCCAGGGCGATCGGCTCAAGGCCAGGTGACGGCGCGGCCTTCCTGCTCGCCTTCGACCAGGACGCCGCCTACGACAGCCCGAACTTCCTCTGGTTCAAGGAACGGCTCGGGCGCTTCGTCTACGTCGACCGCATCGCGGTCGCGGCAAGCGCGCGCGGCCGCGGCCTCGCCCGCACGCTCTACCACGACCTCTTCCAGGCGGCCCTGGCAGCCGGCCAGGAAGCCGTCGTCTGCGAGGTCAACCTCGAGCCGCCCAACCCCGGATCAGACGCCTTTCACGCCGCCCTCGGCTTCAGCGTGGTGGGCCGGGCGCAACTGGCCGATCGCGGCAAGTCGGTGCGCTACCTGCAACGAACGCTTCCCTGAGCCGCCTCGAAACCTACGTGACCGGCTGCGAGGGTGGCTTGCCGGGCACCGTCTCCCCGGGCCCCTTGCGGCGGCTCGCGCGGCGGTTTAGCACTAGGGGCGCCGCCGCCCGGAAGGACGCCATGCCCGCCACCGCCCCAGTGTTCCGCAACGTGCTGGACTCGATCGGCAACACGCCGATGGTCGAGGTGACGAAGCTCGACCGCGGGCCCTGCCGCCTGTTCCTCAAGCTGGAGAGCCAGAACCCGGGCGGATCGATCAAGGACCGCATCGGCAAGTCGATGATCGAGGCGGCCGAGCGCGACGGCAAGATCAAGCCCGGCGGCAGCATCATCGAGGCGACCGCCGGCAACACCGGGCTCGGCCTGGCGCTGGTCGCGTCGCAGAAGGGCTATCGCCTGATCCTGGTGGTGCCGGACAAGATGGCGCAGGAGAAGATCTTCCACCTGCGCGCGCTCGGCGCCGAGGTGCACATGACCCGTTCCGACGTCGGCAAGGGCCACCCGGACTACTACCAGGACATGGCCGAGCGCCTGGCCAAGGAGATCCCCAACTCCTTCTGGGTCGACCAGTTCTCCAACCCGGCCAACCCGCTGGCGCACGAGACCACCACCGGCCCGGAGATCTGGGCCCAGATGGAACACGACCTGGACGCCGTGGTCTGCGGCGTCGGCTCGGGCGGCACGATCAACGGCCTCGGCCGCTACTTCCGCAAGGTGGCACCGGAGGTCGAGATGGTGCTGGCCGATCCCAGGGGCTCGGTGCTGGCCGCGTACGTAAAGACCGGCAAGCTCGCCAACGAGGTCGGCTCCTGGCTGGTCGAGGGCATCGGCGAGGATTTCATGCCGCCCAACGCCAACAACCTGGAAGGCGTCCGCAAGGCCTATGTGATCGACGACGCCGAGGCCATGAACACGGCGCGCGACCTGCTGCGCGAGGAGGGCATCCTGGCCGGCTCTTCGTCCGGCACCCTGCTCGCCGCGGCGCTGCGCTTTTGCCGCGAGCAGACGACGCCCAAGCGGGTGGTCACCCTGGTCTGCGACAGCGGCAACAAGTACCTCTCGAAGATGTTCAACGACTACTGGATGATCGACCAGGGCTTCATCGAGCGCGAGAGCCACGGCGACCTGCGCGACCTGATATCGCGCCGGCACCAGGAGCACGCGACCGTCACCATCGGCCCCGACGACAGCCTGCTGACCGCCTATGGCCGCATGAAGCTCTACGACATCTCGCAGATCCCGGTGCTGGACGAAGGCGGCGCCGTCGTCGGCATCGTCGACGAGAACGATATCCTGCTGGCGGTCTTCAAGGACGAGAGCAACTTCAAGGATCCGGTGCGCTCGGCCATGACGGCGAAGCTGGAGACCATCGAAGCCAGGGCCCCCTTGACCGCGCTGGTGCCGATCCTCGACCGCGGCCACGTGGCGATCGTCACCGAGGGCGAGACCTTCCTCGGCCTGATCACCCGCATCGACCTGCTGAACCACCTGCGCCGGCGGATGAAGTAGCGCGTCGGTCCTCATACTTCGACAGGCTCAGTATGAGGACCTCATCTTGAGCCTGCAGCGCTGCGCATAGCTTCGCGCCGCGCAGTCGAAACATGAGGGCCTCGGCCCCTTGCACGAATCTGAAGGCTTATTAAGGCGACACATCATGGCTGACGGAAGCAAGCGTTCATCGCAAGGCCGCAACCGGCCCGGCTTCGGCACCCGCGCGATCCACGCCGGGCAGGCGCCCGATCCCTCGACCGGCGCCATCATGCAGCCGATCTACGCCACCTCGACCTACGTCCAGGAGAGCCCGGGGGTCCACAAGGGCTACGAATACAGCCGCAGCCAGAACCCGACGCGCATGGCCTACGAGCGCTGCATCGCCGACCTGGAGAGCGGCGTCGCCGGCTTCGCCTTCGCCTCCGGCCTGGCCGCGACGGCGACCTTCCTCGAGCTGTTCGACAGCGGCAGCCACGTGATCTGCATCGACGACATGTACGGCGGCACCTACCGCCTGTTCGAGAACGTGCGGCGTCGCTCGGCCGGGCTCGAGTTCAGCTTCGTCGATCTGGCCGATCCAATGGCGCTGGAGGCGGCGATCCGGCCCAACACCAAGCTTGTGTGGGTCGAGACGCCGACCAATCCGCTCCTGAAGCTGGTCGACCTGGAGGCGATCGCAGCGATCGCCAAGCGCCATGGCCTGGTCGCCTGCTGCGACAACACCTTCGCCTCGCCCTGGGTGCAGCGGCCGATCGAGCTCGGCTTCGACTTCGTCATGCATTCGGCCACCAAGTACCTGAACGGCCATTCCGACATGGTGGGCGGCGTGCTGGTGGCGGCGCGCGAGGGCGAGCTGACCGACCGCCTCGCCTACCTGCAGAACGCGGTGGGCGCGGTGCAGGGACCGTTCGATTCCTTCCTGGCGCTGCGCGGCCTCAAGACCCTGGCGCTCAGGATGGAGCGGCACTGCGCCAATGCCCAGGCGGTGGCCGAGTTCCTCGAGGCCCACCCCAAGATCGAGCGGGTCTACTACCCCGGCCTGGCCAGCCACCCGCAGCAGGCCCTGGGGCGGCGCCAGATGCGGGGGCCGGGCGGCATGGTGACGGCGGTGCTCAAGGGCGGCCTGGCCCCGGCCCGGCGCTTCCTGGAGCGGGTCGAGATCTTCGCCCTGGCCGAGAGCCTGGGCGGGGTGGAGAGCCTGATCGAGCACCCGGCGATCATGACCCATGCCTCGATCCCGGCCGACAAGCGCGCCGCGCTCGGCATCGACGACGGGCTGGTGCGGCTCTCGGTCGGGGTCGAGGAGGCCGACGACCTGCTGGCCGACCTGCGCCGGGCGCTCGGCTGAGGCCAGCCTGAAAGGCCATCCGCCGAGCGCGGGCAGTCCCCCCTACGATTTACAGTTCAGATATGCATTACCATTACGGGAAAATCATAACGCTCGAGGTGGGGGCGATGGCCGGCCTGAACCTCAGGATAGCGTTGAAACACAAACAATTGTGCGCCGACGCCCGCTGCGGTCGATCCTACGATCAGTTGACGGTCTCCCGGTAAGCGGCCTGGCCTCGAATCGGTCCGCGAGCGGAAAGGCACCCTGGTCAGCCTCGTTTTGCCGTCAACGAAGCGTCAAAGGCTCCGCGCGAACAGTGCGTCGGCGGGGCTATCCCCCTGTGCCTAACCGATTTTTAACGCAAGTAGACGACCTTTTCCGGCTGTGGTTCGAGGCCGCGCCGCCGGGGTAAATCCTTCATGAGCTTGATAATCGGGATCGTCGTCGTGGTGGTCTGCACCTTGGGCGGCTACATGGCGCTTGGCGGCAAGATCCAAGTCCTGTGGCAGCCCTTCGAGGTCGTGATCATCGTCGGCACGGCGATCGGCGCCTTCGTCATTGGCAACCCCGGCACGGTGCTGAAGGGCTCGGTCGGCGCCCTGAAGAAGGCGCTGAGCGGCTCGCGCTACAGCAAGAAGTCCTACCTCGAGCTGCTGAGCGTGCTCTACCAGGTGCTCAAGCTGGCCAAGACCAAGGGCCCGCTGGTGCTCGAACAGCACATCGAGAACCCCATGGAAAGCTCGCTGTTCCAGCAGTTCCCCGGCTTCATCAAGGAGGAGCTGGCGGTCACCTTTGTCTGCGACTACCTGCGCATCGTGACCCTCGGCGTCGAGAGCCCGCACGAGCTCGAGGCGCTGATGGACGAGGAGATCGAGACCCGCCACCACGAGCAGATGCAGGTGGCCAACGCCCTGCAGACCATGGCCGACGGCCTACCCGCCCTGGGCATCGTGGCCGCGGTGCTCGGCGTCATCAAGACCATGGGCTCGATCACCGAGCCGCCGGAGATCCTCGGCAAGCTGATCGGCGGCGCGCTGGTCGGCACCTTCCTCGGCGTCTGGCTCTCCTACGGCTTCGTGTCGCCGATCGCCACCAAGGCGCGGGCGGCCTATGACGCCGAGATCAAGTACCTGCAGTGCATCAAGGCGGCGCTGCTGGCGCATATGCACGACTGTGCGCCCGCGGTGTCGATCGAATTCGCCCGCAAGGCCCTCTTGTCGAACGAGCGCCCGACCTTCTTCGAACTCGAGGAGGCCACCTCCACCCTGCCGCCGCCAGGCTGAGCCGAAGGAGTCTGACCGATGGCCGGCTCCGGCGACAATGCCGCACCCATCATCATCAAGCGGGTCAAGAAGGGAGGCCACCACGCCCACCACGGCGGCGCCTGGAAGGTCGCCTATGCCGACTTCGTGACCGCCATGATGGCCTTCTTCCTGTTGCTGTGGCTGCTCAACGCCACGACGGACGAGCAGAAGGCCGGCATCGCCGACTACTTCACCCCGACCAGCGTCTCGCGCTCGAACAGCGGCGGCGGCGGCGTGCTCGGCGGCCAGTCGATCAGCAGTGAAGGCGCGATGCAGTCCAACCGCTCGGCCGTCAACCTCACCATCTCGCTGCCCAGCACCGATACCCCGGACGAGCTGGGCGACTACCGCCGGCCCGGCGGCGGGCCGGACACGGAGATCGAGGAGGCGCCTACGCAATCGGCCTCCGACGCCGAAAAGCTGCTCGACGAGCAGGCAGCCGACCAGGTGATGGCGCGGCGCGAGGAAGAGCAGTTCAAGGAAGCGGAGGAGGTTCTGCGGCAGGCGATCGAGTCGGTGCCCGAGCTGAAACAGCTGGCCGAGAACCTGCTGATCGACCACACGCCGGAAGGCCTGCGCATCCAGCTCGTCGATCGCGACAGGCTCTCCATGTTCCCGCGCGGCAGCGCGGAGATGCACGACCATACGCGCAAGCTTCTCGGGCTTGTCGTCTCGGCCATCGACCAGATGCCGAACCGAATCGCCATCAAGGGCCACACCGACGCCACACCCTTTGCCAGTCAGAACGGCTACAGCAACTGGGAGCTCTCGACCGACCGCGCCAACGCCAGCCGGCGCGCCTTGGAGCAGGCCGGCCTGCCGGCCGCGCGGATCGATTCCGTGGCCGGCCGGGCCGCCGAGGAGCCGCTGTTCCCCGACGACCCGACCTCGCCGCGCAACCGGCGCATTTCCATCATCCTGCTGCGCGAGGCCAACAAGGCTGGCGGCGAAGCGGGAGATGGCCAGACCGCCAGCGACCTGTCCTCGGCGCCACGGGGCGCGCAATCGAGCATGCCGGCCAGCGACGGCACGGTAGACGTACAGATCGAGATGCCGGCCAACTGACGCCGCCGTCCTGGACTGCGCGGCTTGCCAAGCCGGGGGGCCGCCCCTATCTGCCAAGGACCTGGCCTGTTGAGACCTGGCCAATCGCGCAGGGAAGCGAGGCCGACTCCATGACCCATCTGCCGCACCCGTCCGAAGATGCGCCCTGGGAGGGCTTCCCGCCCGACCCGCTCGACGACCCGGAGCTCTACGACGGCGTCCTGTGGCGCCGTCCGGCCGCCTACTTGCTCGACGTCGTGCTGATCGCGCTCGCAGGCTTCGCCGTCTGGACGCTGCTCGGCCTGCTCACCGTGCTGTCGTTCGGCCTGCTGCTGCCGTTGCAGGTCGTGGTGCTGATCCTGCTGCCGCTCGCCTATCACACCTGGTTCATCGGCAGCCGTGGCGCCACGCCCGGCATGCGTGCGTTCGACGTCGAGCTGCGCTGCTGGACCGGCGAGCGGCCCGACTTCGCCCGCGCCGCGTTGCAGACCGCTCTGTTCTACGTCACGGTCACCCTGACCACGTGGCTCATACTGATAGTCGCCCTGTTCAATGACCGGCGCCGCACCCTGCACGACTACCTGGCAGCCACCGTCGGCGTCCGTCACAGCCATGCCGGCGCCGGCCAGCTTCGGGTCGCCGCCTAGCCTGCCCTCTCGTTCGGGCAGGGCTTATGGCACGGCCAGGCGATTGGGGCTGGCCTTACCCCTGCCCGACTTGTCATACTCTGCGCAGGCTAAGAGAGCCGCCGCCCTTGTGGGACGGGGCCGGGAGTGGGCAGGCGACACCGGGCAGGGAGAATCCTTGAGTCTTACGGCGAGCGCGACGACCAAGAAGCTGCTAGCTGACTACGATCCGGGGGCGTATTTCTGCGAAATGCTGGGAGCCCCCGGCAAGGACGCCGACTATACCCGACCGATCCGCGATCGGCTCGAACGGCTCGACCTGGCGGAGTTGCGGGCCCGCTCCGGCGACGCCGAGCTCGAACTCTACAGCTTCGGCATCACTTTCACCGTCTATACCCAGAAGGACGCGATCGACCGCATCCTGCCCTTCGACGTGATCCCCCGCGTCATCTCGGCCCGGGACTGGCAGAACATCGAGTCCGGCGTGGTGCAGCGGGTGAGCGCGATCAACCTTTTCCTCAAGGATATCTATAACGGGCAGAAGATCCTGAGCGACGGCGTGGTGCCGCGCGGGCTGGTGCTGGGCAACAGCAACTACCGTCCCGAGATGTCGGGTCTGGACGTGCCCTGCGGCACCTACGTGCACATCAACGGCACCGATCTGGTGCGCGACGAGACCGGCCGCATGCTGGTACTCGAGGACAACGGGCGCACGCCCTCGGGCGTCTCCTACGTGGTCGAGAACCGCCACCTGATGCAGCGCGCCTTCCCCGACCTGATGGCCAACATCGGCATCCGCCCGGTCTCCAACTACGGCCAGAAGCTGCACAACGCGCTGATCGAAATCGCCCCGGCCGAGGTGCCAGAGCCGCAGGTCGTGCTGCTCTCACCCGGCACCTACAACTCTGCCTACTTCGAGCACATCTT
>JBHJOF010000245.1:0-3268 GCA_050330055.1 Kiloniellales bacterium
GTCGCGGCGGCCCGCGCGATCTCGCCGCCGTGCGCGACGGCCTGGCGCAGGCCGCCGGCCTGCGCAGGCTGCTGAACACCGAGTCCTTCGCGCCGCCACCCGAGGGCATCGCCACCGCCGCGCGCCACCTCGGCTTCCACGAGACCCTGGTCGAGCGCCTTACGCGCGCGCTGGCCGAGGAACTGCCGCTGATCGCGCGCGACGGCGGCTTCATCGCGCGCGGCTATCACCAGGAGCTCGACGAGTTGCGCGCCCTGCGCGACCAGAGCCGGCGCCTGATCGCCGGCCTGCAGGCGCGCTACGCGCAGGAGTGCGGCGTCGCCTCGCTCAAGATCAAGCACAACAATGTGCTCGGCTACTTCGTCGAGGTGGGGGCGAACCACGCGCCGAAGCTGCCAAGCGGCGCCGAGGGCGCTTTCATCCATCGCCAGACCATGGCGAACGCCATGCGCTTCACCACCGTCGAGCTGGGCGAGCTGGAGTCGAAGATCGCCAGCGCCGCCGACAAGGCGCTCGCGGTCGAACTGCAGCTCTTCGACGACCTGGCGGCCGAGGTGCTGGGCCGGGCCGAGGAGATCGCCCGCGCCGCCCGGGCGCTGGCCGCGCTCGACGTGGCCGCGGCCCTGGCCGAGATCGCCGTCGAGGGCCGCTGGTGCCGGCCCGCGGTGGACGACAGCACCGCCTTCCGCATCAAGGGCGGTCGCCATCCCGTGGTCGAGGCGGCGCTGGCCGAGAGCCAGGAGGGCCGCTTCGTCGCCAACGACTGCGACCTGGCGCCGGACCAACGGCTCTGGCTGGTGACCGGGCCCAACATGGCGGGCAAGAGCACCTTCCTGCGCCAGAACGCGCTCATTGCCGTTCTGGCGCAGTGCGGCGCCTACGTGCCGGCGGCGGAGGCCGAGATCGGCGTGGTCGACCGCCTGTTCAGCCGCGTCGGCGCCGCCGACGACCTGGCGCGCGGCCGCTCCACCTTCATGGTCGAGATGGTCGAGGCCGCGGTCATCCTCAACCAGGCAAGCGAGCGCTCGCTGGTCATCCTGGACGAGATCGGCCGCGGCACAGCGACCTTCGACGGCCTGTCGATCGCCTGGGCGGCGGTCGAGCACCTGCATGGCATCAACCGTTGCCGCGCGCTCTTCGCCACGCACTATCACGAACTGACGACGCTGGCCGCCAAGCTCGACGCGCTCGCCTGTCACTCCATGCGGGTCAAGGAATGGCAGGGCGAGATCGTCTTCCTGCACGAGGTGGCGCCGGGCGCCGCCGACCGCTCCTACGGCATCCACGTCGCCAAGCTGGCCGGCCTGCCGCCGGCGGTGATCGAGCGCGCCGAGGCGGTGCTGACCACCCTGGAGAAGGGCGAGCAGGCCGGCGCCTTGACGCGCCTGGCCGACGACCTCCCCCTCTTCGCCGCCCGCCCGCAGCCGCGCGCCGCCGCTTCGGCACCGCCCGAGCCCTCTGCCATCGAGGCCCGCCTGTCGGAGATCAACCCCGACGAGCTCACGCCCAAGGCGGCGCTGGAGCTGCTCTATGAGCTGAAGCGGCTATTATAGTCTTGTACTGTCATGCCCGGACTTATATGAGGGTCCGGGTGTCAAGGTGATTCGATCCAAGGATGGCGCCCATTTCGCAAGCGGCGACAAAGGCCGCATCAACTTATATCCGGTCGGGAACGAGGTCCCGCACCAAGGTCCCGCATGCACGACAGTGCCGGGACGGGAGGGCTCCAAGGGGGATGGGACCCATCTTGACCGAGGCCTGTTGCAGCCATGTCCGGGCACGGTCACGCATCCTCCTTGGATCGGCTCACCGGCGAGCTGTCCTTTGGGCTCAGGCTTTGAAGCTGGCGCCGTCGGGGACCAGGCCGGTTTCGAGATAGCGCCACAAGGCAATGATGAGCTTGCGGGCGAGCGCCACGATGGCGATGCGCCGGATGCGGCCCTTCAGGCTACCGACGCGCTGCTGGAACCAGCGGCTCAGGGCACTGTCGGGCTGGTAGCGCAGCCAGAGCCAGGCGAGCTCGACCGCGGTGCTCCGCGCCTTGGCGTTGCCCGCCTTGGAGATGCCCTGCTCGCGCCGCATGCGCCCGCTGTCGAAGGGGCTGGCGGTGAGCCCGAGATAGCTGCCGAGCTGGCGCCGGTTGGCGAAGTCGCGGTGGAACACCTCGCCGACCAGGACGGTGGCGAACTCCGGGCCGATCGCCTTGAGCCTGGTCAGCCGTTCGATCTTCGCGGCGTGCGGATGATTGCCGGCGCCCTGCCGGGCGATCGCGTCGCGCTCGGCCTCGATCGCGGCCAGCATCGCCAGCAGCAGCTCGAGGCGATCGAGCTCGCGTCCCAGCTCCGCCATAAGCCGCCGCCCCAGCGCGCGCCCGTCGCCGCTGCGCAGCCCTTCGAGCCGCTGGCGCCGGCTGCCCCTGAGCGGCTCGTAGTCGTAGACCCCCTGGGTCGCCAGAAGTCCCTTGATGCGGTTGACGTGCTGGATGCGCTCACCGATCAGACGGTCGCGCTCGCGATGCAGCCGGCGGGCGTCCTCCTCCGCCGGGCTCGGCACCCGCACCAGGCTCACCACCTTGGGCTCGCCGCGCAGATGCGCCATCAGCGCCCGCACCAGGCCCTGAACGTCGATCCGATCGGTCTTGGCCCGCCGCGCCCGCCGGTTCACCTGCAGGCTCGCCGGATCGAACACGTGATTGACCACCCCATGCGCCGTCAGAAGGCGGTGCAGCCAGAAGCCGTCGTAGCCCGCCTCGTAGCACGACACCACCTCGACCGGCCGCCCCTGCGCCCGCTCAACCCGGCCGGCAAGGCGTTCCAGAAACCCCAGCAGCGCCACGCCGTCACCGGCCGGCAGCTGGTGCAGGCTGATCTTCTCGGCCAGCGGCGTTACAACCGCCGCCAGCCAGCACTTCTTGCTCAATTCGATTGCCACAAAGACGCGGGCGGCATCACAATCGGTCATGGCGGGCGAGAGTGCCATCGTGCGGATATCCATCAGTCTCTCCTATGGGGCTGTCGGGTTGGGAAAACCAAAACGGTATCACCTCGCCCGCCGCCCCCGCATAGGATCTTGATCCGGGCATCCATCGTGCAGCGGCACCATGGATTGCCGGGTCAAGCCCACGGCTGTCCGGTTAAGGCTCGTTCACACCCACCGTCATGGTCGGCGAAGGCCACTGCTGTCCGGTTTAATCACTGGCGATCTGCTATAGGGCCTTGTTGCAGTGGGCAAAGCAGTGGTTACGGAGTGGCGGAGACTTGCTTTTCCA
>JBHJOF010000246.1:0-32273 GCA_050330055.1 Kiloniellales bacterium
GGAAAACTCAAGGGGGGAGGGAAAAGTTGAGCGGCGGCGGCACCTTAGTTTGCCTCCCCCTTAGAGGGGGAGGCGGCGCGGAGCGCCGGAGGGGGGCTGGCGCGAAGCGCCGAAGAGAAAAAAGTCGGAGATGATCAGCGCGCATTTTCTACCTGGCGACCGCGTCATGGCCGTCGCGGCAATGACTAGGTAGACTGGCCGACCTCGACCGCCGGCCAGGACCAACACGACCATGGCGCATGCCCAGTTTCCGCACCTCTTCTCGCCGCTCAGCCTGCGCGGCGTCACCTTGAAGAACCGCATCTTCTCGACCGGGCACATGACCACGCTGGTGAGCGGCGGGCTGCCGAACGAGGACCTGGTGGCCTATCACGAGGCGCGGGCGGCAGGCGGGTCCGGACTCATCATCGTCGAGGTGGCGGCCGTACACGAGACGGCGATCTTCACCACCCACACCATCTCGGCCGTCAGCGACGACTGCATCCCCGGCTACCGGCGCATCGCCGAAGCCTGCCACGGCCACGGTTGCAAGGTCTTCGGCCAGCTGTTCCATCCGGGGCGCGAGATCGTCGAGTCCGTCGACGGCAGCACGCCGGTTTCCTACGCGCCTTCGGCCAGCCCGAACGAGCGCTTCCACGTCATGCCGAGCCCGCTGTCGCGGGCCATGATCGGCGAGATCGTCGCCGGCTACGGCGCAGCGGCACGGCGCATGGCCGAAGCCGGGCTCGACGGCGTAGAGATTGTCGCCAGCCACGGCTACCTGCCGGCGCAGTTTCTCAATCCGCGGGTCAACCGGCGCGACGACCAATATGGTGGCGACGCCGAGGGGCGCCTGCGCTTCCTGCGCGAGATCATCGCCAGCATCCGCGAGCAGGCCGGCGACAAACTCGTGGTTGGCATGCGCATCTCCGGCGACGAGGTGAGCCACGAGGGTCTCACGCTGGAAGAGGTGGTGGCGGCCTGCGCCGCGCTCGACGGCTCGCTCGACTACGTCAACGTGATCGCCGGCTCCTCGGCGACCCTGGAGGGCTCGGTGCATATCGTGCCGCCGATGTTCATCGAGAACGCCTATGTCGCACCCTATGCCGCCACCGTGAGGTCGAGACTCTCCTGCCCGGTCTTCGTCGCCGGGCGCATCAACCAGCCGCAGATCGCCGAGCAGGTTCTGGCGAGCGGCCAGGCCGACCTCTGCGGCATGACGCGGGCGATGATCTGCGACCCGCTGATGGCCGGCAAGGCGGAGGCCGGGCGGCTCGACGACATCCGCGCCTGCATCGGCTGCAACCAGGCCTGCATCGGCCACATGCTGACCGGCTATCCGATCTCCTGCATCCAGCACCCGGAGACCGGGCGCGAGCGGCGCTACGGCACGCGGAAACCCGCGGCACAACGCAAGAAGGTGCTGGTCGCCGGCGGCGGCCCGGCCGGCATGAAGGCGGCCGCCGTGGCGGCCGAGCGCGGCCACGCCGTAACGCTCTACGAAGCCGGCCCGCGGCTCGGCGGCCAGGCGCTGCTGGCACAGCTGCTGCCCGGCCGGGCCGAGTTCGGCGGCATCGTCACCAACCTGACCCGCGAGATCGAGGTCGCCGGCGTCCAGGTCGTCACCAAGACGGCGGTCGACCGCGCCCTGGTCGAGCGCGAGGCGCCCGACGCCGTGATCGTCGCGACCGGCGCCCGGCCGCGCCGCCCGGCGATCGAGGGCAGCGAGGAGGCGCACATCGTCGACGCCTGGCAGGTGCTGCGCGACGAGGCCAACGTTGGCCAGTCCGTCGTCGTGGCCGACTGGCGCTGCGATTGGATCGGGCTTGGCATCGCCGAGAAGCTGGCGCGCGATGGCTGCGCCGTGCGGCTCTGCGTCAACGGCTATATGCCGGGCCAGACCATCCAGCAGTACGTGCGCGACAGCTGGATCGGCAAGCTGCACAAGCTGGGCGTCGAGATCGTCCCCTACGTTCGCCTGGCGGGCGCCGACAGCGACACGGTCTACTTCCAGCACACCACCAGCGGCGAGCCGGTGCTCTGCGAGGGCATCGACACCCTGGTGCTGTCGATGGGACACGAGCAGGTTTCGGACCTGGCCAACGAGCTGGACGGCTACGGCGGCGCGGTCCACACGATCGGCGACTGCCGCGCCCCGCGCACGGCCGAGGAAGCCGTGCTCGAGGGCCTCAAGGTCGCAGCGGAGCTATAGCAACCGGCTCGCCCCGCTGGCATCAAGCCGGCAGTTCGATTCCGCGGCGCGCCGCCATGCGGCGGCCGAGATCGGCCAAGTCCGCATCGGTTAGCCGCCGGCGCGCGAGCGGCAAGACCGTGCGGTTCTCCCATGCCAAATGGCGCATCTGGGTGACAGCAAAGGCCTTGAGATTGATGAAAAAGCGGATCGGGTTCGGCAGACGTCCGTGCGCGACGAGCCGCTGCAGATCGTCGACCAGAAAATCGACCACGTCCCGATCCAGCGCGTGTTCGGCGGAGAGCTGATCGACGATGCGCTCGACGCCATCCTCCCGTGCACAGCGCTGGCGCAGCAGCGGGAAGAGATCCCGTTCCTCGTCCTCGCAGTGGCGCGGCAGGTCCTCGGTCAGAAAGGCCAGCAGCCGCTCGGCATAGGGCAAGATGGCGGCCATGTCCTCGCTGTCGGCGCAAGTGCTGAGCCAGCCGCAGACGGTGTTCTGCCGCATGTGCTCGGACAGAATCAGGTCGAGAGGCTCGTCAAGACCTCCGCTGTCGAGCGCAGGTGATTCGAGCTCTGGTGGCGCTTTTGAGTCCGGCATGCTCTAGCCTGCTATGATGGCCGTTATGTAGCTCGCCGCCTTGACGCGGCTCAGGTTGCTCACTGCGCGGTGGGCTGCCGTTCGTGGAAACCGAGCGGCGTGGGCGCGAGCTCGAGGATGCGGTGCAACAGGCCCTCGAACTCCTTGCGCCGCCGCGCGCCGAATAGCGGGTCATCGTTGCGCGCGAAGGCGGCGTCGATCGCGTGCCAATCCTCCTCCTCCAGCACTCGGAGGGCGAGCGGCAGCAGTTCGCGCTCCTCGCGCGCCATGTGGCGGCGCTCGAAGGCGATGTAGTCCTCGGCCGCCCGCTTGAAGCGGGCGAAGGCCTTGCGGTCCGCCTGGTAGAGCTCCAGCAGCGCGTGGAGCTCATCCAGTCTGCGTGCGCCTTCGAGGTGCTCCTCATGCACCTTGGCGAGCGTGCCGGCGACGTCCGGCCGGCGCCGCTGCATCGCGGCAAAGAGGTAGTCCTCCTCCTTGGGATGGTGCAGGAGCGCGGGAAAGCACTCCATGTAATCGAGGATCGCGGAGAACAGCACGAAGTCGGGCTGCCAGCGCCCCTTCTCCACCTCCTCCAGCAGGTAACGCAGGCAATAGAGCACGCTCGAGATGTTGAAGTGCTCCAGCCTGATGGTCTGGACCGCCGTGGTCACCGAGGCTCTCCGCGCAAAGGGCGTAATAAATAAAGCCTAGGCGCCACAATGCAGCCATCGCATTGATCGATATCAATATCAGCCCGACGGCAATTGCGCCCGCGCCGGCAAACGTGCCATAGCTAGCGCCCCACGAAGGAACCCGACGCCATGACGCAACCCGCTGCCGCTCAACTGTTCCGCGCTTCAGGACTGCCCAAGATCTCCTGGGGCAAGGGCAGCTACGTCACCGACGCCGACGGCAAGCGCTACCTGGACGGCTCGGGCGGGCCGGCCGTGTTCTGCATCGGCCACGGCAACGAGGAGGTCAACGAGGCGATCAAGGCGCAGCTCGACAGGGTGGCGCACGGCTATCGCTACAGCTTCACCAGCGACCCATTGGAGGAGCTGCAGGCCATCATCGCAGCGCGCTGCGGCGGCGGTCTGAAGCGCATGGTGATCGTCAGCGGCGGCTCGGAGGCGGTCGAGTCCTGCCTGAAGATCGCGCTGCAGTACCAGAGCGCGATCGGCCAGGAGACGCGGCGGCGCTTCATCGCCCGGCAGCGCTCGTGGCACGGCAACACCCTGGGAGCGCTGTCGCTCTCCGGCTTCGCCGAGCGCCGCGCGCCCTTCGAGGGCTCCCTGCTGGAGGTGAGCCACCTCTCGGCGGTCAATGCCTATCGCCCGCCGCCGGGTGTGGCGCCAGACCAGGTCGCGGTGTTCTGCGCCCAGGAGCTGGAGCGCGAGATCCTGCGCCTGGGGCCGGAGCGAGTCTGCGCCTTCGTCTTCGAGCCGGTGGTGGGCGCGGCCGGCGGCGCGGTGCCGGCGCCGCCCGGCTATGCGAAGCTGATCCGCGAGATCTGCGACCGTTACGGCGTCTTGATGATCGCCGACGAAGTCATGTGCGGCGCCGGGCGCTGCGGTACCTGGCGGGCGCTGGAGGCCGACGGCGTCGAGCCGGACATCATGGCGGTGGCCAAGGGCCTGGCCGGCGGCTACTTCCCGCTCGGCGCCGCGGTCTATCACGAGCGCCTGGCCGGGCCGATGTTCGAGCGCTACGGCGGGCTTCTGACGGGGCACACCTTCGTCGGCCACACCGCCGGCTGCGCCGCCGGCGTCGCCGTGCAGCGCATCGTCGAGCGCGACAAGCTGGTCGAGCGGGTGGCGGCGGAAAGCCCAGGCCTCTTCGCCCGGCTGAACGAGGCGCTGGGCCAGCACCCGAACGTCGGAGACATCCGCGGGCGCGGCTTCTTCACCGGCATCGAGCTGGTCGCCGACCGCGAGACCAAGGAGCCCTTCGACCCGGCGCTGGCGGTCTTCGGCCGCATCCGCGACCGGGCCTTCGAGAACGGCCTGATCTGCTATCCGGCCGGCGGCAACGTCGACGGCCGGTGCGGCGACCAGGTGATCCTGGCCCCGCCCTACAACGCCAGCGCCGCCGAGCTCGACGAGATGGTCTAGCTCTTCGCCACCAGCCTGCGCCAGGTCTGCGCGGCGCTGCCGGGCTGACGAAGACTCCTTTGTCACCCTCAGGCTTGACCCGAGGGTCCAGGACAACGGCTGTCCGGTTGAGGCTCGCTCACACCGACCGCCATGGTCGGCGAAGGCCGACCATCCACGAGTTTCTTTTGTTGCGGCTGATTCTGGGTACCAACTCGGATTGCGCTGACATCAACGACGCTCTGATCTGATGCAGCGCAGCTCAACAACCCCGCCGAACACAAACACGTGGATGGTCGGCCTTCGCCGACCATGACGGCGTGGAGCCGTTTCGGTGTTCAAGACTGCTCGAACAGCGCGCAGCAGACAGGAACCCACGCCGAAGCGGCACTCGCCGGGCCATCAAACCGGACAGCCATGGGCTAAGCCCAGGTATGACAAAGTTGTGGCGTTGAGTGGGACTCAGAAAAACGAGAAAGGGCGATTCCAGGATCGCCCTTTCTCCCACCCGACCCTGTGCTGTGGGGTACCACAAATCGCCGGATCAGGCGGCCTCGCCGGGCTACCGGGTGCAGGCAGGCAGGCCACCGCGAGGGTGCGGCGGCCGGTACCATGGCAGCGACGGCGAAGGCTTATCTTTAGGAAACGCCAGGATTTGACGAAGGGTCCGCCGCCGGGCATTGGACCCGGCGGCAGTGTCTCTCTGACTTCAGGCGGCCTGCTGCTTCGCCTTCTCGCCGCTACCTTTCTCGCCGACTTGGGCGCGGCTCAGGAAGGACCGGTTGACGGGGCTGTGCGGCTTGAGCGCCAGGCGCTCGTTGGCCAGGCCCTCGGCCAGGTCCTTCAGGCCGCCGCGCAGCGCCGCCTCGGTCAGCGTCCAGTCGATGATGTCGCGCTGGGCGTGGCTGCCGCCGAAGCGGTTGGCGATGAAGCGCGCCGGATGCAGGCGCTCGACCGCGGTCTCGTAGTCGCCTCGCCAGAAGGCGGCGAAGCCCTCGACCAGCGGCCGGCCGATCTCGCGCGCCCAGAGGGCGGTTTCGACGCTGTCGGACGCATTGTCGCGATAGGCCGAGAGGATGCGCTCGACCTCGGCCTCGCGACCCGCGCCGAGGTAGGCCATGACGGCGTGCCAGTCGTTGAAGGGATAGAGCCGGCCGTCGGCATGCTGGTCCCAGGCCTCGGACAGCTCCTGCCAGCGCGCGCCCACGTCCTGGCCGGCGAGGTGCAGGCGCCACAGCAGAGCCGAGGCGTCGACCATATCGATCGCGACGGCGCTGCGGCCCTCGCGGATCGGCCCGTCGTAGAGCGCGAGCACCCGATCGACCTGGCCCAGGTCCAGGTGACAGAGCGCCAGATGCCACCAGTTGTGCACCTTGAAGAAGTTGTCGTCGCCCGACCAGGTTGGCTCGCGCGCGATCATCCAGCCGATGCCGTCCTGGGCCCGGCCCTGCATCTCCATGACGTGAGCCACCGCATGATGCGCCCAGCAGTCGAGCGGCTGCAGGTCGAGCGCCTTGCGTCCCATCTCCTCGGCGCGGGCGTAGTCGCCGCCCTCCTCCAGGCCGAAGGCGTAGAGGCCGAGCACGATCGAGTAGCCGGGCGTCATCGGCGACCACTGCGGCAGGGCGCGGGCGATGCGATCGCGCAGGTCGCGCGCGTTGGCGCGGAAGAAATCCATCAGGTGACCGACCTGCAACGCCACGAGATCGCGCGGATAGCGCATGTTGTGCCGGTCCAGCGCCACGGCCGCCGTCGTCCAGTGTCCGCCGAGCACCAGGTCCAGGGCGACGAGGTGCGAACTCTCGCGCTCGTTGAGCTTCATGGACTTGACCTGCGCGACAATCTCCTTGGCTCCCGCGGTCGCTTCCGGCTCGGTGGCCACGGCGAAGAGATGCGCCTTCAGGATGTGCGCCATGGCGAAATCGGGCGCAGCCTCGATGGCGCTGTCGGCGAGGGCGATGGGATCGCCACGGTAGATATTGAAGGTCTCGACGGCCTGATCGAACAGCGCCACCGCTTCGGCCGTGGCGCCCGAGAGGGCGTTTCCTTGGCGATCGGTCAGCATGGTTTGAACTCTCCTTGGACTTGATGGTTGGAAACGTCGTTTCCGCGCCTTCGCGTTGCCGTTTGGCGTTCAGTCTACAGCCCTTTGGAAGCAGCACCTAGGCACCATGGCGCGCTGCCTTGCTCCCGGGGCGCCAAGCGCGAGGCCCCCGTCTAGGCCGACCCTGTTTCCGCCGGATTTCTCCAGGCGGCGAAATTTGTTTCACTTGTTTCCGGGGGATCGGCCGGCGGGCGGACGCGAATTTGCCGGGCCGCAGGCCTGGTGCTATGTCTATGTCGCCAAGCAACAAGGACGCGCCGGGGCGCCGGTCCCGGCCAGGGCAGGAGAGGCCGTCATGACCGACTATCCCGAGTTCGCCGATCCCATGGTGCGGCCGCGCTACACCGGCCTGCCGACCTTCATGCGCGCGCCCTACCGCGAGGAGCTGAATGGGCTGGACATCGCGCTGGTCGGCGTGCCCTTCGACGGCGGTGTCACCAACCGGCCCGGCGCCCGCCACGGCCCGCGCGAGATCCGCAACCAGTCGAGCCTGATGCGCAAGATCAACCAGGCGACCAGGCTGTCGCCCTTCGAGGCCTGCCGCGTCGCCGACGTGGGCGACGCCTGGGTCGAGAAGCCCTTCGAGCTGGAGGGCGCGCTGAACGAGATTGCCAAGTTCTACACGGGATTGCACCAGGCCGGCGTGGTGCCGGTCTCGGCCGGCGGCGACCACTCGGTCACGCTGCCGATCTTCCGCGGCATCGCCCGCGAGCGGCCGGTCGGCATGGTGCACTTCGACGCGCACTGCGACACCGGCGACGACTACCTGGGCTCCAAGTTCCACCACGGCGCGCCCTTCCGCCGCGCCGTCGAGGAGGGCCTGCTCGATCCCAAGCGGACCATCCAGATCGGCATCAGGGGCGCCCTGAACGACCTCGAGATCTGGAAGTTCAGCCACGACTCCGGCATGCGGGTGATCTACATGGAGGAGTTCTACGAGATGGGCCCCAAGGCGGTGATCGAGGAGGCGCGGCGGGTGGTCGGCGACGGCCCCACCTACATCTCCTTCGACGTAGACGGGCTCGATCCGGTCTACGCGCCCGGCACCGGCACGCCGGAAGTGGGCGGCATCACCACGATCGAGGCGCAGATCATGCTGCGCGGGCTGCAGGGCCTGAACCTAGTCGGCGGCGACGTGGTCGAGGTGGCGCCGCCCTTCGATCCCTCGGGCAACACGGCGCTGGTCGGCGCGACCCTGATGTTCGAGATCCTCTGCGTCGTGGCCGACGCCGTGGCGGCGCGCAAGGGCCTGCAGCAGGCGGCGCAGTAACGGTAGCCAACCTGTTTGAGGCTGCCAGCGGGTGCTCCTCATGCTTCGACAGGCTCAGCATGAGGGACAGATGAGCATCGAGTCGAGTTATGAACTCAGTACGAGCTACGGCCTCTTTCCTCATCCTGAGCCTGTCGAAGGATGAGGAGTGAGACGCGTGTTCGTGCGCAGAGCGCCGTTGCTCGTGCTTCGACAGGGTCAGCACGAGGAAGCGGGAGCAGCCATCATAGATTTCAGCCGCTCGTCATCGTGCGGCTTTCGATGCCGACGCTGCGCTGTTAACCTGAGGCCGCCATGCTTGTCAAAAGACTTGCTGCCGCCCTGCTCGGCGTGACCTGCCTGAGCCCGCTCCTGCCGGACCCGATCCGCGCCGAGAGCGCGCCGGCGACCGCGTCGAACGAGTCCATGGCGGGCGTCTGGCTGACCAAGGACAACCGCTCGCAGGTCGAGATCGCGCCCTGCGGCGATAGTCTCTGCGGCACCATCGTGTGGCTGAGGCCGAAGTCCGACGGCACGCCCTCGACGACGCGCGACAAGCGCAACAGCGACCCCGCCCTGCGCGACCGCCCGCTGCTCGGCCTGCAGATCATGTCCGGCTTCCGCCCTGATGGCCCCAATGAGTGGAGCGACGGCAAGATCTACAACCCGGACGACGGCCGGACCTACGAGCCGACCCTTAGCCTGCGTGGGGACGGCACGCTCAAGCTCGAGGCCTGCATCCTTTTCATCTGCCAGAGCGAGGTCTGGCAGAAGGTCGAGTAGTACACGGTCTCGAAAGCTAGAGACTCATGGCCCATCCTTCGAGATGCCCACCTTCGCTCGCGCTACGGCGGGCTCCTCAGGATGAGGAATGGCATTCTATATCAACACACTATCACTTCATGCTGAGGAGCCGCGAGTCCGCAGGAGCGGGCCTCCGCCCGCAAGCGGCGTCTCACGCGCGAAGCAGGCGGCCGCAATGGACCAGGAGGCCGCCAAGCATGGCGGCTCGGTCATGAGTAACGGGATCTGGTATAGGCCTTCCGAGTGGCTGCCGCGGTTTCAGCCGGGCCACGCGCAACGCCCCCTCAAGCCGACACAGACCCCGGGCCCCGCATCACACCCACGGCCCGGCCTTTACGCAACGGGGGTGCATCGGGCAAGTAGAGGGCCGCGGACGCGGGGGCATCGCCCGCGCCCTGGGTAGTGCAACGCCAAGTCTGGGAACCGGCAGTCCATGCGGGCCACCGTCGCGCCACTCGCCGCGCTCTTCGTCGCCATCTCGGTGCTGCTGATGGGCAACGGCCTGCAGGGCACGCTGCTGCCGCTGCGCGCCCACATCGAGGCTTTCTCGACCTTCGAGATCGGCGTGCTGGGCTCGTCCTACTTCATCGGCTTCGGCGCCGGCTGTCTGCTGGGCGGCCACGTAATCCGGCGGGTCGGCCATATCCGCGCCTTCGCCGGCCTGGTCTCGCTGGCCTCGGCCATGGCCCTGGCGCACGCCCTGCTGCTCGATCCGATCGCCTGGTGGCTGATACGCGGGCTCACCGGCTTCTGCTTCGCCGCCATCACCATGATCATCGAGAGCTGGCTGAACGAGCGCTCGACCAACCAGACCCGCGGCACCATTCTCTCGATCTACACCATCATCAACCTGACCGTAGTCACGCTCGGCCAGCTGATGATCACGCTCTACGACCCGGCGGCCTTTCCGCTCTTCGCCATCGCCTCGATCCTGGTGTCCCTCGCGGCCGTGCCGGTGGCGCTCACAACCTCGAGGGCGCCGGCGCCAATCGCAATGGTGCAGGTGCGCGTCGCTCGGCTTTACCGCATGTCCCCCGTGGGCACCATTGGCTGCCTCGCGGTCGGTCTGAGCAACGGCGCCTTCTGGGCGCTGGGGCCGATCTTCGCCCAGCAGAGCGGGCTCGACATTCCCGGCGTCGCCTTCTTCATGAGCGTGACGGTGATCGCCGGCGCGCTCGGCCAGTGGCCGCTCGGCTTTACCTCCGACCGGGTCGACCGCCGCGCCGTCATCGCCGGCGCCTGCCTGGCCGCCTCGCTGGCCGGTATCGGCATGGTGCTGTTCAATGACTACTGGGACCGCGGCATCCTGATCTTCGCCTTCGCCTTCGGCGCTTTCGCCTTCCCGCTCTATTCGCTCTGCGTCGCCCACACCAACGACTTCGTGCCGCCGACCGACTACGTCGAGGCGGCCAGCGGCCTGCTGCTGGCCTATGCGCTCGGCGCGGTGGCCGGACCGGTCATTGCCTCGCCCCTGATGAGCCAGCTGGGCGCCGACGGCCTCTTCGTCCACACGGCCACGGTCCATGCGCTGCTGGCCGGCTTCGCCATGCTGCGCATGCGCCGCCGCGAGCGGGCGCCTGCGGACGAGCGTGTCGGCTTCACCGAGGCCATGGTTGCGTCGCAGACCGTGAGCCACGTCGATACGCGGGTGGAGCAGGAAACAGTGGCGGGCGCCACCAACGAGCAGCCGGAGGCCAAGGATGCGGCGGAGGACCCGGCCGCAACGTCAGGTGAGAAGCTGCCCCGGAAGAAAACGCCGGCGGCGGACAAGCCGGACACGGCCCTGCCGCAACGCGACTGACCCGCCGCATTCCAGGTGGCTCGGGCGCGGCCGCTCAGAGCGGAGGTCGGCGGAGCGACCAGGGCCGGACGGCCTCGAGCGCGGCGCCGATGGTGAGCGCGGTCAGGTCGTCGATACGCCGAGCGACGATCTGCAACCCGGTCGGCAGGCCCCCGGCGGTGAAACCCGAGGGCACCGAGAGCGCCGGGCACTGGCTGACGAAGTTGAAGACCGAGGTCATGTCGAGGCCGTGGTAGCGCCCCTCCTCGTCCTCGAAGTCGAAGTCCTTGTCGTTCCGCTCGACCGGCGGCGCCGGCAGCGCCATGGTCGGGCAGAGCAAGGCGTCGCAGCGCTCGAGGATCGGATAGAGGCGCTTCCACTGCTCAGTGCGGATGAATTCCAAACGCTTGAAGTCGACCGCGCTCATCGCCAGGCCGGCCTCGATCAGCGACACCACGCGCGGGTCCATGCGCGCGCGGTACTGCGGCAGGGCGTCGCCGAAGAAAGCCGCCAGATAGACACCACAATGGGCGTTCCAGGCATCGACGATCTCGCGCGACCAGCCCAGCTCGACCTCCTCGATCTCGGCCCCGGCCTCGGCCAGCGCAGCCGCAGCGGCGCAGGTATTGGCCGCGACCTCTGGATCGACATGATAGAAGCCGAGGTCGAGAGTGAGCGCCAGGCGCAGGCCGCGCACCGAATCAGGCGGCGGCACCGGCAGGTCGAGCGCCGGCTTGAGCGACTGGATGTCGCGCTCGTCGGGCCCCTGCGTCACCTTGAGGAACAGCGCCGCGTCCGCCACCGTGCGCGCCAGCGGGCCGAAGTGCGACAGGGAATCGAACTGGCTCGGCAGGATGGTGAAGGGAATCCGCCCGAAGCTCGGCTTCAGGCCGACGCAGCCGCAGAGCGCAGCGGGAATACGCACCGAGCCGCCCATGTCCGAGCCCTCGGCCAGCGGCACGCAGCCCGAGGCAACGGCCGCGCCGGAGCCGCCGGACGAGCCGCCCGGCGTCACCGCCGGGTTCCAGGGATTGCGCGTAATGCCCCAGAGCGGGCTCTCGGTGAAGCCGGCGTGGGCGAACTCCGGCGTCGTGGTCTTGCCGACCAGGATCGCGCCGGCGCCCAGCAGCGCCTCAACGATCGGCGCGTCCTCGTCCGGCACCCAGTGCTCGTAGGCATAGGAGCCGAGCGTCGTGCGCTTGCCCCTGGTCGGGGTCAGGTCCTTGATGGCGATCGGCACGCCGTGCAGCGGCCCCAGCGCCGTGCCTCGCGCGACCGCCGCTTCGGCCGCACGCGCCCGCTCCAGCGCCTCCTCGGGATAGGTGAAGCAGAAGCAGTTGAGCTGCGGATTGACCTGCTCGATGCGCGCCAGCGTGTTTGTCATCACCTCGACCGGCGACAGCTCGCGCGTGGCGATGCGGCGCGCCAGCTCGACGGCCGGCAAGTAGGCGAGCTCGAGATCGACCAAGCGAACCTCCCCCCCTTGACGCTTGCTGGGTCGGCATCATGGGCGGCCGCCCGATGCGGCGTCAATTGGCAGTCCCGTTTCCGGGCCCTTCCCTGCGCGGCTGATCGGCGTATGCTGGAGGGCATCCGATCGACCACCAGAGACGTCGGAGGAGAACAGCCATGAGCGTGTTGGTGCAAGAGCAGGCGATCTTGGCGAGCCTGGAGCCTCTGTTCGCGCAGGCCGAGGCGGAGGGCCTGTGGTTCTATCACCATTCGCACGACGAGGGCGAGGTCTGGTGCTCGCCGCAGCATCTGCGCCTGCAGCTCTCGAAGGGCAAGATGCTCTGGGCGGCCGACCACTGGGAGCTGCGCAGTCCGCTCGCCTACATGAAGACGCTGCAGCGCCAGGCCGAGGCGGCAGTCGAGGAGTATAACGGCATGGCCAAGCGCCTGGGCCAGGACACGCGCCTCAAGCTGAGCAAGCTCGCCGGCGGCGAGGCGCTCGCTAAGGAAGCCTCGTAAAGCGCGCGCAAGGCAGACGCGTCAGTCGGCGGCGAGCGGCGCTGCCTTGCCGCCTTCCAGTGCCTCGGTCATGCGCCGGCGCCGGGTCCAGATCCAGCCGGTCGCGGCCAGCGCCAGCAGCACGCCGACGGCGAGCGGCCAGCGCAGGCCGACTGCTTCCGAGGCGGCACCCATGATGAGCGCGCCGACCGCCGGGCCGCCGCGGAAGATCAGCCCATAGAGGCTCATGACTCGGCCGCGCATGGCGCTCTCGACGGCGAGCTGCAGCAGGATCTGGGTGCCGACGCCGTTCACCACCATGCAGAAGCCGGCGACCGCCAGCGCCGGCACGGCGACATAAAGGCTGTCGGTCGCGACGAAGAGCAGCAGCGCCAGGCCCAGCGCCAGGGTCGACGAGAGTGCCACCAAAGTCAGGCCGCCCTGCCCGTCGCGCTGCGCCAGCCAGAGGCCGCCCGCCGTGGCGCCGATGCCGACCGTGGCAGTCAGCAGCGCCAGACCGCCGGCGCCGGCGCCGAAGACGTCGGCCGCAAAGCCGGGCAGCAGCTCAACGAAGGGCCGGGTGCAGAGGCAGAGCACGACCAGCAGCAGCAGGAGCGGCGCAATGCCGGCGTGGCGCGCGGCATAGCCGAGGCCGGCGCCGACCTCGCCCAAGAGGCCGCCCCCCATAAGACCACCCTGGGGTGCGGCGACGGCCGCCGCCGGCCGGGTCAGGCGGACCCGGGCCAACGCGATCTGGAACAGGACGAAGGTCAGCGCGTTGGCGGCGAAGGCGCCCTCCACGCCAAAGCCGACGATCATGAGACCGGCCACCAGCGGTCCGACGAAGCGCGCCGAGTTGAAGATGATCGAGTTGATGGCGATCGCGGCCGGCAGGTCCTGGGCCGGCACCAGCTCGGGGATCAGGGCCAGGCGGGCCGGCTGGTTGACTGCGGCGATTATGCCCAGCGCCAGGGTCAGCACCAGCAGCAGCTCGACCGTCATCAGGCCGTTCACGGTGAAGCCGAACAGCAGCAGCGACTGGACCATGGCCAGGGCCTGGCCGATCTTGATCACCCGCAGCCGGTCCCAACGGTCGGCCAGCGCGCCGGCCAGCGGCCCCACCACCACGGTCGGGAAGAGATCGGCGAAGGCCATGACGCCGAGCCAGAAGCCGGACTCGGTGAGCTGCCAGGTCAGCCAGCCGACCGCGACGCGCTGCATCCAGCTGCCGATCAGCGAGACCGAGCTGCCGGCCGTGTAGATCCCGTAGTTGGGATTGGAAAGCGCGCGAAGGATGCGGGGAAAGCCGGAGACGCCGATCATGCCGGCGGCGATTATGACAAGCCCATGACGCCAGGTCTTGAGCCCATCGGCGGGGTCAGGGATGCCCTAAACGCAGGGCAGAGCCCATCTCTTCTTTATTGCACATACTAAAGTGTAAAATACATATTTTTATCCGTCCATCATGTAATTTCACTTGACCCCCGCCGGGCGCGATGTAAATTACAGACAGCGCCATTTTGAAGCCGTCAGCTTGCGGGCGCTTAAGAAATGCAGCTAAAGCGACGGGCGATTCACAAACCGCCCAGCCAAAGCTGCGGCGGTTTTTTTAGTCGGCCTGGTCCGCCGTTATCCGGACCCGCGGGATTTGAGGGGCAGCTTGCGACCGCGTCACCAACCGCTAAAGCGCCACGGGGGGAACTCTCCGTGGGCCCGGCAACGAGCTTGGAGGACGTTCCTGTGTCGAGACTGACCCGAAAGCCCGCCTCTCTCTTGCTGAATTTCGCAGGGGCGCTCCCGGTCCGCCGTAATCCCCGGGGGCGGCCGTGAGGTATTTCCCCGCCTTTCATGATCTGCACGGCCAGCCGGTGCTGCTGGTCGGCGGCGGCGAGCCGGCCGCCCGCAAGGCCCGCCTGCTGGCCAAGGCCGGCGCCCGCCTGACCCTGGTAGCGCCGCGCGCCGTCGAGGAGCTGCAGGCCCTGGCCGCGGCCGGCACGATCGACTGGCAGGCCCGTCCCTTCGCGGCAGAGGACGTCGCCGGCCGGGCCCTGGTGGTCAGCGCCACCGGCCTCGACGCGGTCGACAGCGCGGTGGCCGAGGCGGCGCGCGCCGCCGGCCTGCCGGTCAACGTGGTCGACCGGCCCGAGCTCTCCAGCTTCATCACCCCGGCGATCGTCGAGCGCGACCCGATCGTGATCGGCATCTCCAGCGCCGGCACCGCGCCGGTGCTGGCGCGCCGGCTGCGCGAGCGCATCGAGGCGCTGCTGCCGGCCCGTCTCGGCCGCCTCGCCCGTTTCGCCGAGCGCTTCCGCGGCGCGGTCGCCGCCACCGTCAGCGAGCCGCTCGCCCGCAAGCGCTTCTGGGAGGGCTTCTTCGAGGGCCCAGTCGCCGCCGCCGTGCTGGCCGGCGACTAGCGCGGCGCAAGCGAGCGCATGCTGACCCTGGTCAACGGCCCCGCCGCGCGGCAACCGAATGACGGCATCGTCTACATCGTCGGCGCCGGGCCGGGCGATCCCGACTTGCTCACTCTGCGCGCCCTGCGCCTGATCCAGGACGCCGACGTGATCTTCCACGACAAGCTGGTGGCGCCGGAGATCCTGGACTACGCCCGGCGCGACGCCGAGCGGGTCTACGTCGGCAAGTCCAAGGGCAACCACGCAAAGAGCCAGGACCAGATCAACGCCCTGATGGCAGCGGCGGCGCTGGCCGGCAAGCGAGTGGTGCGCCTCAAGGGCGGCGATCCCTTCGTGTTCGGCCGCGGCGGCGAGGAAGCGGCCTATCTGCGCGAGCGCGGCGTCGCCGTCGAGGTGGTGCCCGGCATCACGGCGGCCACCGGCTGCGCCGCGGCGGCCGACATCCCGCTGACCTATCGCGGCCTGGCCCAGGCCGTCACCTTCGTGACGGGCCATGCTGCCGCAGAGGGACAGGGGGGCGGCGAGCCCGATCTCGATTGGGCCGCGTTGGCGCGCGGCCGGCAGACCCTGGCGATCTACATGGGCGTCTCGACCGCCGGCAGCATCGCCCGCCGCCTGATTGAGGCCGGCGCCGAGCCCGGCCGCCCGGCCGCCATCATTGAGAACGGCACCCGCCCCGAGCAGCGCGTGGTGAGCGGCCGGCTGGCCGATCTGGAGCGCCTGGTGGCGCGGTACGGCATCACCGGCCCGGCGCTGATCGTGGTCGGCGAGGTAGTGTCGCTGGCCAATATCGAAACGCTGCCGGCGCTGGCCGCGTCATCCATGGCCTGGGCCGCCAACTCCTGAGGAGCATGTCATGACACTCAAGGTCATCACCGCAAACCGGCTGCGCGAGGGCGACGCGGTCTACCTGCGCGCCGACGGCAGCTGGTCCGACTGGCTGGAGGAAGCCCAGGTGGCGCGCGATCCCGCCGAGGAACTGCGTCTTCTGGCATTGGCCGAGGTCGGCGTGGCCGATCGCGTGGTGGTCGGCCCCTATGCCTTCGCCGTCGCGGAAGAGAATGGAACCTTACGCCCCCTGGGACAGCGCGAGACCCTGCGCTCCAAGGGACCGAGCGTACATCCCGGCTTCGGCAAGCAGGCCGTAAGAGGATAAGCAGATGTACCGGTATGATGAGTTCGATGCGACCTTCGTTGCCGAGCGCGTGGCGCAGTTCCGCGGCCAGGTGGCGCGCCGGCTGAGTGGTGAATTGACCGAGGAGCAGTTCCGGCCGCTGCGCCTGATGAACGGCCTCTACCTTCAGCTGCACGCCTACATGCTGCGCGTCGCGGTGCCCTACGGCACGCTCGATCCGACGCAGCTGCGCAAGCTGGCCTATATCGCCCGGCGCTACGACAAGGGCTACGGCCACTTCACCACGCGCCAGAACATCCAGTTCAACTGGCCGAAGCTGGAAGACGTGCCCGACATCCTGGAGGAGCTGGCGTCGGTCGAGATGCACGCCATCCAGACCAGCGGCAACTGCATCCGCAACGTGACCGCCGACCACTTTGCCGGCGCCGCGGCCGACGAGATCGAGGACCCGCGCGTCTACGCCGAGATCATCCGCCAGTGGTCGACCCTGCACCCGGAATTCTCGTTCCTGCCGCGCAAGTTCAAGATCGCGGTGACCGGCTCGCCGCGCGACCGCGCCGCGGTGCAGGTGCACGACATCGGCCTGCAGATGCTGCGCAACGAGGCGGGCGAGCCCGGCTTCCGCGTCATTGTCGGCGGCGGCCTGGGCCGCACGCCGGTGGTCGGCCCGACGATCCGCGAGTTCCTGCCCAAGCGCCACCTGCTGTCCTACCTGGAGGCGATCCTGCGGGTCTACAACCAGCTCGGCCGGCGCGACAACCTCTACAAGGCGCGCATCAAGATCCTGGTGCAGCAGACCGGCGCCGAGGTCTTCGCCCGTCAGGTCGAGGCCGAGTGGGAGGCGATCAAGGACGGCGCGCTCGCCCTGCCGCAGGACGAGATAGAGCGCATCGCCGCCTACTTCGCGCCGCCGCCCTTCGAGAAGCTCGAGGCGACGCAGCGCGCCTTCGAGGTGGCGCGCTTCGAGCATCCGGACTTCGCCCGCTGGGTGCGCTTCAACGTCGCCGGCCACAAGCAGCCGGGCTACGCGATCGCCACCATCTCGCTGAAGCCGGAAGGCGGCATCCCGGGCGACGCCACCGCCGAGCAGATCGAGGCAGTCGCCGACCTGGCCGAGCGCTACAGCCTGGGCGAGCTGCGGGTCAGCCACGAGCAGAACCTGGTGCTGCCGCACGTCAAGCTGACCGAGCTATACGCGGTCTGGCAGGAGCTGAAGGCGCACGGCCTCGACACGCCGAACGCCGGGCTGGTCACCGACATCATCGCCTGCCCCGGGCTCGACTACTGCAACCTGGCCAATGCGCGCTCGATCCCGGTGGCGCAGGCGATCTCCAACCGCTTCGCCGACCGCGGCCGGCAGGCCGAGATCGGCGAGCTGAAGATCAAGATCTCCGGCTGCATCAACGCCTGCGGCCACCACCACGTCGGCCACATCGGCATCCTCGGCGTCGATAAGAAGGGCGAGGAGTTCTATCAGATCACGCTCGGCGGCAGCGCCGACGAGAACGCGGCGCTGGGCGCCATCGTCGGCCGCGCCTTCAGCTACGACGAGGTCCCCGGCGCGGTCGAGACCATCGTCGACACCTATCTGCAGCAGCGCCAGGACGGCGAGCGTTTCAACGACACCGTCGCGCGGATCGGGCTGCAGCCCTTCAAGGAGACCCTCTATGCCGCTGATTAAGCACGGCACCCTCGCCGAGGACCCCTGGGTCCAGCTCGACGACGCGACACCGATCGCGCCCGGCGATCACGCCATCGTCAGCCTGGAGCGCTGGCAGGCGGAACGCGATCCGCTCCTGCAGCGCAACGCGCCCATCGGCCTGCGCCTCAGGAGCGACCAGTCGCCGGCACTGATCGCCGAGGACGTGACGCGCTTCGCCGTGATCGCCCTCGAGTTCCCCAAGTTCACCGACGGCCGCGCCTATTCCTATGCCCGCCTGCTGCGCGAGCGCTACGGCTTCGAAGGCGAGCTGCGCGCCGTCGGCGCCGTGCTGCGCGACCAGTTCGCCTTCATGGCGCGCTGCGGCTTCGACGCCTTCGAGGTCGCCGACGCTGGGGCAGTCGAGGCCTGGCAGGAGGCGGCCGGCGAGATCAGCGTGCGCTATCAGCCCGCCACCGATGGCGAGCTCTCGGTTCTGGCGCTGCGCCGCCTGCGCGCGCAGCAGCTCAGCCCCGAGAAGGTCAGGGCCGAGAAGGAGCGAAAGGAAACGGCACGTGAAGAGCCGAAACGCCGTAGCGCAAGCAGCAGCTCGAGCGGCGGGCGCAGCCCCGCCCCGGCACTGAACTGCGCCGCGGATTGGGCCTACTGACCCGCCAAGGCAAGAGCTGGAGGACAAGCAGGATGCTGCCGGAAATATCCGGAGGGGAAGGGACGCGCCCGACGCCTGACGCGCTGCGGCAGACCGAAGCCCTGATCGCGCCGCTGCTGCGCGGGCTGACCGCCATGTCACGCCGGCTGGATAGCCCTGCTTTGCTGCGCAGCATGATCGAGGAGGTCTTTCCCGGGCGAATCGCCGTGGTCACCGCCTTCGGCGCCGAGTCGGCGGTGCTGCTCGACCTGGTGGCGCAGGTGGACCGCGATCTGCCGGTTATCTTCCTGGAGACCGGCAAGCACTTCCCCGAGACCCTGGCCTATCGCGACCGCCTGATCGAGCACCTCGGCCTGAGCGACGTGCGCTCGGTCGTGCCCTCGGCCAAGGCCCTGGCGGCCGAGGACCCGGACGGCAAGCTCTGGTCGCGCGACCCCGACCGCTGTTGCACGCTGCGCAAGGTGCTGCCGCTGGAGGCGGCTCTCAAGGGCTTCGATGCCTGGATCACCGGGCGCAAGCGCTATCAGGGCGACGGCCGCACCGCGCTCGAGGCGGTCGAACTGGTCGACGGCCGCTTCAAGATCAACCCGCTGGCGCACTGGAGCCGCGAGGCCATTGAGCACGCCCTCGTCGAGCGCGACCTGCCGCGCCATCCGCTGGCGGCCGAGGGCTACGCCTCGATCGGCTGCGCCCCCTGCACCCGCCGCGCCACCTGCCCGGCCGCCGACCCGCGCTCGGGCCGCTGGGCCGGCCTGGCCAAGACCGAGTGCGGCATCCACAAGGCGCCCTGGGCGGCGGGGCTGCAGAAGTAGCAGCAGCCGCCCCGCCCTGCTCCATCAGGAAGCGGCGGCCTCGGGCCGGATGCGCCTTCCCGAAATGGATGGAATTGGATGGACAATCGGATGGCGCGAAAGGCAAGAGCGCCAAGCCGGATCAATCGGGTGTCCAAGCTAGTACCAGCTATCGCAATTGCGTGGGTCGGGCCCCATCCCTCGACAGGCTTAGGATGAGGCCCTCATGCTGAGCTTGTCGAAGTATGAGGGCCGGTGCCACGTAACACCCATTTGTGATTCCGGTACTAGCTTGCTGTTAGCGAGGCTGCCTGCATCGCCCGCCGCGCCGCCGAGGCGCGCCAGGCCCAGGGCTTCATGAAGCGGCCCCGCCACATCCCGCGCTTGGCCTTGCGGGCTTCGTCCTCCGCGTCGACGTAGTCCATCGAGTAGTACCGGTATGCCAATGCCCAACCCGCCGAAACCAGTCGACGGCCGATGTCGATTCCGTTCGGTGAAAAGCACTTGGCGATCAGTCGGCCGTGCAGGTCGCGCTCGATCGCTTCGCAGCGCAACGTGACACCGGCCGTGAGGGCTTCGAGCGCGGCCATGGCCATCGCGCCACATGCGAGCTCCTGGCCTCGGCACCAGAAGGTCTGATCCAGCTCGGGCGCATCGATGCCGTGCAGGCGCACGCGCTCCCCGGCGACAATGATGGTGTCGCCGTCGATTACCCAGGCAGGGCCGGTGAGACAGTAGGAACGCCGGCCAAGCTTTGAGATGACATATAGATCAAATGCAAGACGCTTGAGCATCCGGCTGCGACAGCTTTGCTATGTTAAACATATGCCGGACCGTACAAGAATTGGGTTAGGGTTCCGTTTACGAGTCGGAAGTTCGCCATAAGCGGCTTGTCGAATCACGAGGACCGGAGCCGCGTTGCAGCCTTCTGCGATTCCCCACGCTAATGCAGCTTCAGCTTCGGCCTGACCACCTGGTTGACGTGGCCGATCAGGATGAGGAGCAGGCCCTTCAGCCAGCCGTGGATGGCGATCAGGTGCATGCGGTAGAGGGAGATGTAGACCAGGCGCGCCAGACGCCCCTCGATTGCCATGCGGCCGCCGATCAGGTTGCCCATCAGGCTGCCGACCGTCGAGAAGCGGCTGAGCGAGACCAGCGAGCCGTGGTCCTTGTAGACGTAGTCCTCCAGGGGCTGCTTCGCCATCAGGCGTTTCAGGTTCTTGAACACCGTCGTCGCCATCTGGTGCGCTGCCTGGGCGCGCGGCGGCACCGGACGGTCGCTGCCCGGCTGCGGGCAAGCGCAGCAGTCGCCGATGGCGAAGATGCGGTCGTCGCGCGTGGTCTGCAGGGTCTGGCACACCACGAGCTGATTGTTGCGGTTGGTCTCGAGGCCGCCGATGTCCTTCAGGAAATCGGCGCCCTTGACGCCGGCCGCCCAGACCTTGAGGTCGGCCGGGATCGCCTCGCCGGCCTGGGTCGTCACCGCCTCCGCGGTGACCTCGGTCACCTGCATGCCGGCCAGAACACGCACGCCGAGCGCCTCCAGCTCCTCCTGCGCCGCCTGGGCCAGCTTCTCCGGCAAAGCCGGCAGGATGCGCGGGCCCGCCTCGATCAGCGTGACCCGCAGGCGGCTCTCGTCGAAGACCTCCAAGCCGTAGTAGCGCAGCGCGGCTGCGGCGTTGTAGAGCTCGGCCGCCAGCTCGACGCCGGTGGCGCCGCCGCCGACGATGGCGATCTCGACGTGCTCATCGGCGGCCAGGTTGGCGCTCATGTTGCGCGAGACCCTGAGGCAGTGGTTGAGGAGTCTCTGGCGGAAGCGATCGGCCTGCATGCGGTCGTCGAGGAAGAGGCAGTGCTGGCGCACGCCGGGAATGGCGAAGTCGTTGGTCACCGAGCCCATCGCCAGCACCAGATAGTCGTAGCGGATGCGATGGCGGCCGGTGATCTCGCTGCCGTCCTCGTCCAGCAGCGGCGCGATCACCACCTGGCCGGCCGCGCGGTCGATCGCCTCCAGGCTACCGTAGAAGAAGCGGTAGCCCCAGCGGAAGCCGTGGCTGCGATAGCCGACCTCGTCGAGGTTGGCGTCGAGCGAGCCGGCGGCCACCTCGTGCAGCAGCGGCTTCCAGATGTGCGTGCGGTTGCGCTCGACCAGGATGACGTCGAAGCGTTCGCGGCCTAGCGCGGCGCCCAGCCGGGTGACCAGCTCGAGCCCGCCGGCGCCGCCGCCGACCACGACGATCTGGGTCTTCTTCTTCACCACCGAATCTCGCTTGTCCGAGCTGCCGATCGACTGGACAGATCAAGAGGCTATTGTATCGCTATCGCCGGGTCGAGTGGGCCGCCCCTAAACCGACCCGATCGGCGCCGGCTTGCGGCGCAGGCCGGTGGCGGCGCGGCCGGCTATGGCGACCAGCACGATGGCGCCGCCGACCAGGGTCAAGAGACGCGGCACCTCGCCGACGCCGAGCCAGACCCAGAAGGGGCCGAGGATCACCTCGGTCAGCGACAGCAGGGCCAGCTCGGCCGCCGGCAGGTGGCGCGAGCCGGCGGTGAAGAGCATGGTGCCGATGCCGATCTGCACCACGCCCATGATCACGCAGAACAGCACGTCGTGCTTCGAGATGGCAAAGTCGGGCACCATGGCGGCGGCGGCCAGCGTGGCGAAGAGGGTGGCGAGACAGGCCGCCGGCAGCATGTCGGCCTCACGGCCGCGGCGCAGCGCCACGGCGAAGCCGGAGAAGCCGAGCACCGCGATCAGCGCCATGACGTTGCCGAGCAGCGCGCCGGCCGAGATGCCGTCGCCGACCATGACGGCGAGCCCGATCATGGCGACGGCGATGGCCATCCAGGTCTGGCGCAGCACGCGCTCGCCGAGCAGCAGCCAGGCAAGGATCGCCGTGCTGAGCGGGCTGACGCTCAGGATGAAGACGGCATTGGCGATGGTGGTGTGGGTCAGCGCGAAGATGAAGCAGGACATGGCGAGCGCCAGGCAGAGCCCGCCCACCAGGCCGTTCATGCCGGCGCGGCGCACCTGCGCCGGCGTCTGCCCGCGGTAACGCACCATCAGTATGACCAGCAGGGTGGCGAAGGCGGAGGCTGAGCGGACGAAGAGGATCTGCCAGGGATCGGCCGCCTCGACGTTGCGCACCAGGATGCCGGCCAGGCTCCAGAACACGCCGGCCAGCATGACCAGCGCCACGCCGCGCAGGTACAGCGGATCGGTCTTGCCGTGCGGCGCTGCGGCGGCCGCAGCCCGCACGTTCTGGTCCACGTCCGGCATGGCCTGCTTCCCCAATCCGCCCGAGCCCGCAATGTCCCACCTCACCCTGAGCCTGTCGAAGGGTGAGGCCACTCGGCGCCGGAGCTCTGCTCATCCTTCGACAGGCTCAGGATGAGGACGGTGCTGGCGTGTCCCAGGCACAACGAATCTAGCCGACCGCCGCGTCGCTTGCTTGTGCCCGCAAAGCCCGCCGTGGTCGAGTCGATTTCGCCGGCCCACCTGTTCCACCGGGACTTGCCGCCATCGACCAGGCTGCTAGGTTTTACGCCTCGGCAGGGCGATCCGCCCGACCGGGCAGGGACACGCCAATAAAGACTCCAGGGAGGACCGGAGCGATGCAGATCCTGGTGCTGGGCTCGGCCGCGGGCGGCGGCTTCCCGCAGTGGAACTGCAACGGGCCCAACTCGCAGCGCGCCCGCGAGGGCGACCCCACGGCGCAGCCGCGCAGCCAGTCGTCGATCGCGGTCAGCGCCGACAACAGGCATTGGGCGCTGTTCAACGCCTCGCCCGACCTGCGCCAGCAGTTCAACGCCAACCCGCAGATGCATCCGCGCGAGGGCCCGCGCCACACGCCGGTGTCCAGCGTGGTGCTGACCAACGCCGACGTCGACCACGTGGCCGGCTTGCTGACCATGCGCGAGAGCCAGCCCTATGTCATCTATGCCAGCAAGCGGGTGCACGAGGTGCTGGCGGCCAACTCGATCTTCAACGTGCTGAACCCGGAATTCGTGCAGCGCCGCGAGCTGCCGCTCGGCAAGCCCCTGTTGCTGGAGGGCCCCGACGGCACGTCGCTCGGCCTCACCGTCGAGGCCTTCCCGGTGCCGGGCAAGGTGGCGCTGTGGCTGGAGAAGCTCGACGCCGGGCCCGGTTTCGGCACACAGGAAGGCGACACCATCGGCGTCAAGGTCGAGGAGCCGGCCAGCGGCGCGCGCTTCTTCTACGTGCCCGGCTGCGCCGAGCTCGACCCGCCGCTGGCCAAGCGGCTGAAGGGCGCGCCCCTGGTGCTGTTCGACGGCACGCTCTACGAGGACGACGAGATGATCGCGGCCGGCCTCGGCACCAAGACCGGCAAGCGCATGGGACACATGTCGATGGCCGGACCCAAGGGCACGATCGCGGCCTTCGCCGAGCTCGGCGTCGGCCGGCGCGTCTTCATCCACATCAACAACACCAACCCGGTGCTGATCGACGGCTCGCCGGAGCGCCGCTCGGTGGAAGCGCACGGCTGGGAGGTCGCCTACGACGGCATGACCCTGGAGCTTTAGGCCCAGAGGCCTAGACCGTGACCCTGTGCCTGCCACCAACCGCGCCTAGGCGCCCCATACGAAGCAGAATAGGCAGCTTGCTCAGTTGAAGCGCGAAGCCAAGGCACGCAGTATACCAGATTCGGGGGACGAAGACCGGAGCACTGCCAACCAAAGGAATAAAAGGGAGGAGACAAACAGTGGTGCGTTCATCAAACACAAAGACCGGTCTCTGCCTGGCCGCGGGCCTCGCCATCGGCGTCGCGGGCTTCGCGGCCGGCGCGCAGGCACAGACCGACAATCTCGAGAAGCTCTCGTCCTTCAAGACCACCGGAACGCCGCTCGAGATGGAGACCATCGACCAGGGCGGCAGCCGGGCCGAGCAGCTGCGCAAGAACCTGGAGAATATCAAGCTGCCGGCCGGCTTCAGGATCGGCCTCTATGCGATCGTCCCCGACGCCCGCCACATGACCGTCGCCCCCCAGGGCACGGTGGTCTTCGCCGGCACCCGCAAGACCAAGGTCTGGTCGATCTCCGACCGCGACCGCGACCGGGTGGCGGACGAGGTCAAGGTCTTCGCGCCCTCGATCGACTTCGCGATCCCAAACGGCGCCTGCTTCTCGAGGGACGGCTTTCTCTATATCGTCGAGCAGAACCGGGTGCTGGTCTTTCCGGCCGCCGAGTTCTTCTACGAGGGCCCGGACGTCGCCGCCTTCGTCGTAGTGCCGCAGGGCGAGCTGATCCCCGTTGACGAAGAGTCCTACAACCACACGGCGCGGGTCTGCCGCATCGGCCCGGACGGCAAGCTCTACATCACGCTCGGGCAGCCCTTCAACGTCCCCCCGCCCGAGAAGATGGACCTCTATAGCAAGTGGGGCATCGGCGGCATCATCCGCCTCAACACCGACGGCACCGGCCGCGAGGTCTATGCCACCGGCGTGCGCAACTCGGTCGGCATGGACTTCAACCCGGCCAATGGCGAGCTCTGGTTCACCGACAACCAGGTCGACGGCATGGGCGACAACATCCCGCCGGGCGAGCTCAACCGCGTGACAAAGATCGGCCAGCATTTCGGCTTCCCCTGGTACGGCGGCGGCGATACCCGGACCCACGAGTACAAGGATTCCGAGCCGCCGGCCGACGTGATCTTCCCCGAGGTGGCGCTGGACGCGCACGCGGCCGACCTGGGCATGACCTTCTATACGGGCCGGATGTTCCCGGCCAAGTACCGGGGCGGCATCTTCTCGGCGCAGCATGGCTCGTGGAACCGCACCACGCCGATCGGCGCGCGAGTCATGTTCACCAGCCTGAACGAAGAGGGAGGGGCGGCCGAGACCATTGTCTTCGCCGACGGCTGGCTGAACAGCGAGACCGGCGAGTATCTCGGACGGCCGGTCGACGTAACCCAGCTTCCCGACGGCTCGATCCTGGTCTCCGACGACTACGCCGGGGCTATCTATCGCATCTGGTACGAAGGATGAGGCGTAGGGTCTGAGGCACAAGACTCAACCTCGGCAGACCGAAAGGTGTCCCGGCATGGCCGTGCCGGGACACTTTTCCTGTGCAGACGAGAACGGGGCAACATGACTCATAGCAAGTGGCTCATCACGACGCCCGTTGCGACGCTTCTCGCCCTGGGCCTGCTGGCGCCGGCCGTGCTGGCGCCCAACGCAGGCGCGCGGGCTGCCGGCGATGTCGCCGCAGGCAAGCAGAAAGCGCAGCAGTGCGCGGTCTGCCACGGCATCGACGGCTTGGCCAAGCGGCCCGACGCGCCGCACCTGGCCGGCGAAAGCGAGCTCTATCTGATCAAGCAGCTCAAGGCCTTCCGTTCGGGCGAGCGCCAGGACGAGATGATGTCGATCGTCGCCGCGGACCTGAGCGATCAGGACATGGCCGATCTGGCCGCCTGGTACTCGGCCATCACGGTGTCGGTCGAGCTGCCCGAGACGCCGTGACGCCGCCGTGACCGCTGCTGTCCAGTTAAGAGTGCGCCTGCACCTTCCGTTGTCCGCTTTGTCGACGCCCCCCTCCCTATTCCTCCCCCTCAAGGGGGAAGGGGATGCTTGCGCGGCGCCTGCACTTTGGTCGCCTCCCCCCTCGAGGGGGAGGCGGCGCGCAGCGCCGGAGGGGGGCTGGCGCGAAGCGCCCAAAGAGCACGGAATAGCGAGGCTCTGTCGTGCCGCAATGGTCTCTATACCAAATGCAACGAGGCTCTGCGGCAGATCGCCGACAGCCCCACCAGGCAGCCGTCCGCAGTGACCGCTTACGACACGCGAAGGCTCCAGGTCGGCGACGGGCACAGTCTCTATATCGAGCAGAGCGGAGATCCGGGCGGCGTCCCGGCGGTCTTCCTGCACGGCGGGCCGGGCAGCGGTTGCCAGGCCGGCCAGCGCCGCCTGTTCGACGGCAAGCGCTTCCGCGTCATTCTGTTCGACCAGCGCGGCGCCGGCCGCAGCACGCCCAAGCGCAGCCTGGAGCACAACACGACGCAGCACCTTGTCGCCGACCTGGAGCAGCTGCGCGAGGCGCTCGGCATCGAGCGCTGGATGCTGGTCGGAGGCTCCTGGGGCGCGCTGCTGGCGATCGCCTACGCCGAGGCGCACCCGGAGCGCGTCAGCGCGATCGCCCTGCGCGCGCTCTTCCTCGGCAGCGCCGCCGAGATCGACTGGGCCTTCATCGAAGGGCCGCGCATGTTCCGACCCGAGCTGTGGCGAGCCTTCGTCGGCCTGCTGCCGACGGAGGAGCGGAGCGACCCGCTGGCCGCCTACGGCCGCCGCCTGGCCGATCCCGGCGCCGCCGTGCACGGCCCTGCAGCCTGGGCCTGGCACGACTACGAGCGCGCACTCTCCGAGCTGCAGCCGGCCACGCCGCGCCTGCCGGAGAGCCTGTCACAGCCGCCCAAGTCGAACAGCCTGCCCAACACGCCCTTCTTCGAGGCGCACTACATCCGCCGCGGCTTCTTTCTCGAGCCAGAGCAGCTTCTGACCGAAGCCGTGCGCCTTGCCGGCATTCCGGGCATCATCGTGCAGGGCCGCTACGACCTGCTCTGCCCGCCGGTCACGGCACAGCGTCTCGCCGCGCGCTGGCCCGACGCTCAACTCCGTATCATCGAAGGCGCCGGCCACGCCGTCACCGAGCCGGGCATCGCCCCGGCCCTCAAGTCTGCGATCGCGGAGCTGGGAGGCATCGTCGGCAGATAGGTTTCCCTCGCGCTGCCGCGCGCCACCCTCACCCTCCCAACGCTTTGCGCTGGGGCCCTCCCTCTCCCCTCCAGGGAGAGGGGAACAAACTGGCGCCTTTGTTTTCCCTCTCCCTGGAGGGGAGAGGGAGGGGCCCCAATGGACCACGGGGCGCGTCAGCGCGTGGGAGGGTGAGGGTGACGATGAAGAATCGTTGGTTGGTGATGGAATGACGCTGCCGGCCGGTCACGCCACCTTCTCCCGCTTGCCGCCGAAGACCTTGCCGATCTCGGCGATCAGCGCGTCGGTGCTGCGCTGGCGGCAGTAGCCCTTGATGGCGCGCAGCGTGTTGTCGTGGCGCTGCTGCGTGTAGGTGGCGCAGGCATCGGGCACCAGGGTGACGAGATAGCCCAGGTCGCAGGCGTCGCGCACCGCCGACTCGACGCACTGGTCGGTGACGACGCCGCAGAGGACCAGCTGGCGCACTCCAAGATTGCGCAGCACGTAGTCGATATTGGTCGAGATGAAGACCGAGGACGAGGTCTTGGGAATGACGATCTCGTCGCCCTGCGGCGCAATCGCGTCGATCACCTTGCCGTCCCACGAGCCCCTGGGCACGTTGAAGCCGCTGATCTTGTAGTCCAGGCTGCGGTCGCGGCCGTCCAGGGTCAGGCTCTCGATGGTGGTATAGAGCACCTCGATGCCGGCGCGGCGGCAGGCCGCCTGCAGGCGCTGCATGTTCGGCACCGCGGTCCCTTCCAGCCGCGCGAAGTAGTAGCCCAGCTTCTCCTGGAAGGCGGCCTGGTCCAGCTCCTTGAACTCGCCGCCGTCGCGGTGGGCGCAATAGTTCTGCACGTCGATGAACAGCAGCGCGCTCTGCCCCTGCTGCAGCGGCACCTCGCGGCTCAAGGTCTCGCTCATCTCCCGCTCTCCTCGATCTCCCCTTCCGAGGGGCTGGACAGCCCGGCCCGGCCGGACTAGTGACCACGGTCGGAGACGAGACTAGCCGACCGCCAGGCGCAAGGCGAGCCATGACCGACCAGAGGCCGATGATCCTGAGCAGCGATGAGCCGCCGCCCTTCCAGGTCTACCGGCCGGAGGGCAAGTCCGCGATCTTCATCACCTGCGACCATGCCGGCGACCTGATCCCGCGCAAGCTCGGCACACTCGGCCTGGGGCCGCACGACCTGGTGCGCCACATCGCCTGGGACATCGGCGCCGCCGGCCTCTGCCGCATCCTCTCCGAGCGGCTTGACGCCACCCTGGTGACGCAGACCTACTCGCGCCTGGTGATCGACTGCAACCGCGCCACCCACCGGCCGGACTCGATCGCCACGCGCAGCGAGAACAGCGACGTGCCCGGCAACCAGACCGTGACGGCGGAGGAGGCCGAGGCGCGGGCGCGCGAGGTCTTCTGGCCCTATCACAACGCCATCTCGATGCTGCTCGACGCCCGCAAGGCGGCCGGGCGGCCGACCATCCTGATCGCCATGCACAGCTTCACGCCGGTCTACAACGGGGTCTCGCGGCCCTGGCAGGTCGGCCTGCTGTACAACCGCGATGCGCGTCTGGCCGGAATCCTGAAGGAGATTCTAGCGGAGGACGCGGCGCTCTGCATCGGCGACAACCAGCCCTACCGCGTGCAGGACGAGAGCGACTATGGCATCCCGGTGCACGGCGAGCAGCGCGGCCTGCCGCACGTCGAGATCGAGATGCGCCACGACCTGATAGAAACGGTGGAGAACCAGCGCCTCTGGGCCGAGCGCTGGGCCGGCTGGCTCGCCCGGGCGCAGGAACGCGATCTTAATCCGAGCAGCTTGCCATAGTGCTGGCGGATACAGCGTGTCGAAGGGGTGCCAGCAAGAGCAGGGATTGGCCTGGCGTTGCCAATCGGGGGGATCGAGCGACATGAACCGCGAAGCCTTGATCATGGTCTGCACCAGCGACATCGCCGGGCAGGTGCGCGGCAAGGGCTTTCCGGCGCAGGATCTCAAGTCGCGCATGACGAGCGGCATCGGCTGGACGCCGACCAACCTCATGATCACGGCCTTCGGTCCGATTGCGCCCAGCCCCTGGGGCGCGCTCGACGATCTCATCCTGCTGCCTGACCCGACGACTGAGGCGCACGTCGACTTCGGAGACGGCTCGCCGCCCGAACACTTCTTCCTTGGCGATATCCTGACCCTGGACGGCCAGCCCTGGGACTGCTGCGGGCGCAGCTTCCTGAAAGCGGCGCTGGCCGAGCTCGAAGGTCACGGGCTGGGCCTCTTCGCCGCCTTCGAGCACGAGCTCTACTACGACGGCGCGCTCGAGCGCATCGGCTCCGGCTACAATCTTGATTCGATTCGTCGCCAGGGCGCCTTCGCCGAGAGCTTCCTGCATGCCCTGATTGCAGCCCGTCTGGAGCCCGACTCCTTCCTGCCGGAGTACGGCCCACGCCAGTACGAGGTGACCTGCCGCCCGGCGATCGGCGTCACGGCAGCCGACCGCGCCGTGATCCTGCGCGAGCTGGCGCGCGCCACCGCGATCCGGCTCGGCCAGCGGGTCAGCTTCGCCCCCATGGTGCGGCCCGACGGCGGCGTCGGCAACGGGCTGCACATCCACATGAGCCTGCGCGACCTGAACGGCCGGCCGGTCACCTACGACCCCGACTCGCCCAGCGGGCTCAGCGAGCCGGCCGGGCGCTTCGTCGCCGGCATCCTGCGCCACATGCCGGCGCTCTGCGCCTTCACCGCACCGTCGGTGGTGTCCTACGCGCGTCTGGTGCCGCACAAGTGGAGCGCCGCCTACAACAACCTGGGCACCCGCGACCGCGAGGCCGGGGTGCGGATCTGCCCGCTCAACCCGCGAGCCGGCACCGACGCGGCCGAGCAGTTCAACTTCGAGTACCGCGCCGCCGATTCGACGGCCAGCCCCTATGTCGCGCTTGGCGTGCTGGTGCGGGCCGGGCTCGAGGGCCTGAAGGCGAAGCTGCCGGCCCCGCCGGACACACCCAATGTGCCAGGTGATCTCGACGACGCGGCCTGGGCCAAGCGCGGCATCGTCCGCCTGCCGCAGTCACTCGGCACCGCGCTCGACGCCTTGGAGGCCGATACTGCGGCGCGCGCCTGGCTGCCGCCTGCCTTCCTCGACGCCTACCTGCGCTACAAGCGCTTCGAGATCGGCCTGATGGAAGGCCTCAGCCTCGACGAGCTCTGCGCCAGGTACAGCGAGGCCTATTAGCCGCCGTCAGCGAAAAAGGGGTCTCGAAAAAGGGGTCTGACCCCTTTTTCGTGACCCCTTTTTCGCCGCCTCAGTGCAGCTGCACCCAGGTGGTCTTGAGGTCGCAGTACTTCTCCATGGCGTGGATCGACTTGTCGCGGCCGAAGCCGGACTGCTTGAAGCCGCCGAAGGGCACCGTCATGTCGCCGGCGTCGAAGCAATTGATCCAGACCGAGCCGGCGCGCAGCGCGCGGGCGGTCTTGTGCGCCTTGTTGATGTCGCGGGTCCAGATCGCGGCGGCCAGGCCGTAGATCGTGTCGTTGCCGATCCTGATCGCCTCGTCCAGGCTCTTGAAGGTGATGGTCGAGAGCACCGGACCGAAGATTTCCTCGCGGGCGATGGTCATCCTGTTGCTGACGCCGTCGAACACTGTCGGCTCGACAAAGTAGCCGCCCGAGCTGACCCGGGTACGCTTGCCGCCGAGCAAGAGCTTCGCGCCCTCCTGCCGGCCCTTGTCGATGTAGGTGAGGATGCGCTTCATCTGGGTCTCGTCGACGATGGCGCCCATCTGGGTCTTGTCGTCGAGCGGGTCGCCGACCCTGAGCTTGCGGCCGATCGCCGTGATGCGCTCGAGCACCTGATCCTTGACCGGCTCCTCGACCAGCAGGCGCGAGCCGGCGTTGCAGACCTCGCCCTGGTTGAAGAAGATGCCCCAGGCGGCCGCCGTCGCCGCCGCCTCGATGTCGCTGTCGGCCAGGATGATGTGCGGCGTCTTGCCGCCGCATTCCAGGCCGACCCGCTTCATGTTCGATTCGCCTGAATAGCGCAGGAAGTACTTGCCGACCTCGGCCGAGCCGGTGAAGGCGACGCAGTCGACGTCCTTGTGACGGCCGAGCGCCTGGCCGGCGGTCTCGCCGAAGCCGGGCAGCACGTTGAACACGCCGTCCGGGATGCCGGCCCCGGCGGCCAGCTCGGCGATGCGGATCGCGGTCAGCGGCGACTGCTCGGCCGGCTTCAGGATCATCGAGTTGCCGGTCGCCAGCACCGGGCCGATCTTCCAGGCCGCCATCAGCAGCGGGAAGTTCCAGGGAACCACCGCCGCCACCACGCCGAGCGGCTCGCGCGTGATCATGGCAATCGCGTCGCGCGCGGTCGGCGCGATCTCGTCGTAGAGCTTGTCGATCGCCTCGGCGTGCCAGCGGATGCAGTTGGCCGAGCCCGGGATGTCGATTGAGCGGCTGTCGCGGATCGGTTTGCCCATGTCCTGGCTCTCGAGCTGGGCCAGCTCGTCGCGGTGCTGCTCGATCAGCTCGGCGAACCTGATGAGCACGCGCTTGCGCTTGGCCGGCGCAAGCTCGCGCCAGCGGCCGTCGTCGAAGGCCTTGCGCGCCGACTTGACGGCGCGGTTCACGTCCTCCTTGTCGCAGGCCGCCACCTTGCCCAGCAGCTCCCCGGTCGCCGGGTTGATGCAGTCGAAGGTCTCGCCCGACGCCGCATCGACGTACTGTCCATTGATGAAGGCCTTGGTTTGAAGCTTGGCGCGGCGCTTCGCCGGCTTGCGCGCTTCACTGGTCGCTGCAACCGCCATGGGTCATCTCCTCTCGTCTCGCATTGGCTTTGCGGGCTGGATTGGCTCACCAAGTACTATGAGCCACTGCGGCGCGGCGCAGGTTTGACGGATTCTCATGCCAGCCGCGCACGCCCTGCAACTCCCACCATTTGTCATGCCCGGACTTGACCCGCCTGCGGGGCCGAAGCCCCTTCGGCGCGGCGAAGGCCCGGCTATCCAGGAAACAGTGGCAACAAACTCTGGACGCCCGGATCAAGTCCCATAGGCGCTAAGTTAAGTCGCCGACCGCATGAAATCGCTTCAATGTCATTCCCGCGAAAGCGGGAATCCATGGTTGGGAGCCCCGTCGCTTGCCCTGGACCCCCGCTTTCGCGGGGGTGACAATCGAGGAACTGCCACCAAGACGCTCCTAACTTAGCGCCT
>JBHJOF010000247.1:0-14199 GCA_050330055.1 Kiloniellales bacterium
CGCATCGAGGAGGCGCGGCGCAGCGGCGAGGTGCTGACCCGCAGGGTGCAGACCGGCTTCGACCCCGACACCGGCCAGCCGGTCTTCGAGGAGCAGCCCTTCGACCTGGAGCCGCTGCCCTTCATCGTCGTGGTGGTCGACGAGATGGCCGACCTCATGCTGGTCGCCGGCAAGGAGATCGAGGCGGCCGTGCAGCGCCTGGCGCAGATGGCGCGCGCCGCCGGCATCCACCTGATCATGGCGACCCAGCGCCCCTCGGTCGACGTCATCACCGGCACCATCAAGGCCAACTTCCCGACCCGGGTCAGCTTCCACGTCACATCCAAGATCGACAGCCGCACCATCCTGGGCGAGACCGGGGCCGAGCAGCTGCTCGGCCAGGGCGACATGCTTTACATGGCGCACGGCGGGCGCATCACCCGGGTGCACGGTCCGCTGGTGACCGACAAGGAGGTCGAGGACGTGGTCGCCTTCCTGAAGCAGCAGGGCCAGCCCTCCTACATCGAGGCGGTGACCGAGGAGGACGACGAGGCCGGCTTCGGCAGCGACTTCGGCGACAGCGGCGACGAGCTCTACGACCGCGCCGTGGCGCTGGTCTGCCAGCACCGCAAGGCCTCGACCAGCTTCGTGCAAAGGCACCTGCAGATCGGCTATAACCGGGCGGCGCGCCTCATCGAGCGCATGGAGGCCGAGGGCGTGATCAGCCAGGCCAACCACGTCGGCAAGCGCGAAGTGCTGGCGCCGGGCGGCCCGGAGCACTAGATCGGCGTCAGACAGAGCGCAGACGCGGCCCTCGAACCCGCTTCACCGAATGGCGAGCCGCCTTCCCCCTGGGGGAGGCAGGAACCACCACCGGCCGGAGGGCGTTCTAGGACAACGCGCAGCAAAGGCTAGAGAGCAGGACCCAGTCATCATGCGTTTCCCTTCCCGGCCGGCCATCGCCTTGCTGACGCTGCTCGCTTTCGTGGCAGGCGGGCCGGTGACGAGCGCTTGGGCCGCCAGCGACGAGATCGGCGACGAGGGCTTCCTCGCGGCGCCGCTGGAGGACGGCGGCGTCGAGGCCCGCAGCCTGTCGCCCGACGAGATCGCCTTGCTGACCCGCATCGAGAACTACCTGAACGATTTCTCCACGGTGCAGGGACGCTTCGTGCAACTTTCCTCGGAGGGCAGCTTCGCCGAGGGCACGGTCTATCTGCAGCGTCCAGGCAAGATGCGATTCGAGTACGACCCGCCGACGCCGGTTCTGCTGATCGCCAACGGCCACAACCTTCTGTACTACGACAAAGAGCTGAAGAGCGCGACCATCGTGCCGCTCGACGAGACGCCGCTCTGGTTCCTGATGCAGCCGACCATCAGCTTCGAGGATCGCATCGTCGTCACCGACATCAACGAGGAGCTGTCGACGGTCGGCGTCACCGTGCAGCCCGATGACGAAGACGGCCCGGCCGGCGCCGTTACCCTGATCTTTTCCGAGCGGCCGATGTCGCTGCGCAAGTGGGTGGTAACCGACGCCCAGGGCGTAACGATCCAGGTCTCGCTGCTCGATCCGCGGTTCGACGTCCCGCTCGAGGACAAGCTGTTCAGCTATAGCGACCTGGACGTCTTCGGAACCGAACGAGGCGGGCCGATGCGCTAGGCCGGACGCGCCGGAGCATGATCCGATCCGATTGAATCGGATGATGCTCTATAACGTCTTGAATGGTCGCATTTTCGGACCGCGAACCGGCTTCCACTTCGCCTGAAAATGCTCTAGTGCCGCACCGGCGTGACGCGGCGCGCGGCGGCGGCGCGGAACGGCCACAGCAGCAGCTCGAGGAAGGGCCGCTCGTTGCGGCCTTCGACGCCGATGGACATGACCGGATCGCGCGGCATGGGATTGCGCGTGCCGAAGATCGGGTCCCAGACGCTGAGAATCGTCCCATAGTTGGAATCGGTGTCGACGCGGCGGTCGTGGTGATGCACCCAGTGGATCGAGGGGGTGATCACGAGGCGCGACAGCGCGCGCTCCAGCCCGGCGGGCAGCGCCAGGTTGGAGTGATGGAAGATGGCGGCCATCAGGACCAGCGCCTCGAAGACCAGCACCGACGTGAAGGGGACGGCGAAGACCACGATCACCACGGCGCGGGCCAGCGCCGAGAGCAGCACCTCGCCGAAGTGGAAGCGCAGCGCCGAGGTGGAATCGAGGAAGCGATCCAGGTGGTGCACCTCATGGAAGCGCCACAGGAAGCCCCACTCGTGATTGGCCCGGTGCCACCAGTAGATCAGGAAGTCGAGCAGCAGCAGGTCGAGCAGCAGGCCACCCCAGCCGCCCCACCAGGCCCCCCACCAAACGGGACGCCAGTCGAGTCCCCAGGCCGTCCCTTGCTGGCTCGCCCAGAGCGAGAGCGGCAGCACGACCAGCGGCGAGAGACCGACGTTGGCGAGCCAGAGGCCGAGGTTGCGGGCGACCCGCGCCAAGCCGCCGGAAGGCTCGTCGGGCACCGGGCGCGGCGCCGGCGCCGCTGGGTGCAGCCGTTCGGCCAGCACGAAAAGCACCAGCCAAGCCGCGACGGCCAAGCTCTTCCAGGCGAGAAGCGGTTCCAGGGCCGTTTCCATGCCCCCAGATATGACCCAGCCGGCAGCGCCTCACAAGCCGCGCCGCTCACGAACCGCGCAGCGTGAAGATCAGGGCGCCCAGCAGGGCCGCGGCGGCCAGGGTCGGCACCATGCCGAGCTTGAAGCGCAGCATGGCAACCAGCGCAGCCACGGCCAGCAGCAGGGCGAAGGGATCGAGGCTGCCCCAGACCGGCAGCAGCAGGCGCAGCCCGGGGTAGTGCAACTCCTGCAGCTCGCCGAATACCACGTGCAGCGCGAACCAGAGCGCCAGGTTGAGGATGACACCGACCACCGCCGCGGTGATCGCCGAGAGCGCGCCGCTGAGGTGCCGGTTGCCGCGCAGCGTCTCTATGTAGGGCGCGCCGAGGAAAATCCAGAGTAAGCAGGGCGCGAAGGTGACCCAGGTGGCGACCAGGGCGCCCAGGCTGCCGGCCAGCCAGGGCTCGAACACGCCGGGGTTGCGGTAGGCGCCGAGGAAGCCGACGAACTGCACCACCATGATGAGCGGCCCGGGCGTGGTCTCGGCCAGGCCAAGGCCGTCCAGCATCTCGCCGGGCGCCAGCCAGCCGTAGGTTTCTACCGCCGCCTGCGCCACGTAGGCCAGCACCGCGTAGGCGCCGCCGAAGGTGACCACCGCCATCTTGCTGAAGAACAGGCCGAGCTGGACGAAGACGTTGCCGCCGCCGAGCAGCAGGGCGAGCAGCGCCAGCGGCGCCAGCCAGGCGAGCGCGCAGAACGCCGGCACGGCCAGCGACCCGGCAAACGACCGGCGCGCAGCCGCCGGGGCCGCACGCGCTGCCGCAGCATCAGCCGGCGTGCTCGAGGCGCTGCCGTGCGACGCCGCCGTGAAGGCCCGCGGCGCCAGGCGCGCACCGACCAGCCCGACCAGCGCCGCCGCCAGGATGATCAGGGGGAAAGGCAGCGCCAGAAAGAAGATCGCCACGAAGGCGGCCCCGGCGATTGCCGTGTGGATCGAGTGGCGCAGCGCGCGCCGGCCGATGCGCAGCACCGCCTCGATCACGATCGCCAGCACCGCGGTTTTGATGCCGTAGAAGATCGCCTGCACCGCCGTCAGCTCCTGGAAGCCGGCGTAGAGCAGGCTGAGCGCCAGCATGACCAGGGCGCCGGGCAGCACGAAGAGGATGCCCGCCACCAGGCCGCCCAGCGTCCGGTGCAGCAGCCAGCCGACGTAGACCGTGAGCTGCTGCGCCTCCGGCCCGGGCAGCAGCATGCAGAAGTTGAGCGCGTGCAGGAAACGCTCCTCGCCGATCCAGCGTTTCTCCTCGACCAGGATGCGATGCATCATGGCGATCTGGCCGGCCGGCCCGCCGAAGGAGAGCAGGCCGATCTTGAGCCAGGTGCGGAAAGCCTCGCCAAAGCCGACGCCGACGATGCTGCCGTCTTCGGCGGCCGGGTTCCGCGGCTCCATCTCCATCCCCGTCATGCGACAGACCGTACCGGCGGCCAGCCGTGGCTCTCGGCGCCGGCGAAGCGGCACCAAGCATAGAGCGCGTCGTAGCAGCCGAGGCCCTGCTCCAGCATGGCCTGGTCGTCCCGTTGCAGAACCGACAGGCCGAGCGACAGGGCGAGCAAACCGGCGCTCTGCGGCGCCAGGTCGAGGCGCCCGGTATCGGCGCCGCGCACGATGGTCGCCAGTTGCGCCAGCGCCGCATCGGCGATGCCGAAGCGGTCCAGGAAGGCGTCGAAGCTGCAGAGCTCGCCCACATGCGAGAAGGCGACGTCGGGAATGTCGAAGGGCACGGCGTCGAGCTCGACCGCCGCCTCGGCGACCCAGTCGGCGGCGACGAAGTGGATCACCGCGTCGCGGTCGATGAAACGCCGGATGAACCAGGGGCAGGCGATGCGGTCGATCTTCGGCCGCTCGCGCGTGACCCAGCGGCTCGGCCGCTCGTCGCCTGGCGACCGCCCAAGAGTCGACAGCGCCGCCCGGCGCACCAGCGGCCCCCCGGCCGCGGCATAGGCCTCGATGCCGCCCTCCAGATAGCCGGCACCAACGCCGACCGAGCGCAGCAGCGCCGCCGCACTCTGGCTCACCTGGTGGCCGTGCACGCAGTAGACCACCACCGTCGCGCCGGCCGACAGGGCGGCGCCCCAGAGATTGGCGGCGCGGTGATCGCGCCAGCGCGCGGTCGGGATCACCCACTCGACGGCCGCATAGGCCTCCGACCGGCGCACGTCGAACAGCAGCGGACAGGCCGCCGTGCCGGTCAGCTCAATCAGGTGCTGTGGCGAAATCGTCGTCACGGACACGCCCATACCTTACCTCCCATCGCGAGAAGCAGGCGGTGCTTGGGCGTTCGGACGCCTTGGGAAAGCCGGGAGACCGCTTCACCCCGACCGGCGCGCAATCTATCACCTGGCGCCCGGCGGTGGCAACCGGCAGCTTGCGCCGTCCGCCGTGCCGCTTGCGTGTCGCAGGCCGGCCGGCTACCTAGAAGGCCATGAGCAAGCCCGATCCGGTCCCCATGATCGGCTTCCCCGCCGACGTCCGCCTGATCGAGGGCAGCCCGTTCCACGCGGTCGGCGACAAGTACGTGCGTGCCGTCATGCTGGCGAGCGAGGCGGTGCCCTTCATCGTGCCCGCCTTCGGCGAGCTGCACGACGTGCCGGCGCTGATCCAGCGGCTCGATGGCCTGCTGCTGACCGGCAGCCCGTCCAACGTGCATCCCAGCCACTACGGCGCGGCAGGAACGCCCGAGGCCGAGCCGCATGACCCGGAGCGCGACGAGACCACCTTGCCGATGATCCGCGAGGCGCTCGAGCAGGGCGTGCCGCTCTTGGCGATCTGCCGCGGCTTCCAGGAGCTGAACGTGGCGCTGGGCGGTACCTTGCATGCCAGAGTCCACGAGCTGCCGGGCCGGGAGGACCACCGCGCACTCAAGGTCGAGGACCTCGACGTCAAGTATGGTCCGCGCCATCCGGTGGCGCTCACGCCGGGCGGCGCCTTCGAGCGTCTGGCCGGCAGCCGGGAGATAACCGTCAACTCGCTGCACTGGCAGGCGATCGACCGCATCGCCGAGCGCCTGGCGGTGGAGGCGGTGGCGCCGGACGGCACCATCGAGGCGGTCAGCGTGAAGCAGGCGCGCAGCTTCGCGCTCGGCGTGCAGTGGCACCCGGAATACAAGGTGCTGAACGATCCCTTCTCGGTGAAGCTCTTCGCCGCCTTCGGCGCCGCGGCGCGCGAGCGGGCCGAGCGCCGGGCGCGCGGCCTGCTGCCGGCGCCGACGCTGGAGCACGCTCTTCCCCGGTAAGCCGGACAGGCGGGCCGGCCACGGGGATGCGCCCTTTGCCCAATTCCTGCCCAGCTTGTGACCAGCCCGTGCCAGCGATGCGCCGCCGGAAAGACTGCCATGCCTTTGCTGCATGATGTTTTTGTTCACAGTGATTGCATCGCCAGAGAAACAACCTAGATTTATAGATAACAGCCGGCCCGCAACGGATGCCGGCAGAAGGGAGGGTGCAGGTAGTATCCAAGCCCTCCCGCTCTCCGCGGAGTGATAGGAACGCCCGGCTCCCCCCCGACCGGGCGTTCCGACTTTTCGGGCCCTGGGCTAGAGGGGACGCGCCCTCCGCGATCGCGCCCGCCTTCCGCCTCGACTTGTCAGCCTGGAGTACGGCCTTTAGGGTCGCTGATTACGTGAGCGGCCGGCTCACGATATCGTGAGCACGAAGCCAGCGAAGTCCGAACAAGCATCTCCATGCCGCTCCGCATCGCAACCTGGAACGTCAACTCGGTGCGCCAGCGCATCGGGCATCTGCAGCGCTTCTGCACCGCCCAGCAGCCCGACGTGCTGTGCCTGCAGGAGACCAAGGTCACCGACGAGGACTTCCCGGCCGAGCCGCTGCGCGCGCTCGGCTATCGCCACCAGCTGCTGCGCGGGCAAAAGAGCTACAACGGCGTCGCCATCCTGTCGCGCCTGCCGTTCGAGGCAGAGGGCGCGAAGATCTGGTGCCGCAAGGACGACTGCCGCCACCTGACGGTGCGACTGCCCGGCGGCCTCGAGCTGCACAACTTCTATGTTCCCTCGGGCGGCGACACGCCCGATCCCAAGGTCAACGACAAGTTCGCCCATAAGCTCCGTTTTCTGCGCGAGATGGCGCGCTGGTGCCGCGACGAGGCGCTGGCCGAGCGCAAGGCGATCCTGGTCGGCGACCTCAACGTGGCGCCGCTGGAGACCGACGTCTGGAACCACAAGCGCCTGCTGCGCAGCGTCGGACACACGCCGGTCGAATCCGACCTCATGGCCAAGCTGCACAAGGCCGGCACGCTGATCGACGTGCCGCGCCACTTCGTGCCGCCGAGCGAGCCGCTCTACACCTGGTGGGGTTATCGCTTCCCGCAGGCCTTCGCCAAGAACTACGGCTGGCGCCTGGACCACGCCCTGGCGACGCCGCCGGCCCTGGCCGGGATCGCCGCCATGGAGGTGTTCAAGGACAGCCGCACCTGGGACAAGCCCTCCGACCACGTCCCCGTGGTGATCGACTTCGCCTGACGCGGTTCAGCGCGCAGCGCGACTTTCCGATCGAGGCCGGCGTGCCTGTTCTGCTGTCCGCTTCGCGGACGCCCCCTCCCAGCCCTCCCCCGCAAGGGGGGAGGGAAGAACGAGGCGCGGCACCTTAGTTTGCCTCCCCCCTTGCGGGGGAGGCCGGCACGAAGCGCCGGGAGGGGAGACTGGCGCGGAGCGCCGAAAAGGAATGCCTCGGAAGCAAATCCCCGCTGTGCAAGACATCTCACCAGGCTTGATGTGCCCCAGTCTGCGACAGGTTGTTGTCAGCTTAACTGGACAGCCGCGCGGTAGAGGAAGTAGCGGCCGGGCTCGACGCCCTGCGGCAAGGGCAGCGGCTCGGCGCCGGCGAAACGCAGGTCCTGGTCGCCGACCACCACGCCGCCCGGCCGCAGCAGGCGCGGCAACCAGCCGGCGACGAAGCCGGTGGTCGCGGCGTCGCGCTCGGCGTTGCCCGAGCCCAGATCGGCGTGCAGCAGCGCCACCGTGGCCCCGAAGCGCGAGGCCGCATGCGGCAAGGTCTCCTGCAGCTCGCCGAGCAGGAGATGCGCCGCGTCGGGGAGGCTGTCGGGATGCGCGGCGACCTGGCGGTCGAACACGAAGATCTCGCGCCCGGGCGAGAGCGATCGCAGATGGTCGTAGGTCCGGCCGTTGCCGAGACCGAGCTCGAGGATCGGGCCCGGCAGGTCGCGGGTCGCCTCGATGGCGGCGTCCAGGCAGGCACGCTGAGCCTGCAAGCGGCGGATCGCGCTGTCGAGCCGGCTCACGTGCGCGACGGCTCGCCCTGCTTGCCGGCAAGCGCCTCGCGGAGCTGCGCCGTGGTGTGCTCCAGCCGCGTCGCCAGCACCCGCATGATCTCGATCGACATCTCCGGGAAGTCCATGACGAGCTGGAAGAAGAGCTGCTTGGTCAGCTTCAGCGTGACCAGCTCGCTGGTCGCCACCACCGTCGCGGTGCGCGGGATGTCGATCAGGATGGCGATGTCGCCGACGATGTCGTTGCGCCCGAGGGAGGCGACGGTGAGCGGACCGGAGGGCGACTTGACCACCACGTCGGCCGTGCCGTCCAGGATGACGTAGGCGGCGTCGCCCGGATCGCCCTGGCGCACCACCGCCTCGCCGGGCCTGAAGGTCAGGCGTTCGCTGGCGAAGGCCATGAGCTTCAGCTTTGCGCTGTCGATGTTCGCGAACAGCGGAATCTTGCGCAGTATTTCGACTTCTTGATCGAGTCCCATAGCCCACTGTCTCCTGCCGCAGCCGCGTCAGCCGGCCGCCGCCATCTCGCTGAAGGCCGTCTCCGGCCGATTGAGCTCCGCGAAGCTCCCCTGTTCGACAATCCGACCGCCGCGCATCACCAGGATGCGGTCGAACTGCCCGCCCGCCATAAGCTGCGCCAGCGTCCAGATCACGCCTTTGCCCTGGCGCGCCTGCAGCACCGCCTTCATGAGCCGGTGTTGCGCCGTCTGGTCCATGACCGCCGCGGCCTCGTTCAGGATCAGCACGTCCGGCCGCTTCAGCAGCGCCCGGCCGATCGCCAGCCTCTGCCGCTGGGTCGCGCTCAGGCGCTTGCCGGCAATGCCGACATTGTACAGCAGCCCGGCTTCGATGACTTTTTCGCGCAGGCCGAGTTCGTCAAGCACGCTGGTGACCGCCGCGCCGACGGTCTCCTCGGCGTGGGCGCGGCCGTAGGCGAGCCGGCCGAAGAGAATGTTGTCCTGCAACGAGGCCGCCGCGTTGTAGCCGTCGATCCGGTAAGCCTCGACCGCGCCGGGATCTTCCTCGGCCAGACGCCGGGCGAAGCGCCGGCGGGCCTCGACCAGTTTCTCCTGCATGGTCTCGTCGATCAGGCCGAGGCGGTGGCGCGCCTCCGAATAGTCGAACGGCAGGGCCATCAGGCGCTCGCGCTCGTCCGGATTGAGGCCGCCGAGGCCGAGCTTTTCCGCCCGTCCCACCAGGGTGCGATAGTCGCCCAGATCGTCCGCCTGGATGAAGCTGAACTGCTCGAAGAAGGGATGGCCGGGCGGCAGGTCGGCGAAGATCTCGACCATGGTGCGGGAGATCGACAGGCCCATGTCGAGCATCGGGTCGTGCAGGCCGCTCTCGTCCAGCACTTCCTTAAGCAGCGGGTTGCGAGCCAGACCGGCCGCCGCATACTCGGGCTTGGTCGGCGTGCCGAACAGCAGGTTCTCGGCCAGGGTGGCGTTCGGGTTGTAGGCGTCGGGGTCGAAGCGCACCACCAGGTCGCTGGCGCCTTCCTTGGCCAGCCGGTCGGTCAGCGCAGCCCGCGCCTTGAGCACGCCGTCGGCGACCTCGGGCTGCGCCTCCGGGTCGATGGTTCCGCTCAGCCCGAAGCGATAGACGTTCTCTTCGAGGCCGACCAGGGTCAGCACCTCGACCAGCTTCTCGTTGATGTCGTGCGGCCCGTCAGCGCCGGCCGCGGCATAGTCGACCCAGTCGGCCTCGACGGAGAAGGTCGGATTGCCGGCCCGTCGTGCCTCCATCGCCCAGCGGCTGCCCGTGGCGTCGTCGTCCGGCTGCAGCGGCGGCAAATGCCGGAGGCCGTAGAGCAAATTGTCACGGACCGAGAGCGGAAAGAGATAGGCGTCCGGCCCAACGTAAGACATGCGCCGGCCGGTCACCGCTTGCGGCAGCTCGGCGAGCGGCCGCCCGCCGATCGTGATATCGCCGGACGAGGGGCGCAGCAGCCCGGCCAGCAGCAGGCCGAGATGCTCCTTGCCGCTTGCGCTGTCGCCGATTATCGCGACGTGCTTGTCGACGCCCGCGGCGAAGCCGACGGAGTCGAGCAGGCGGCCGCCCGAATCGTCGAGCAGTACGACGCCGGAGACCACGATCTCGCCGGTGAGCGGTCCGTCCGGCGCGTTGTCGGCCGCCTGCAGCGAGGCGTCGATGATCTCGGCCGGCTGAAACTGGTCGATCACCTGCTCGTACTTGATCTGCACGTCGTTGCGCTGCTGATCCCAGTCGATCAGCTCCTTGATCGGCCCGGGCAGGTCCTTGTAGGCGGCGATTACCGCGACCAGCGCGCCGATGTCGAGATGGCCGGAAATCGCCAGCAGACCGCCCACAACGTAGAACAGAAAGGGCGTAAGCTGGGCCAGGAAGTTGTTCAGGAACTTGACGAAGAACTTGCGCTGGAAAATCTCGTAGCGGATGTCGAAGATGCGGCCGAGACGCGAAACGAGATCGGCGCGCTCGTAGTTCGAGGTGTCGTGCGCATGCACTTCCACAGCGCCGTCCATCAGCTCGGCGATGCGCCCGGCAAGCTGGCGCGCGGTGATCTGGCGCATCTTGCCGAGCACGAGGATGCGGCGGCGCAGGCGCGGTATCAGAAAGGCCTGCACCAGCACGATGGTCGCGGCCACGAGCCCGAGCCAGAAGCTCTGCACCATAATGAAGACCATCGCCGTCAAGGCCTGGCCGCCAAGAAACAGCGGCGTGACGAAGGCATCGCCGATGAATCCGCCGAGCGGCTCCACCTCGTCCTTGATCATGGTCGCGACCTCGGCCTGCTTCATGCGGCGCAGCTGAGGCAGCGGAAAGCGCAGCACGCGGTCCGACAGCTCGTAACGCAGGCGGCGCAGCATGCGCTCGCCGAGCCGGCCCTTGCTGGTGTTGATCCAGAACTTGAAACCGCCGTTGACGAACACCAGACTCAGGAAGCTGAAGCTGAGCGCCAGCAGCAGGCTCTGCTGATCGAGCGCGAAGCCGTCGAACAGAACAACCGGAGCGCCGTCGTTCGCCGTGATCCAGGGCAGCTCGAAACGCAGGAAGGGCAAGGTCGAGCCTTCGCCGCTGAAGCCCTGCCCCTGGATGCCCTGGTTGACAATGCCCTTCGGCAGCTCCAGCGAGACGTAGTAGAACGGAAACGACAGCAGCACCATGAGCAGGATGCCCAGCTGCTCGCGCTTGCTGTGATGCCAGACGTACTTGAAGAGGTTGGGTTCCATCCGCCGCCGTCCCACGCCCCCCGCGGGGAGTCAGCCCGATTCCCCCTATCGGTGGAAAAGCTTAGCGAATAGCGCCGCCCCGGTAAACCAGACCGAGCAAACCGGAGCGGGTAAGGCAGGGCGGCCGGATCGCCTCCTGCATCCGGCTAGGGAGCGGCGCCGCGGCGGCTCCAGCCATGCGGGCAGGGTTCGGACGGTCGGTGGGAACGGGGCCCGGAAGGCTTTCGTGCAAGGTCCTCGAACAAGGTTGTTTTCGCAATGCATGGGCCTGTGGCATGATCCCGGCGCCAAGGACAGAAACCCGCAACGGGGAGGGGGGCTACGGCATGGCATCCGTCCGTGCGAACCGACGGGTTCTGATCTACAGCCATGACAGTTTCGGCCTCGGCCATCTGCGTCGTTGTCGCGAGATCGCGCATGCCCTGGTCGAGGAGCACAAGAACCTTTCGGTTCTGATTCTGTCGGGCTCGCCCATTATCGGCAGCTTCGACTTCCGGCGCCGGGTCGATTTCATCCGCATACCGGGCGTGATCAAGCTGCGCAACGGCGAGTACACCACGCTGAAGCTCGACATCGACGTCGAGCAGACCATCGCGCTGCGCGCCTCGATCATCGAGCACGCGGCGCGGATTTACGCGCCCGACCTGTTCCTGGTCGACAAGGAGCCGCTCGGCCTGCGCGGCGAGGTCGAGCCGGCGCTAACCATGCTGCGCGCGCGCGGCACGCCCTGCGTGCTGGGCCTGCGCGACATCATGGACGATCCAGAGCTGCTGGCGCCCGAGTGGGAGCGCAAGAAGGCGGTGCCGGCACTGATCAATCACTATGACGAGATCTGGGTCTACGGCCTGCCGCAAATCTGCGACCCGCTCGAGGGCATCGCGCTACCCGATTCGGTGCGCAAGAAGATGATCTACACCGGCTACATCGGCCGACGCGTGCCGCAGTCTGCGACGCCGCTGGCGCTGGAGAAGATCACAGCACCATACCTGCTGGTCACCATCGGCGGCGGCGGCGACGGCGAGGCGATCGTCGACTGGGTGCTGCGCGCCTACGAGTACGACCGCGATCTGCCCTATCCGGCGCTGATCGTGCTCGGCCCCTTCATGGGCTCGGAGCTGCAGGGCGAGTTCCTGCAGCGCGCCAACCGGCTGCCGAACGTTGAGGCGATCACCTTCGACGCGCATCTGGAGTCGCTTATGGAACCTGCAGTCGGCGTGGTCTGCATGGGCGGCTACAACACCTTCTGCGAGATCCTGTCGCTCGACAAGCGGGCGCTGGTAATCCCGCGCACCGAGCCGCGGCGCGAGCAGTACATCCGCGCGTCGCGGGCACAGGAGCTGGGACTGGTCGGCATGCTGCCGGGCGACGGCGAGCGCAACGCGCGCACCATGGCGACCGCACTGCGCACCCTGCCGCAGCAGCCGCTGCCATCCGAGGTGGTGGTGCCCGGCCTGCTGGACGGCCGCGGCAACCTGATCAAGCTGGCCAGGCACCGGCTGCGCCGCAGCGGCACCGGTTTCACCGTCGCCGGCGGAACTGGCGTCTCGGGGGCTGCCGCGCGGGCCAGAAGCTGATAGAAGCTGGCGGGATGTCCGCCGCCACGCCACGGCCCCCCCGAACGCCACTGGGGGCACCACTGAGGCCGCCGCTCGCCGGCCGCTGCGCCGTGCTGCTGAAGGGCTATCCCCGTCTCTCCGAAAGCTTCATCGCCCAGGAGATCCTGGCGCTCGAGCGTCGCGGCCTCGAGCTCAGGCTCTATTCGTTGAGGCGGCCGACCGATCCGGCGGTCCATCCGGCGCATCGCGAGATTGCAGCACCGGTCAGCTATCTGCCGGAGTACCTGCACCGCGAGCCGCGCCGCGTGCTGGCCGGCTGGCGCCGCGCCCGCCGCCTACCGGGCTATGTCAGGGCCTGGCGCGCCTGGCTGCGCGACCTGCGGCGCGACCCGTCGCCCAACCGGCTGCGCCGTTTCGGCCAGGCCTGCGTGCTGGCGGCCGAGCTGCCGCCCGAGATCGCCCATATCCACGCTCACTTCCTGCACACGCCGGCCTCGGTCGCGCGCTACGCCGCGGTCATGCGCGGCCTGGCCTGGTCCGCCTCGGCCCATGCCAAAGACATCTGGACCACGCCGCCCTGGGAGCTGCGCGAGAAGCTCGCTGAGGCAGCCTGGGTGGTCACCTGCACGGCCGTCGGCCGCGACTACCTGCAGGGCCTGAGCCCGCGGCCCGGCAAGGTGGCGCTGGTCTACCACGGCCTCGACCTGGCCCGCTTCCCGCCGCCCGGTCCCGGCGAGATGCAGTGCAACGGCGGCGACGGCCGCGACCCGGCGGCGCCGCTGGTCATCCTGTCGGTCGGCCGCGCCGTCGCCAAGAAGGGCTACGGCGACCTGCTCGAGGCCCTGGCAAAGCTGCCGCCCGGCCTCGCCTGGCGCTTCGTCCACATCGGCGGCGGGCCGCTGCTGCCACAGCTCAAGGCGCGCGCCGACCATCTGGGCCTGGCCGGACGCATCGACTGGCTCGGCGCCCAGGCGCAGGAGGCCGTACTGGCGCGCTATCGCGCCGCTGACCTCTTCGTACTGGCCAGCCGCATCGCCAAGGACGGCGACCGCGACGGCCTGCCCAACGTGCTGCTGGAAGCGCAGAGCCAGGCGCTGCCCTGCCTGGCGACGCGGGTCTCGGCGATCCCCGAGCTGATCGAGGACGAGGTCACCGGTCTCCTGGTGCCGCCCGGCGATCCGGCGGTGCTGGCCGCGGCGTTGACCCGGCTGATCGGCGATCCGACGCTGCGCGCCCGGCTGGGTACGGCCGGCGCCGAGCGAATGCGCCGGGACTTCGCGCTCGACGGCGGCATCGACGCCCTGGCCGCACGCTTCGGCCTGGAGCCGCGGGCGCGCGCCGCAGAATAGGCGGCGAACAAGCCCGGCCGCCCCTTCGTCTGGTTGCTAACCTGGTGCTGTCCGCCATGCGCATCGCCTTCTACGCGCCGCTGAAGCCGCCCGACCACCCGGTGCCGTCGGGCGAGCGGCGCATGGCGCAGCTGCTGATGGCAGCGCTCGGCCGCGCCGGGCACAGGGTCGAGCTGGCCAGCCGGCTGCGCAGCCGCGAGCCCGCG
>JBHJOF010000248.1:0-7772 GCA_050330055.1 Kiloniellales bacterium
TGGCGGGCGGCTTCGCCGGTGTCGCTGTCGGTCAGCACGAAGTCCAGCGACAGAGTGTCGCTGGTCACGGCGCCGCGCGGCAGCTCGACGTAGACGCGGTAGGTCTCGACCCGGTCCGGCTGGGCGCCGAGCAGTGCGCTGCGCGCCTGGTTGGCGTCCTGCCCGACGACGTTGAAGCGGGCCTCCGGCTGGCCTTCCAGGACGAGTTCGAAGGACCGTGGCGCCCGGGTCTTGTTCAGGATCTTGATGGTGTAGCCGTTACGGATGCTGCCGTCCGAGAGCGTGACGAAGATCGGGTTGCGCTCGTGCAGCACGTTGATGTCGAGCGTCGCCCGCGTCGCCAGCGTCGCCAGCATCAGGGCGCCGACCAGGGCGATCAGGACGACATAGACGATGGTACGGGGCCGGATCAGCCGATACGGCAGGCGCGGCTGGCCGGCGATCCCGGCGATCCGGTTGCGCTCGGTCTCGAAGGCGATCAGGCCGCGCGGCCGCTCGACCTTGTCCATGACCTCGTCGCAGGCGTCGATGCAGAGACCGCAGCCGATGCATTCCAGCTGCAGCCCGTCGCGGATGTCGATGCCGGTCGGGCAGACCGCGACGCATTGGCGGCAGTCGATGCAATCGCCGCGTCCTTCCCAGCTGTCGCCCTTCTTGTGCTTGCCGCGCGGCTCGCCGCGCCAGTTGCGGTAGGTGACGACCAGGCTTTCCTCGTCGAGCAGCGCCGACTGGAAGCGTGGCCAGGGGCACATGTAGGTGCAGACCTGCTCGCGCGCCATGCCGGCCAGGAGGTAGGTGGTGGCGGTAAAGAGACCGGTGAAGAAGTAGATGGTGAGCGAGGACTCGCCGACGAAGAACTCGGACACCAGGGTCGGGGCGTCCTTGAAGTACATGATCCAGGCGCCGCCGGTGACGAAGGCGATCAGCAGCCAGACCGCATGCTTGGCCGACTTCCTGGCAAGCTTCTGCGCGCTCATCGGCGACTTGTCGAGGCGGATGCGGGCGTTGCGGTCGCCCTCGATGGCGCGCTCGACGGCCATGAAGAGGTCGGTCCAGACGGTCTGCGGGCAGGTGAAGCCGCACCACACCCGGCCGCCGATGGAGGTCGCCAGGAACAGGCCGAGCGCGCCCAGGATCAGGATGCCGGTCAGGTAGTAGACCTCTTGCGGCCAAATCTCGATCCAGAAAAAATAGGCGCGACGCGCCGGCATGTCGATCAGCAGCGCCTGGTCGGGCGCGTTCGGACCGCGGTCCCAGCGCAGCCAGGGCGCTAGGTAATAGATGCCGAGCAGGACCGCCAGCGCGGCCCACTTGACGCGCCGGATCTGGCCGCTGACCGCCTTGGGATAGACCTGGATGCGACCGGCATAGAGCGGCTCGCTCTTTTGCTGCTCGCGCGAGAGCACGTCCTCGGTCGGGACGATGGTCTGGCCGCTCGGCTGGTCACTTGCAACCCTCTGCAACATTGCGGGTATCCGCTCTTCCCATCCGGCCGATGCCGCGTGCCCCCGCCCGGCCCGGCGCCGGCCATGCTCCTGCCGCTTCGTGCCCCGATGCCTGCTGCCTCACTGGCCCCCGCCGAGGCTGTGAACATAGGTAGCGAGCATCTTGATCGTAACATCGTCCAGGCGCTCGCCCCAGGCCGGCATGACACCGTGCTTCGGCCTGCTGATCTGGGCGACGATCTCCTCCTTGCTGCCGCCGTAGAGCCAGATCTGGTTGTCGAGCCGGGGCGCGCCGAGCTCGGCCATGCCTTCGCCCTGCTCGCCGTGGCAGGCGGCGCAATTGTCGGCGTACAGCGGCGCGCCGCGCTCGGCCGCCGCGGCATCGCTGCCGCCGCCGGAGAGCGAGAGCACGTACTCGGCCACTTCGCTGATCTCCTCTGCGCTCAGCAGCCCGTCAGCGCCGAAGGCCGGCATCTCGGAGAGGCGCGTGTCCTCGTGGTTGGAGCGGATGCCGTAGAGCACCGTAGTCTGGATCTCCTCCAGGCTGCCGCCCCAGAGCCAGTCGTCGTCCGCCAGGCTCGGATAGCCGCCGGCCTGGCCGGCGCCGCCCAGGCCGTGGCAGGGCGCGCAGTTGTCGGCGAAAGCCGCACGGCCGCCGGCAATGGCGAAGTTCAGGAGCGCGGCATCGCCGGCGATCTCCTCGAGCGAGGCGATCTGGATGCGGTCCAGGTAGATCGCCTGGCCGGCGCGCGCCTCCTGCAGCTTGTCCTGCAGCGCCTCGCGCTCGGTGCCGCCGATGATGCCCTTGGTGTAGCCGCTCCAGGTCGGGATCGCCGGGTAGAGCACCCAATAGCCGAGCGACCAGAGGATGGTGGCGTAGAACACGTAAAGCCACCAGCGCGGCAGGGGCGTATTCAACTCCTTGATGCCGTCCCACTCATGGCCGGTGGTCTGCGTTCCGGTGACGGAGTCCTTCTCGACTTTGGTCGGCATGCTCAGCGATCCTTATCGTCGTCGTCCTGCAGCGGGATGCGCCCGTAGGCCTCGTAACGTTCCTTGTGCCGCGGCCAGAAGACCCAGCCGACGATGCCGAGGAACAGCAGCATCAGCCAGACGACCCAGAAGGTGCGGACGAACTCGTAAAAGGCGTCGAAGCTCATGAGTACGGTTCCCTACTGGATCAGGTCCTCGGTGCGGTACTGGGAGAAGTCGACCATGCGCCCCAGGATCTGCAGGTAGGCGATCATGGCGTCCATCTCGGTCAGCCGCCCGGGGTTGCCGTCGAAGTCGCCGACCGCAGCCTTGGGATAGCGCGCCAGCAGCTCCTCGTGATCGGCGTTGGGGTCGGCCTGGGCGCGCAGGTCGGCGGCCGCCGCCTCGATCATCTCGTCGCTGTAGGGCACGCCGACGACACGCAGCGTGCGCAGGTGGTCTGCCACGTCCGGCATCGACAGCTCCCGCTCGGCCAGGAAGGAGTAGGGCGGCATGACCGATTCGGGCACCACCGCGCGCGGGTCGATCAGATGCGCCGCGTGCCACTCGTTGGAGTACTTGCCGCCGACCCGCGCCAGGTCGGGACCGGTCCGCTTGGAGCCCCACTGGAAGGGGTGGTCGTACATGCTCTCCGCCGCCAGGCTGTAGTGGCCGTAGCGCTCCGCCTCGTCGCGGAAGGGCCGCACCATCTGGCTGTGGCAGAGGTAGCAGCCCTCGCGGATGTAGATGTTGCGGCCGGCCAGTTCGAGCGGCGAGTAGGGCCGGACCCCCTTCACCTTCTCGATCGTGCTCTCGATGGTATAGAGCGGCACGATCTCGACCAGGCCGCCGATCGACACGGTGATCAGGGTCAGCACCAGCAGCAGGGTGACGTTCTTTTCGATGACGGCATGCCATTTCATCGCCCGGCCCTCCTACTGCGCCGGCCGTGGCGCGGTCGCGCCGGACGGCACCAGCCGCGCCTCGCCGCTGACCTCGCCGCGCGCCGTGCGCCAGAGGTTGTAGACCATGATGAGCGAGCCGAAGAGGAACAGCACGCCGCCCAGCGCCCTGATCACGTAGAAGGGATGCATGGCCTCGACGGTCTCGACGAAGGCGTACTGCAGGAAGCCGAGGTCGTCGTAGGAGCGCCACATCAGGCCCTGCATGATGCCGGAGATCCACATGGCCGTGATGTAGAGCACGATGCCGATGGTGGAGATCCAGAAGTGGTAGCTGACCAGGCGCTCCGAGTAGAGCTGCCTGGCGCCCCAGAGGCGCGGCACCAGGAAGTAGACGGCGCCGAAGGAGACGAAGGCGACCCAGCCGAGGGCGCCGGAATGGACATGGCCGATGGTCCAGTCGGTGTAGTGACTGAGCGCGTTGACCTGTTTCACCGACATCAGCGGCCCCTCGAAGGTCGACATGCCGTAGAAGGCGACCGAGGTCACCAGGAAGCGCAGCACCGGGTCGGTGCGCAGCTTGTCCCAGGCCCCCGACAGGGTCATGATTCCGTTGATCATGCCGCCCCACGAAGGCATCCACAGCATGACCGAGAAGGTCATGCCCAGGGTCTGCGCCCAGTCCGGCAGGGCGGTGTAGTGCAGGTGGTGCGGCCCGGCCCAGATGTAGAGGAAGATCAACGTCCAGAAGTGGATGATCGAGAGGCGGTAGGAGTAGATCGGCCGCTCCGCCTGCTTCGGGATGAAGTAGTACATGATGCCGAGGAAGCCGGCGGTCAGGAAGAAGCCGACGGCGTTGTGGCCGTACCACCACTGCGTCAGCGCGTCCTGCACGCCCGAGAACAGAGAATAGCTCTTCGTCCCGAAGAAGGAGACCGGCACCGCCAGGTTGTTGACGATGTGCAGCATGGCGATGGTGACGATGAAGGCCAGGTAGAACCAGTTGGCCACGTAGATGTGCGGCTCCTGGCGCTTCATCAGGGTGCCGACGAAGACCACCAGGTAGACCACCCAGACGATGGTCAGCCAGAGGTCGACGTACCACTCGGGCTCGGCGTACTCGCGGCTCTGGGTCACGCCCAGCACGTAGCCGAGCGCCGCCATGACGATGAAGAGCTGGTAGCCCCAGAAGAGGAACAGCCCGACGCCATGGCCGCCGAACAGCGCGGCCCGGCAGGTCCGCTGCACCACGTAGAGCGAGGTGCCGAGCAGCGCGTTGCCGCCGAAGGCGAAGATCACCGCCGAGGTATGCACCGGCCGCAGGCGGCCGAAGGAGGTCCAGGGCAGGTCCAGGTTGAGCACTGGATAGGCGAGCTGCAGGGCGATCACCACCCCGACCAGGAAGCCGACCACGCCCCAGAAAACGGTCGCGATCACGAACAGACGGACGACCTGCTCCTCATAGCGCGGTCCGGCAGCTGCCACTGTGCTGGCATTCGTCATGCTACGGTTCCCTCAACGCCTCATTGTCCGCCGGCACCCCCCTGGCCCGGCCCGCCTGGGCAAGGATGCGGAGCTTTTCCGCCCTTGCAAAGGGCATAACGCAGCCAAAGGCTGCACTTGCCGCAGTGCAGCAAGTAAGCCCGGGCCAGTACTTGACGCCTTGATCTGCATCAAATTTGCTCCAGAATAGCGGTGCTAGCTTGCAAGACGGCCGACTGGCGTCGCGCCGGCTGCGAAGGGAGGGAGCGATGGCGGAAACCACCCTGGTTTCGGCCTTGCAGGTGCCGAAGATCCGCAAGATCACGGGCGACAACCCTTGGCAGTGGCTGCGCGCCGGCTGGCAGGATATCCAGCGCGCGCCCCGGGCGAGCTTGCTCTATGGGCTGCTGTTCGCGATCGTCAGCTACCTCTTGACCGCGCTTATCTGGGTCATCGAGGCCTTCTACCTGGTGCTGCCGCTCGCCGCCGGATTCATGCTGATCGGGCCGATCCTCTGCGTCGGGCTCTACGACATCAGCCGGCGCCTGGAAAAGGGCGAGCCGGTCTCCTTCCTGAGCAGCCTGGCGGCCTGGCGCCGCAACATGAGCCAGATCGCACTCATGGGGCTGGCCCTGACCCTCTTCCTGCTCGCCTGGCTGCGCTTCGCCACGCTGCTCTTCGCATTCTTCTTCAGCGGCAGCCCGCCGCGGCCCGAGCCGCTGTTCCTGCTCGACGTCTTCGTCTCGGCGCAGAGCCTGCCCTTCCTCGCCACCGGCACCGTGATCGGCGGCGTGCTGGCGGCGCTGGCCTTCGCGATCAGCGTCGTCTCGATCCCGCTGCTGCTCGACCGCGACGCCAACGTGATCTCGGCGATCGCGGCCAGCGTCGAGACTGTGCGGCAGAACTTCTGGCCGATGATGCTCTGGGCCTGGCTCATCGTGCTCTTCGTCGGCGCCGGCATTGCGACGGGCTATCTCGGGCTGATCGTGACCCTGCCGCTGATCGGCCACGCCTCCTGGCACGCCTATCGCGACCTGGTTTCCTGGGAAGGGGATTGAGCCCCAAGGGAGACAGGGGGGATTGAGCCCGGCGGCCGCCTCGCGCAAAGTTCACGCCCACCAGCCTGAAAAGACAGCGGGAGTACCAGATGTCTGCAGCCGGTGCCTGGGTGCTTGGCGGCGTCATGGGACTGATCAGCCTGCTCGGCCTCGTCATGGCCAGCCGGGCGCAGGACGACGTGTTCTACCTCGTCGGCCTGCTGCTTTTCCTGTTCGGCGTGCTGTTCTGTTTCGGGCTGATCAAGCGCTGCACCGGCCGCCCGCCGGATGACCAGTCCCGGTCCCAGTCCGAGTGATTGCCTAAAGCTCCTTGCCCTCGAAGGGATGCCAGCCCTCGCGGTGCTCGATCTCGAGCACCCATAGGTCCGGGTCGCGGGTGAGTGCGCGGGCGATGTAGAGGTCCGCTTCCGTCTCCGAGACCAGGGCGCCGGCCAGCGCCGGCAGCCAGCCGAGCTGGCCCTTGAGGTCGCGCGCCTGGGTCAGGACCCGGCAGCCGAGGTCGAGCTGGTTCAGCTTCAGCAGCACCGATCCGCCGTAGTAGGCGCCCCTGTGCACCACGGCGACCGGCACGCCGTCGGCGGTGCAGCGGCGGATGTGGGCGCGGACCCAGAGATCGGTGGCGATGCGGTCGTCGGTCATGGCCTCCAGCGGCCCCGAGGGGAAATAAGGCCCTACTTACACCTTGTTAAGGGAGCAGGGCTAGCATGACGCACGAACGCTGAGCCGGCCAGGACGGCCGGGCGGACGGCCGGGTGAACGACCCTGCGGCCGTCAGGACAGGACCAAGGTATGGCCACGACACGCCTCCCCAAAGCCGAAAACGGCGAGCTGCCCTCCGCCCAGCAGGAGCTGGCCGAGTCCCTGCTGCGCTGCATGGGCCGGGACAGCGCCATCCACGTCTGCAAGATGAACGGCTGGGCCGGCGTGCTCGACGTCCTGATGGATGGCGCTGGCGCGGCGGCGATCAAGCCCTCTCGAAAAAGCTGATCGGCGCCCAGCGCCGGCGCTCCGCCGCAGCCGCGCCGGGGCCGCGATTCGGTGTGCTCTCACAAGCTTGACTCAGGTCAATGCAAGCGCTGCCGTGACGCAGCGACGTTGGATGTGGTATTCGATGCTTACAGCGAGCGGCGTTGGGTGTCGCCACGCGAACGCGCATCCTGCAGACCTGGAGAGCCAGATGAGGGTCGAATCATTTCGAGCATGCCCGGGTGGCCGAGCTGCCTTGCGCGTGGCCGCAGCGCTGCTGCTTGCCGCCTGGTCGATCGGCATCCTGGCCAAGCCGGCCGTGGCTGCCGGCGACGCCGAAACCGGACGCGCGCTGGCGCAGCAGTGGTGCTCGAGCTGTCACTACGTCGAGGGTGGCGCGGCGAGCGACGTGGCGCCGGCTTTCGGCGAACTCGCCAAGCGCCCGGTGGCCACCGAGGAAGGCTGGCGGGCCTGGCTGACCGAACCCCATCCGCCGATGCCGGATCTGCAGCTCAGCAATCAGGAAATCGAGTCGATCGTCGCCTATCTGAAGAGCCTGCGTTAGCCGGCAGCGGATCGATCACCGGGCACCAATACGTCGTCTCGAATGCGGAGCCTCATGGCCGATCCTTCGAGACGCCCGGCTTCGCTAAAGCTACGCCGGGCTCCTCAGGATGAGGAATGGCGTTCTATATCAGCAGACTACTACCTCATGCTGAGGAGCCGCGAGTCCGCAGGAGCGGGCCTCCGCCCGCAAGCGGCGTCTCGAAGCATGGGCGGCCCGGTCACAGGCTCCTAGTGGTGTGAATCTGACACTTGGAACCCTCTCCCCTTGCGGGAGAGGGTGGTGAGCGAAGCGAGCCGGGTGAGGGGTTGCCGCCGGCAGGCGGCAGAAGAGTCTCTTGCGCGCTTCACGCGCTACCCCCCCCCCCCCCCCCCCCCCCCCC
>JBHJOF010000249.1:0-13400 GCA_050330055.1 Kiloniellales bacterium
GCCACCCGCTCGAGCTGCGAGCCCGGCGTGCCGGTGACGCGCTCGACTTCCGCCGGGTTCCACTTGGCGACTTCGGCCTTGATCTGGCCCATGCCCCAGACGCGGGTGCGCAGGAACTCCTTGTCCTCCCACCCGTTCTCGAAGATGTGCCAGAGGATGCCCCAGATCAAAGCGACGTCGGTGCCGGAGCGGAAGCGAACATACTCGTTGGCATGCGCCGCGGTGCGCGTGAAGCGCGGGTCGCAGACGATCAGCGGCGCGTTGTTGTGCTCCTTCGCCCGCAGGATGTGCTGCATGGCGACCGGGTGAGCTTCCGCCGCGTTGCTGCCGATGAACAGCATGCAACGACTGTTGTGGATGTCGTTGTAGCTGTTCGTCATCGCGCCGTAGCCCCAGGTATTGGCCACGCCCGCGACGGTCGTCGAATGGCAGATGCGTGCCTGGTTATCGGTATTGTTCGTGCCCCAGAAGGCAGTGAACTTGCGATAGAGGTAGGCGCCCTCGTTGCTGTGCTTCGAGCCGCCCATCCAGTAGACGGAATCGGGGCCGGAGCTTTCGCGGATCTCGAGCAGCTTGTCGCCGAGCTCGTTGATCGCCTCGTCCCACGAGAGCTTCTGCCACTTGCCGCCCGCCAGCTTCAGCGGGCTCTTGAGCCGGCGCTCGCCGTGTGCGTGCTCGCGCACCGAAGCGCCCTTGGCGCAGTGGGCTCCAAGATTGAAGGGGCTGTCCCAGCCGGGCTCCTGCCCGATCCAGACGCCATTTTGCACCTCAGCAATGACGGTACAGCCGACCGAGCAGTGCGTGCAGATGGACATGACCTGCTTGATTGCGCCGGTCGCCTCCGCTGCCGCGTCCGCCTTCTTCACCATGCCCGAAGACATCGAGGCAAAGGCCGCGGCGCCGCCAGCGGCAAGCCCCGAGCGCCTCAGGAAGGTTCGGCGATCTATCGCACTGCCGACGACTCCCGCCAACGCCTTGGACAAACGGGGGCCGTTCGCAACCCCATTCGCCTTTTTGGTAAGCATTGACCTCTCCTAATTCTATGGTTTCGTCGGTCTAGAACCTGGCCAGTTCGTAGAACTTCTTCACATGCCCGGTCTCGCGGTAGCCGGCGCTGCTCGGCGACTTGCGGGCCGGCTCCGCCGCCGAACCCTCGGCGGCAAGACCGACCGCGGCCGCGCCGACGGCGCCTGCTCCCAAACCGGCCGTGCGGAAGAAGTTACGTCGGCCAAGTGACGCTCCTTCCTTCTTCTGGCCTGTTTTCTTATGGTTGCTCATCTCTGCTCACCTTTCTTCAGCTGGTGAAGCGCTCCGTCGTCCGGTGAAGCGCCGTGGGTGAGATCTCCTAGTGGGGCCCACCCCAGCCCCGCTTGGCTTGTTGATCTTGGGCGCTAGGCCGCCATGTCGAACGCCTGGCTTTCCACGGCCATGAAGAGGCGGCCGATGGTGCCGACGGGCATATAGAAGGCTGCGGAGCGGGCTGCCTCCAGGTCCTCGAAGAACCGGGGCGCCCAGCAGCCGATATGATCCTGGAAGAAGGCGTGCTGAACCTCGAGATCGGCCGGCGCGCCGAAGCCGCCGGTGATCAGTCCTGCCATCATCTCGCAGACGGCGGCGATGTGGTCTTCCGACTCCGGCACGCCCTCGGCCCGCCGGATGCCAAGCCGCGCCATGTCGCCGCGCAGGCGGGCCAGCGGCTTCTCGTGCAGGAAGCCGGTCAGGTAGTACGAGCCATAGGGCATCACCTCGGACTGGCCGAGGCCGATGAAGAGATCGAAGTACTCCTGGGTCACGGCTTCGAGCGTGGTGCCCTGCGCCGCCGCGCCCAGCGCCGCCAGCGCGTCGCCGAACTTGGAGCCGTCGCTCTTCAGCGCGGCGAGTTGCTGCAACAGGGCCGCATCGGGCGCGGTCGCCAGCAGCCGCGCCAGCAAGCGATACCAACTCGCTCGGAGCTGATCCTCTTCACCGATCTCGTATGGCTCGGCACTTTCTACCAAGCGCCTGATCTCCTCCCCCAGACACGCGTTCTGTGGAGGCCTCGCCGCAGGGTTGATCCGTCCCCGCCCAAGAAACCTCTCGCCGACACTTAACCCCTGTGACCCAAGGGCTTTATTGCTGTTTTCCGGAACCATTACAGACAACTTCCAACGGGGTGTCAACAAACAGCCGTGCTGCACCTGCGAGCAGCGCGTGAGAACTAGCACCGGTTGGCGCGACAACTTTGCGAGTAATTCGCAAGTAAGGAATTTCTGCTTGGACAAGCCTTGCGCCAAGGCCTTGATTTGATTTGGTTTGTGGTATGCCAGACACCTTGGCATCAGCAGATCGCCGGGCCCGGGACGGTGGCGCAGGCCCGCCTCCGCACGAAAAAATGATCGCCGGTACGGCGCGGCAAGTGGGCGGGCAGGCGCACGCCGATACCAGTTTACCGTTTGCCGCCGAGTCAAACCCGCAACCCTAGGGCCCGGTCTAGACGACGATCAGCCGGCTCAGCTTGTGAAGCGACCCCATCGCCGGGCGGCCGCGCCGCCCTTGGACTCGTCAATGGAGGAGGGGCCGCAGGGCGCAGTGACTTCCTCGGCGTCGCTGCCAGCCGGCTCGGACGGCCCGGATGACGCGCCTGCAAGCCGATCCCCGGCGGCCTGAGCGGAGTCCGCGTCCGCCTCGTCCGCTTCCGGGGGCGCTTCATCCGCGACGGATGCCGGTGTCTTCTCTGCAGTCCCGCCGGGCGGCGGCGCCTGCTCCGCCGCGGCGCCTGTCGCCTTCGCCTCGGCCGCATCCGGGGCCGGCGGCTCGCCGGCCATGCCGCGGCCAACCTTGTAGAGCGTGCTGACGGCCCGGCCGAGCGGCTTGCCGATGGCGGTGTAGTCCTCGTCGTAGTCGTTCAGCCCGTCGAGGTTGGCGAAAACCGGATCGAGCCGCCACAGCTTGCGCAGGGCTTTGTTGCGCAGCGCTTGCGGCACGCCCTTCTGCATGAAGACCGAGAAGTCCGACTCGCGGGTCATGCTGTCGATGTCCGGCAGGCTCTCGATCAGCTTGGCCTGCTCCTCGGCCTGCTCTTCCGGAGTCTTGCCCGTCTCGACGCCGGCCGGCGCTGCCGGAGTCGTCGCGGGCGCTGCCTCGGGCAGCTCCTCCCCCCGCTGCGCCTGCTCCTTGCGGCGCGCCCAGCGCGTCAGGAAGCCGTCGTCCTGATCAGCCATCGTCGTCCTCTTCCGGCCGGTAGTGCGAGCTGCGCAGCCCCGGGGCGGCCGGCGCGCGCTTCGGCCGGCGCTGGCGCTTCACGAAGGGCTCCTCCACGTGATGGCTGTCGATGAAGGCCTGCACAAAGGCGGCGACCACCTCGGGCATGGCCACCGGCTCGACGATGTCGACGCCGGCTTCGAGGAAGCCCTGCGCCTCGTCGGGTGACGCCGTCACCAGCAGCGGAACCACCTCGTGCGCGACCTGCGGATCCTCGTTCGGCCGCAGCACCACGTAGAGGGAGGGCGGATGCTGCGCCATCGCCACGCGATAGGCCTCGGTCTCCTTGCGGAACAGCTCGAGCGGCAGGGTAGCGGCATGGAACTGCGTCCAGCCCTCGCCGCTGGTCAGCTCGACCCATGCGCCTTTGCGGTCGCGCGGCGGTGCGCCGGGAAAGACCGCGACCGGCCGCCAGGCGTAGCGCTGCCAGCGGCTCTTCAGCGCGCGCCGCTCGACGACGACGCCGAGCTGCAAGATCGTGTGCTGCGTGAGCGGCATCTTCATGGCGGCAGACCTTTGGCATAACCCGACGCAGGCATCTGTCCCCTGCTCGTCATTGCCATAGAGACTTCGGCTATAGACTTAGGCTGTCATGAAGCGATGTGAAGTTCCAGTGGCTCGGCCCGGCAAATCGGGATCAGGCGATCAGCCGCTCCGCCTCCTCAAGATCCTCCGGCCGGTTGGTGTTGAAGAAGGGATCGATCGCGGCGCCGTTGAGAGCGACGTCGGGGAAATCGACCGTCGCCAGCCTGTAGCGCGCGGTCCAGAGGTCGACCTTGCGGATCTCCTCCTCGACCATGGCGCGGCGCAGCGCGTCGCGGAGGCGGAGCGGCCAGAGGCCGAAGACCGGGTGCGCGCGGCCGTGCGAGGCGGCGCAGGCCATGTCGGCGCCCCCGCCCTCCACCGCCGCCAGCAGCCTCTCAACCAGGTCGGCCGGCAGGAAAGGCGCATCGCAGGCGACGCTGGCGACCCATCGACAGCCGGACGCATTCGCCGCCGCCCACTCGAGGCCGGTCAGCACGCCGGCGAGCGGCCCGGCGTAGCCCTCGACTACGTCGGCCGCGACCGGCAGGCCGAAGCCGGCGAAGCGCGCCGGGTCGCCGTTGGCGTTCAGCACCAGCGCCTCCACCTGCGGCCGCGCACGCTCGATCACGCGCGCCAGGATCGTCTTGCCGCCGAGCGGCCGCATGCACTTGTCGCCACCGCCCATGCGCCGCGACAGCCCGCCGGCCAGCAGCACGCCGGCGACCTTGGCGTTCACGGCGTCTTGCTCCACGTCGTGCGCAGGTCACCAAAGCTGCGCAGGCTCTGTTGCGGAAACGGGCCTTCTCCCGTCCAGTCAAGAATGACTCGTATTCTGTTGTCCGCTGCGCGGACGCCCCCCTCCCTGCCCTCCCCCTCAAGGGGGGAGGGAAAAGATTGGCGGCAGCCGTTTGCTCGCCTCCCCCCTCGAGGGGGAGGTCGGCGCGCAGCGCCGGGAGGGGGGCTGGCGCGAAGCGCCGAAAAGGCACGACGGCGAAGCGAGACCCGGTCGCGCCAGGGTGACCGCCATGTCAATCGCAGCACTTCTCTGCGATAACGCGCCCTTCGCCTCTGTGGGGAGCAGCAGGTCACGTCAGATAAGAACTGCGTTCGTGCCGAACGCGTCACCTTGCTCTGAAAGTGACGACAAAGTGGCGCCACCGCTCAGCGCGCGCCCTTGCGCTGGTGGCGCGGGTCCTCGTCCTCGGCTGCCGCCGCCTCGGCGTCGAACACGATGCGCTCCTCGCCGGCCAGCGCGATGAAGCGCTTGCCCTTGGCGCGGCCGATCAGCGTCAGGTTGGCCTGGCGCGCCAGCGCGACGCCCCATGCGGTGAAGCCGGAGCGGCTGATCAGGATCGGGATGCCCATCTGCACCGTCTTGATCACCATCTCCGAGGTGAGGCGGCCCGTGGTGTAGAAGATCTTGTCCTTGGGGCTCAGGCCCTCGAGGAACATGTAGCCGGCGATCTTGTCGACTGCGTTGTGGCGGCCGACGTCTTCCATGTAGACCAGCGGCCGGTCGGCCTCGCAGAGCACGCAGCCGTGGATCGCACCGGCCTCGAGATAGAGGCTCGGCACCGCGTTGACCTTGCGGCTCAGGCCGTAGAGCCACGAAGTCTTGAGCACCGCTTCCTTCGGCAGCTCGACCTCGTCGAACTTCTCCATCAGGTCGCCGAACACCGTGCCCTGGGCGCAGCCCGAGGTGCGCACCTTCTTCTTCAGCTTCTCCTCATAGTTCGTCTCGCGCGCCGTGCGCACGACCACGACCTCGAGCTCCTCGTCGTAGTCGATGCCCTCGATCACGTCGTCGGGGCGCAGCATGTTCTGATTCAGCAGATAGCCGACCGCCAGGTAATCGGGATAGTCGCCGATCGTCATCATGGTGACGATCTCCTGGCCGTTCAGGAACAGGGTCAGCGGCCGCTCGACCACGACGCTGGTCTCGACCGCGGCACCGTCCTGGTCGAGGCCGCGCAGCCGCTCGGTCAGGCGCGGATCGGCCGGATCGGGCGCCAGCAGGAACTCGTCCAGCAGCGCCGTGCCGGCCGCCTTGGCACGGCCGCGGCGGAAGACCTTCACCGCGCCCTGCCCGCCAGCCGCGTCGCCCGGCGAGCCGCTTTCGGCCGGTGCCACCGTTGGGCGCTTGTCTTGATCCATAGCGGAAATATGCGCCCCCGCCCCCCTGCCAGCAAGGGTGGGGCCAGCAAGGGCCGGCACCTTTGCCTCGGAGCCGGGGCGGCCCTCCCCACCGCCAGGCCGCGGCTCATCCAGGCCCCCCAACAGCGCAGTGGAGAGGCTTGTCCCCGGACGGGCTGATATCCCTGTGCCCGGATCGAACGAATCGCGTAAGGATGGGGGTATGCGTGGAGGAGCGAACACATGCGACGACGTGCGTGTCTCTGGCTGGCCCTCATCGTCCTGCTACTTGGCATGGCGTCGCCGGTACCGGCCCAGGAGGCCCCACAGCGGGTCAAGCGCGACTGCCAGGCCAACCTCTTCTGCATCGAGGGCCTGGCCTTCGCCGGGCACGCCGAGATCTGGCTGGAGAACCTGAGCGACCAAGTCCTGACCCTGGCGCTGTCGCTGCGGGCCAGCAGTGACGCGGAGGCGCAGTGGCGACGGCTGGTGCTGGAGCGACCGGGACGGCACAAGCTGATCGAGGTCGCGGTGCCGCGCGATAGCGACTGGCAGGTCGCCTGGGACTACACCTATCACCCGGGCCGCGTGCCGGCGCAGCACGACGACAGCGTGACATACCACCTGCCCTACGCCTCGGGCGAAGCCCATGAGGTGATCCAGAGTTATGGAGGCGGATTCTCGCATCAGGGACCGCTGCGGTTCGCCGTCGATTGGGCCATGCCCGTCGGCACGCCGGTGCTGGCGGCGCGCGACGGCGTCGTGATCGGCTTCTGGGAGGAGTCCGACGAGGGCGGTCCCCATCCGGTGCGGCGCGGCAAGGAGAACTTCCTCTGGATCGAGCACGCCGACGGCACGGTGGCGCACTACCTGCACCTGCAGCAAGACGGCGTCCTGGTGGCGCGCGGCGAACGCGTCAGCGCCGGCCAGGTGGTGGCGCTGTCCGGCACCACAGGCTATACGACCCAACCGCACCTGCATTTTCACGTCTCCAGCGTGGCGCTCGGCAAGGACGCGCTGGCCACCTTTCCGGTCCGCTTCCAGACCGCGGGGGGCGTGGTGATCAAGCCGGAGGTGGGACGCGCCTATCCGGCGCCCTGATCTCGCCAGCGGCCATTGTGGAGGTCTAGACTGCGCGGCATGTCGAACGTGGGACGCGGCGCGCTCCATCGTCTCCTGCTCTCGCTCTGCCTTGCGCTGCCGCTTGCGATCGCGCACGCGGCCGAAGAGCCGCCATTCCTGGCGCAGGCGGTGGCCGAGGGTCGCCTGCCGCCGCTGGCCGAGCGCCTGCCCGAGGTGCCGCGGCGCGACCTGCCCGATCGGCCGGGCTGGAGCAGCGGGCGCTACGGCGGCGATCTGCGCATGCTGGAGCGCGGCGGACGCGACGCCCGCGCGATGGTGGTCTTCGGCTACGCCCGCCTGGTGGTCTGGCAACGCGACGCCCCGAACGTCAAGGGGGGGCGCCTGCGCCTGGTGCCCGACATCCTGGAAGGCGTCGAGGTCGAGGACGGCCGCCGGTTCACCTTGCGGCTGCGGCGTGGGCATCGCTGGTCGGACGGCGCGCCCTTCACGGCGGAGGACTTCCGCTTCTGGTGGCAGGACGTGGCGAACGACGCCGCGCTGTCGCCCGGCGGGCTGCCGCCGAAGCTGCTGGTCGACGGCCAGCCGCCGCGCTTCGAGGTGCTGGACGAGACCCGCGTGCGCTATACCTGGCAGCGACCCAACGCGCGCTTCCTGCCGGCCTTGGCGGGGACCGGCCCACTCTTCATCTATCGCCCGGCGCACTACCTGAAGGCCTTCCGCGCCCGCTATGGCGACGAGACGGCGCTGAACGAGCAGGCACGTGGTATGGGCCTGGGCGACTGGGCCGGACTCTTCCTCCGGCGCGACGAGCCCTTCCGCTTCGACAATCCGGAGCTGCCGACCCTGCAGCCTTGGATCAATACAAGCGCCCCGCCGGCGGACCGCTTCATCGGCGAGCGCAACCCCTACTTCCACCGCGTCGACGCCGAGGGCCGGCAGCTGCCCTATATCGACCGGGTGATCCTGGATCGCACCCAGGCGCAGCTGATCCCGGCGCAAACCGGTGCCGGCGAGAGCGAGCTGCAGTCGGTCGGCCTCACGCTGCGCGACTTCACCTTCCTGAAGGAAGCGGAGGCGCGCGGCCGCATCAAGGTCCAGCTTTGGCCGATCGGGCGCGGCGCGCAGCTCGCGCTCTATCCAAATCTGAACGCGGCCGATCCGGTGCTGCGCGCGCTGCTGCGCGAAACGGATTTCCGGCGTGCGCTGTCGCTGGCGATCGACCGTGACGAGATCAACACCGTGGTCTACAGCGGCCTGGCTCAGACCGGTAACAACTCGCTGCTGCCGGAGAGCCCGCTCTACCGGCCGGCGCTGCGCAAGGCCTGGGCGCAGCATGATCCGGGCAAGGCGGCGCAGCTGCTCGACAAGGTCGGACTGACGCAGCGCGATTCGGCCGGCTTCCGCCTGCGGCCGGACGGCAGGCGACTGACTCTGGTGGTCGAGGCCGGCGACAGCGACCCGGCCGAGATCGACGTGCTGCAGCTCATTGCCGACGACTGGCGCGCGCTCGGCATCGAGCTGCTGATCCACAGCACCAGCCGCCAGGCCTTCCGCAGCATCGTGCAGAGCGGCCGCGTGCCGCTCTCCATCTTCTACGGCCTGGCCAACGGCATCGCCACGCCGGACATGAGCCCGGCCGAGCTGGCGCCGACCGACGACCGGCAGAACAACTGGCCGCTCTGGGGCCGGCACTACCAGAGCGGCGGCCGGGCCGGCACGCCGCCCGACCTGCCCGAGGCGATCCGCCTGCTCGAGCTCTACGAGGCCTGGACCCGCGCGCCGAACGAAGCGGCCCGCCGGGCCGCCTGGGAGGAGATTCTGGTGATCAACGCCGACCAGGTTTTCACCATCGGGCTGGTCGGCGGCGTGCTGCAGCCGGTGGCCCGCAACGCGCGCCTGCGCAACCTGCCGGAGCGCGCGGTCTATCTCTACGAGCCCGGCGCCTACTTCGGCATCTACCGGCCCGATACCTTCTGGTTCGACGAGTAGCGCGCAATTGGGGCCCGTCCCCAATGCAGGCCGGCCGGGGACAGTCCCCTCGGGCGCAGGGGACTGTCCCCGTAGCAAAGCGCAGGGGGCTGTCCCCGGACAGCTCGCGGCATCCCGGGGACAGTCCCCTTCACCGCGTGCAGCGCAAGCGCGCGCTCAGAACAGCATGGCGACGGCGACCGAGGCGACCAACAGCACGGCGAAAGCTACGTTGATCGCCCGGTTCAGGCGCGGCTCGCGAAAGCAGCGGGTCAGCGCCGCGCCGGCGAAGAGCCAGGCGATATTCACCAGGACGATGATCGACAGCAGCACGCCGGTCTTGAGCGCCGCGTCCAGCGCAAGGCTGTTCCGCAGCAGCACGAAACCGGAGAACAGCGCCGCCATGGCGGCATAAGCCTTGGGATTGACCAGCGACAGGAAGATGCCGCCGAGGACCGAGGGCTGGCGGCCTTCTCCGGCGTCCTCGGCCAGGGGCGGCGCGGTCGCGATGCGGTAGGCGAGATAGACGATGTAGGCCGCCGCGATGGCGACCACGACTGGGGTCGCCCCCGGCACCGCCAGCAGCACTCCGCTCACGCCGCTCGCCGTAACGGCCATGACCAGCAGCATGCCGATGGCGAGGCCGGCCATGTAGGCAACGCCGCGGCGGGCGCCGAAGGCGGCGCCGGTCGCCGCCAGGCTCAAGGTGTTCGGGCCCGGGCTGCCGGTCAAAGCAAAGCCGGCCAGCACGAAGCCGAGCAAGCCTTCCATAGGACTCGCCCCCGAGTAGAGACTCCACGCTGCATTCGCTGTAGAGGCTTATGGCATCGCTTGTAAAGGAGCGCGCGGGCCGTGATTCAAGCGACCGTGCCGGTCGGTCCGAGGGCGAGACCGGCGGGATAGAACTCAGGCGCTGCCGCCGTCCGACTTCCTGCGGCGGTCGCCGCCCTTCCAGGGCGCGAAGGCGACCAGGCGGGGCTTGCCGCTGTGCGCCAGCTCGAGGTCGTGCTCGCGAATGAAGCGCTTGATGCGCGGCGCGATCTGGCAGCGCCACTTGCCGCCGTTGAACACGCCGTAGTGGCCGACGTCCTTCTGCAGGTAATACTCCTTCATGCCGTCCGGCAGGTTGGGCGTGATCTCGAGAGCCGCCTTGGTCTGGCCGACGCCGGAGATGTCGTCGAGCTCGCCTTCGATGCAAAGGATGGCGGTGCGCGTGATGCGGTCCGGCAGCACCGGGTGCCATCGCGCCACCATCTCACCCTTCGGCAGGGAGTGTTCCTGGAACACGGTCTGCACAGTCTGCAGATAGAACTCGGCCGGCAGGTCCATGACGGCGCGGTACTCCTCGTAAAAGGCGCGCTTCTTCTCCGCCGCCTCCTCGTCGCCCTCGACCAGGTGGTCGAACAGCTGGTTGTACGATTCCAGGTGCCGCTCGAAGTTCATGGCGATGAAGTTGGTGAGCTGGATGAAGCCCGGATAGACCTTGCGGAACATGCCGGGATAGGGCGGCGGCACTTGAGTGACCACATTGCGCTCGAACCACTCGATCGTGTTCTCCTTGGCCAGCTTGTTGACCTGGGTCGGCGACTTGCGGGTGTCGATCGGGCCGCCGATCAGGGTCAGCGTCGCCGGCAGGCAGTTGTCGCCCCAGCCCGACATCACGGCGGTCGCGGCCAGCGCCGGCACCGCGGGCTGGCAGACCGCCATCACGTGGGTGTTGGGCCCGAGCACGTGCAGGAAGTCGATCAGGTAGTCGATGTAGTCGTTCAGATTGAAGCGGTCCTCGGTCACCGGGATCATGCGGCAGTCCTGCCAGTCGGTGACGTAGACGTCGTGGTCCGGCAGCATGGCCTCGACGGTGCCGCGCAGCAGGGTGGCGAAGTGGCCGGACAGCGGCGCCACGATCAGCAGCTTCGGATCGGCGCGATCGGTTGCGCGCTTGAAATGCAGCAGGTGACAGTAGGTGCGCTTGATCACCACCTCCTCCTCGACCTCGACCTCGCGGCCGTCGATGGAGGTGACGGGCAGTCCCCAGGCCGGCTTGCCGTAGCGCCGGGTCAGGTGCTCGAAGACCTCGGCGGCGGAGCCGAAGAAGCGCGCCGCCGGCAGCTGACCCCAGGGATTGAAGGGATGGCGGAGCGCGGTCATGGTGCCTTCCGCCGCGATCCGCGCCGGGGCCATCCAGAGGCGCTGCATTTCGTGCAGGTAGTACAGCATGGCAAGAGCCTTTCTAAAGGTCTGCCTATCTTGGGCGACCGCTTAGATATTGCAATGCACAATGACGCCTACTAGGCGCCCGGATGCGTTAATTTCGCGTGAAAGGTAGGCCCACAATTACACTCAAAAGTAGAACATCACTGCCTGTGAGGCGCGGATCAGACGGCCGAAAGAATGAGCCCCGCGATCGGGGATGCGGGGCTCGAGTCGCTTTTGCAAGGTCGGGCGCGGTGGTGCCTGATCACGACGCCCTGTGGGGACTCCCTTATCCCGCAGTGCCGTGACAGGGGCATGAAGGTCCGGTGAATTATTCGTTGGTTGCCCACACAGTCGGGCGCGCGGCCGAGCGCCGAAGCGAAGGGGCGCGGTGGTCGGGCGACAAAAGAAGGTTTCAGAGACTCAGGCAGGAAGCGGACGACGGGCCTCGACCGGATCGCAGACGGCGGGCAGGTCCAGCTCCATCTCGGCCGCCCGGCGCTCGCAGGCCTCGGCCCGCGAGCGCAGCAGGTCGGCATGGTCGCGGTTGCCGACGAAGTCAGCCTCTCGCCGCAGCGCGTCCGCCGTATGACGGATCGCGACCACCAAACGGGCATAGTCCTCCAACCGCATCAAGGGGAGCCTTTCTTGTGGCTTGTCTTGTGTCTTGGCTTAATCCCCCCATCCTAAAGGCCAGCGATTACCGCGCCATGGCGGCGGGATGAAGCTTTCGCGGCCCGAAATGGCGGCCGCGAACGGTCCTGCGAGCGGGGGCCCGCCCGGAGTTGGCGCCGGCAAAGCGGGCCATGGCCACAGACATTTTGGGGTCGTCTTGCCGTCTGTCGGCACTTAGTATCTGTAGAAACAATCACTAAGAGACGCGGCCCGCCGGAAACCGGCGGCGCTGCGTGGGAGAGATCGACCATGGAGATGCGCGGCCGGCGCATGCTCGTCTGCAATTGCGAGACGACGATGCCGCTCGACGCCGGCAAACTCGGCAAGGCCTGCAAGGCGGCCGGCGCAAGTGGCGAGCTATCGCTCAACAGCCAACTTTGCCGGGCCCAGCTCGGCAACTTCCAGCAGGCCGTCCGGAGCGGCGACAAGCTGCTGGTCGCCTGCACGCAAGAAGCACCGCTGTTCAGCGAGGTGGCCGCCGAGGACAGCCCCGAGGCGGATCTGGCCTACGTCAACATACGCGAGAGCGCCGGCTGGGCCGAGCAGGCCGGCGGCGCGGACGCCACCGCCAAGATCGCCGCCCTGCTCGCCGAGGCGGCGCTCGAGCTGCCGCCGACGCCCTCGGTCGGCCTGAAGTCGAACGGCGCCTGCCTGGTCTACGGCCGCGACGAGCGCGCCATCGAGGCGGCCAAGCAGCTCGCCGGCCGGCTCGAGGTCACGGTGCTGCTGAGCGAGCCGGGCGAGATCGTCCCGCCGCGCATCATGGACGTGCCGGTCTTCAAGGGCACCATCGTCCAGGCCAAGGGCCATCTGGGCGGCTTCGGCATCACGGTGAACGGCTACGCACCGGCGGCCCCCTCCTCGCGCGAACGCCTGGCCTTCGAGGCACCGCGCAACAATGCGTTCTCAGAGTGTGACCTGATCCTCGACCTGACCGGCGGCACGCCGCTGTTCACGGCGGGCGAGCGGCGCGACGGCTACCTGCGGCCCGACCCCGACAACCCGGCCCTGGTGCAGAAGGCGATCTTCGAGCTGGCCGACATGGTCGGCGAGTTCAGCAAGCCGCGCTACGTCGCCTACGACGCGGCCATCTGCGCGCACGGGCGCAGCCGCAAGACCGGCTGCACGCGCTGTCTCGACGTCTGTCCGACAGGCGCCATCAGCTCGGCCGGCGACGGCGTCGAGATCGACCCCTATATTTGCGGCGGCTGCGGCTATTGCTCGAGCGTCTGCCCGACCGGTGCCGCGACCTATCAGCTGCCGGCCGGCGACGGCCTGTTCGAGCGCCTGCGCACGCTGCTCGGCAGCTATCGCGCCGCCGGCGGCAAGGCGCCCGCCCTGCTGCTGCACGACCCGCGCCACGGCGCCGAGATGATCTCGCTGATCGCGCGCCACGGCCGCGGCCTGCCGGGCAACGTCCTGCCCTTCGCGCTGAATGAGGTGACCCAGGTCGGGCTCGACTTTCTGGCCGCCGCCTTCGCCTATGGCGCGAGCCAGGTCGCCATCCTGGTCGGGCCGGACAAGGCCAGCGAGCTGGCCGCGCTCGGCCAGCAGATCGGCCTGGCCGAGGCTCTGCTCGACGG
>JBHJOF010000250.1:0-21999 GCA_050330055.1 Kiloniellales bacterium
GAAGAGGGCAATCTTTCCAAATGGCTGAAGAAGGAAGGCGACAAGGTTGCCGCCGGAGACGTCATCGCCGAGATCGAGACCGACAAGGCGACGATGGAGGTCGAGGCGGTCGAGGAGGGGACGCTCGGCAGGATCCTGGTCGAGGAAGGGACCGATGCGGTCGCGGTCAACACGCCGATCGCGGTGATCCTGGAAGACGGCGAGGACGAATCGGCGCTGGAAGGCTTCGATGCTGGTGGGGAAGGGGCGGTTGAGCCGGAGAAGCCGAAGGAATCGGCCGAAAAGCCGGCGAAGCCAGCGCCGGCCGATCCGGAGGCTGAGCCAAAGCCGGAATCGAAGCCGGAACCGAAGGCAGCGGCGTCCGATGCGAAGCCCGCCGCCAAGCCTGCTGCATCGGCGGAGTCAGGCGACCGGGTGTTCGCCAGCCCGCTGGCAAAACGCATGGCCAAGCAGGCTGGCCTCGACCTTTCGGCGATCGCCGGCAGCGGCCCCAAGGGCCGGGTGGTAAAGGACGACGTCGAGGCTGCGATCGCCTCCGGCGGGGCCAAGCCCGGCAAACCGGCGGCGGCCGAGAAGCCGGCGCAGGCCGATAAGGCTGCGCCAGCAAAGGCAGCTCCGGCTCCGGCGGCAGGCGAGGCCGCCTTCGACCTGGTGCCGCATACCAGCATGCGCAAGGTGATCGCCCGCCGGCTGACCGAATCGAAACAGACCGTGCCGCATTTCTACCTGACGGTGGATTGCGAGCTCGATGCGCTGCTCGACCTGCGCAAGACCCTGAACGCGCAGGCACCCGACGGCGGCTACAAGCTCTCGGTCAACGATTTCCTGATCAAGGCGGCGGCGCTGGCGCTGATCAAGGTCCCCGCAGCCAATGCCTCCTGGAGCGAGGACGGCTCCAAGATGTACAAGTCCGCCGACATCTCGGTCGCGGTCTCGATCGAAGGCGGCCTGATCACGCCGGTGATCCGGACGGCCCAGAGCAAGGGCTTGGCAACGATCTCGGCCGAGATGAAAGCGCTGGCCAAGAAGGCGCGCGACGGCAAACTGGTGCCGGAGGAGTATCAGGGCGGCACCTTCTCGCTGTCCAATCTCGGCATGTTCGGGGTCAAGCACTTCGAGGCGGTGATCAACCCGCCGCAGGGCTGCATCCTGGCCGTCGGCACCGGCGAGCAGCGGCCGGTGGTCAAGAGCGGGGCGCTGGCAATCGCGACCGTCATGTCGTGCACGCTGTCGGTCGACCACCGTGTGGTGGACGGGGCGGTCGGCGCCGAATACATGCAGGCGTTCAAGGGCCTGATCGAGAACCCGCTCTCGATGATGCTGTAAAGCCCGAAGTATAGGCGGCAAGGATCTGATCTATGGCCGAAAAGAGCTATGACGTCGCGATCATCGGCGGCGGCCCCGGTGGCTATGTCGCCGCCATTCGCGCAGCCCAGCTGGGGCTGAAGACGGCGGTGGTGGAACGCGCGCACCTGGGCGGGATCTGCCTGAACTGGGGCTGCATCCCGACCAAGGCCCTGCTGCGCTCGGCCGAGGTCTATCACTATATCGAGCACGCCGCCGACTACGGGCTCTCCGCTGGCAAGCCGGGTTTCGACATCGCCGCGGTGGTCAAACGGTCGCGCGGCGTCGCCAAGCAGCTGAGTAACGGCGTCGGCTACCTGATGAAGAAGAACAAGATCGACGTCGTCATGGGCGAAGGCACGCTGGACGGCGACGGCAAGGTCAAGGTCAGCGGCGACCAGGCGACGACCCTGCAGGCCAAGCACATCATCGTCGCCACCGGCGCCCGCCCGCGGGTACTGCCGGGCATGGAACCCGACAAGAAGCTGGTCTGGACCTACTTCGAGGCGATGGTGCCCGACATCATGCCTAAGTCGCTGCTCGTGGTCGGGTCGGGCGCAATCGGCATCGAGTTTGCCTCGTTCTTCCGCACCATGGGCGCCGAGGTGACCGTGGTCGAGGTTCTGCCCCAGATCCTGCCGGTGGAGGACCACGAGATTGCCGCGATGGCGCGGAAACGGTTCGAGAAGCAGGGCATGAAGATCATCACCGAGGCGAAGGTGACCAAGGTCGACAAGGCGGCCAACTCAGTGACCGCCACCATCGTAGGCAAGGATGGCAAGGAGCAGGAGCTGAAGGCGGACCGGCTGATATCCGCCGTCGGCGTCCAGGGCAACATCGAATCTCTCGGCCTGGAGAAGCTGGGCGTCAAGACCGACCGTGGGACCATCGTCGTCGACGGCTACGGCCGGACCAACGTGAAGGGCGTCTACGCGATCGGTGATGTCGCCGGGCCGCCGATGCTGGCGCACAAGGCCGAACACGAAGGCGTGATCTGCGTCGAGAAGATCGCCGGCCAGGACGGCGTCCACCCGATGGACAAGCTGAAGATACCGGGCTGCACCTATTGCCATCCGCAGATCGCCTCGGTCGGGTTGACGGAAAACAGGGCGAAGGAGGGCGGGCGCAAGCTGAAGATCGGCCGATTCCCGTTCATCGGCAACGGCAAGGCGATCGCGCTCGGTGAGCCGGAAGGCCTGATCAAGACGATCTTCGACGCCGAGACCGGCCAGCTGCTGGGCGCCCACATGATTGGGGCCGAGGTGACGGAGCTGATCCAGGGCTATGTCGTCGCCATGAACCTGGAATCGACCGAGGAAGAGCTGATGCACACGGTGTTCCCGCACCCGACTATCAGCGAGACGATGCACGAGGCGGTGCTTGACGCCTATGGCAAGGTCATCCACGTCTAGTGGTGCGACCCTGACGGATGGACCCATCCGTCAGGAAAATCGCCCCACTGGATCAATATGTTAGTGGGCCGATTCAGCTGACGGAAGGGAACCTTTCGTTAGCATCGGACCGCTAGGGGGCATGGGCGAGCAGAAGGAGAGCACCAGCGTGGCCAACAGGATCGATCCCGCCCTGCGTCACCCGGAAAAGGCTCATCGGCCGGACAACCCGACCGCGCACCCGAAGCCGAAGTGGCTGCGGGTGAAGGCGCCGACGTCGAAGGGTTACCAGGACACGGTCAAGATCGTGCGCGAGCGCAACCTGCACACCGTGTGCGAGGAGGCGGCCTGTCCCAACATCGGCGAATGCTGGGCCAAGCGGCACGCCACCATGATGATCATGGGCGAGATCTGCACGCGGGCCTGCAGCTTCTGCAACGTGGCGACCGGCCGGCCGGACGCGCTCGATCCCTTCGAGCCGACCAACGTGGCCGCGGCGGTGGCCAAGCTCGGCCTCGAGCACGTGGTGGTCACCTCGGTCGATCGCGACGACCTGGCGGACGGTGGCGCCGTGCATTTCGCCCAGACCATCCGCGCCATCCACGAGGCGGCACCCGGCACTACGATCGAGGTGCTGACGCCCGACTTCCTGAAGAAGGACGGCGCGATCGAGACCGTGGTCGCCGCCCGGCCCGACGTCTTCAACCACAACCTGGAGACCGTGCCGCGGCTCTACGGCGAGGTGCGGCCGGGGGCGCGCTATTTCGCCTCGCTGCGCCTGCTCGATACGGTGAAGCGTCTCGACCCCGCCATGTTCACCAAGTCGGGCATCATGGTCGGCCTGGGCGAGGGCCGGGAGGAGGTGCTGCAGGTGATGGACGACCTGCGCGCCGCGGACGTCAACTTCCTCACCATCGGCCAGTACCTGCAGCCGACGCCCAAGCACCACGTGGTCGACCGCTTCATCACGCCCGAGGAGTTCAAGGCCTACGAGCGCCAGGCCTACGCCAAGGGATTCCTCATGGTCTCGGCCTCGCCGCTGACTCGCTCCTCCTACCACGCCGGCGACGATTTCAAGCGCCTCCAGGCTGCGCGGGCGGCGAAGCTGGCTGTTCTCAGCTAATTAATAGTAGCGAGACAGTCGGCCTATTCTTTCTATCTAGAGAAGAGACGATTTTAATCCTTATGCCTAGCCTCTTAGGCATAATGGGCGTAAGGTGTGTTCCGTGGAATGGACTTTGCGAGGGCTTCACTGCCCAGAGGTGGACTGCGTGGCGATCCCTGAGCCCAGGCGCGGCGAATACCGGCCTGGCACGAGAACTGACGATCCTGGATTCCTCGAGGCTGCGCCGCCGCGCGCTCTTGAGCTCTACCAGTACTGGGAGCAGAAGCGCGCCGGCCGTGCCATGCCCCGGCGCTGCGACATTGCACCAGAAGACTTCCGCTGGCACCTGCCCGGGATTCTGCTGGTCGACGTCGAAGGCGTCGACGAGCAGGGCGTGGGCATCTACCGCTATCGCGTGGTCGGCACCGGCGAGGTCCTCCTGCGCGGCCAAGACCCGACCGGCAAGCTGGTGCAGGAGGGCTTCTTCGGGCCCAGCGTCGAGGACACGTTGGATTGCTACGAACGGGTAAGGCGCGAGCGCTCGCCGCTCTTCGATTCTCAGGTCTACCGCATGCCGGACGGTGGCTGGCAAGAGGGCGTAACCCTGTTCCTGCCCCTGTCGGAAGACGGCGAGACCGTGTCCCAGATCCTGGTCTATGCCGAGAAGCGCAATCCGCGGCTGGCCGATGGCCCCCCCAGGGCAGGCTCCCCGCCGCCGTTCTAAGAAGGCCGCTAGCCGCCCAGCATCTTGTCAAGCGAATCTTGTCAAGCTTGGCGCCAGCGCGTATGCGGGTGCGACAGGATCGCACCGCTGGGGCGCCATGCCGACACATGCCGAGACACGGGTGCTCCCCTATCAGCCGGAGCAGCTCTACCGGCTGGTCGCGGACATCGAGCGCTATCCCGAGTTTCTGCCCTGGTGCCTCGCCGTGCGGATGCGCAAGCGCGAGGGCAGTATCGTGCTGGCCGACCTGATCATCGGCTTCCGCATGATTCGGGAGCGCTTCGCCAGCCGCGTGACGCTCGATCCGGAGCGGCTGCGAATCGACGTCGCCTATATCGAAGGCCCCTTGCGCTACCTCAACAACCACTGGCGCTTCGAGCCCCATCCGGAAGGCTGCATGATCGACTTCTTCGTCGACTTCGAGTTCCACTCGAAGATCATGCGCAAGCTGATGGAGCCGCTGTTCAACGAGGCGGTGCGGCGCATGGTCGCCGCGTTCGAGGCGCGCGCCAAGGCGCTCTACGACGGCGACAGCGACCACGGCCCTCATCCTTCGACAGGTTCAGGATGAGGCTTCGACAGGCCCTCATACTGAGCTCGTCGAAGTATGAGGGCCGTCAGGTGGAGTGTTTGCTCTGCCGAGCAAGCAGCTCCAAGGCGGCGGCGACGCTGGCCTCGCGCACCGCGTTGCGATCGCCGGGGAAGAGATGGCGCTCGCTCTCGGCCGCCATTGGCATCGCGTTCGGGCCGCGGCGGCAGACTCCGAGGTAGACCAGCCCGACCGGCTTGCCGGCGGTGGCGCCGCCGGGGCCGGCGATGCCGGTCGCTGAGACCGCGACATCCGCCGGTGAGTGGCGCAGCGCGCCCTCGGCCATGGCGGCGGCGACCTCGGCACTGACCGCGCCGACGGTCTCGATGAGTTCGCGCGGTACGCCGAGCAGCTCGCTCTTGGCCTCGTTGGAGTAGGTCACGAAGCCGCGCTCAACCACGTCGGAAGAGCCGGCGATCTCGGTCAGGCAGCCAGCGATCAGTCCGCCGGTGCAGCTCTCAGCCGTCGCCAACGTCAGGCCAGCCTTCCGATAGAGTTCCAGCAGAGTCTCAGCTCGCTCCCGCAATACACTTGAAAACATGGTTATCTATCCAATCCACTGGGCCAAGCCATAGCACAGCAGGCCGGCATAGACGCCCGCCACGACGTCATCGGCCATGATGCCGAGACCGCCCTTCAGATTGCGGTCGCACCAGCTCGCCGGCCAGACCTTGACCACGTCGAAGAAACGGAAAGCGACGAAGGCGGCGCCGAACAACAGGGGATCGAGGCCGCAGGGGATCAGCGCCAGCCATTGGCCGGCCACCTCGTCGATCACCACGGCGCCGGGATCGGCGCGGCCGCTTGCAGCGGCGTAGCGCTGGCCGGCCCAAAGCCCGACCACGAAGACCACGGCCGCGCCGGCGGCGAGCGCCCAGGGCCCGCCGGCCCAGGCGAGGGCGGCGCCGAAGGGCAGGGCGGCGAGCGAGCCCCAGGTGCCCGGCGCCCAGGGAAGCAGGCCGCTGCCGAACCAGGTCGCGAGCAGGGCGGCGGGATGGGTGAGCGGCAGCGGGCGCTGGCCTCGCTCGTCCGCCATCCTAACTCTGTCCCCAAACGCCCATGGGCAGTCGCAGGGTGGCCGTGGCCTGCGCGGCAATGCCTTCCTGCCGGCCGGTGAAGCCGAGGCCTTCCGTGGTCGTCGCCTTGACGCTGACGCGGCCCGTCTCGATGCCGCAGATCTCGGCGATGCGCATGGCCATGGCGGCACGATGCGGGCCGACCTTGGGCCGCTCGCAGATCAGCGTCACGTCGGCGTGCACCAGCGCGCCGCCGCGCGCCTGCAGCAGGGCGCAGGCGTGGCGCAGGAAGACCGCGGACTCGGCGCCGCGCCAGCGCGCGTCGCTGGGCGGGAAGTGGCTGCCGATGTCGCCTTCGCAAAGCCCGCCGAGGATCGCGTCGGTCAGCGCGTGCAAGCCCACGTCGGCGTCCGAGTGGCCGACCAGGCCGTGGCTGTACTGCACCTTGATGCCACACAGCATGACGTGATCGCCCGGCCCGAAGCGATGCACGTCGAAACCGCTGCCGGTGCGGAACTCGGTGCCGCCGCTCAGCCTCTGCCGGGCGCGCTCCAGGTCGTCCTGGGTGGTGATCTTGACGTTGTCGGCCGCGCCCTCGACCAGGCGCACCGAGAGGCCGGCCAGTTCGGCGACCGCGGCGTCATCGGTCAGGTCGGCGTCGGGCGCCGTGCGGTGCGCCGCCAGGATGCGCGCGAAGTCGAAGCCCTGCGGTGTCTGAGCGCGCCACAGGCCGCCGCGCGGCAGGGTCTCGGCGATCGCGCCGGCCGTCTCGCGCTTCAGGGTGTCGGTCACCGGCAGGGCGGCGATGGCGCCCGGCGCCTGCTCCAGCGCCGACAGCACGCGCTCGATGACCGGCGGCGTCACGAAGGGGCGGGCGCCGTCGTGGATCAGCACCCGGGCCGGGGCGAGCGGCTCCAGGCTCTCCAGGCCGAGGCGCACCGACTGCTGGCGCGTGGCGCCGCCGGGCACCGGCTCGAGCACCTCGAGGTCGCCCACGGCCTCATCGTAGAGCGCACGGTCGTCGGCGTGGATCACGGCGCGCACCGCCGAGACCTTCGGGTGCGCGGCCAGGGCCGCCAGCGTGTGGCGCAGCACCGGGCGCCCGTCGAGCGCGGCATATTGCTTCGGCAGCTCGCCGCCGAAGCGCCGCCCGCGCCCCGCCGCCACCACCAGGGCAACCGTGTCCACCGTCGCCTCGCTCCTCGTCATTCCTGCGCTGTTGCGCGTTAGGCGTTCCTCGTCCTTCGACAGGCTCAGGACAGGAGGGGACCGGGACACAAGCGACCTCAACCTGAGCCTGTCGAAGTATGCGGGCGCGTCTTGTAGAAAGGGGCGCCATCGCCGCTGGCAAACTCACCCACTTCCCGCGCCGTCCGGGCGCGAGCCTAGTGCGCCCTATGCCTGCGGCCAAGAGGCGATTATATAGGTGGTCATGGCATCCAACCTGGTCTTCGGCCTGACCGCGCTGCTTGCCCTGGTGCCGGCCTCGCTCCTGCCCCTGCGGCGCGGCAGCGGCGGGCGCGACCTGCTGTTCTGGGCCCTGCTCGGCGCCGCCGTGGCTGGCCCGCTGGCCTTCATCCTGGTGCAGATGAGCGGCACCTGGCAGACCGGGCTCAGCATGGCGCTCTGGGTCTCGATCGCGGCGAGCCTGGCGCTCTTCGCGCTGCTGGCCGCTATCACCCGCGAGGCCTGGCGGCTCTCGGTCCTGCTGCTGCCCTATCTGCTGCTGCTGGCCGTGCTGGCGCTGATCTGGTCGCAGGCGCCGGCCAGCCTGCCGCTCGATCTGCGCTTCGAGAGCTGGCTGGTGGTGCACATCGCCGTCTCGGTGGCGACCTACGCGCTCTGCACCCTGGCCGCCGTGGCGGCGGCCGCCGTGCTGTTGCAGGAGAGCGCCCTCAAGCGCAAGCAGCCGACCGGTCTTAGCCGTATGTTGCCCTCGATCGCCGACGCCGAGTGGCTCGAGGTGCGCCTGCTGGCGGCGGCCGAGATCGTGCTCGGCGCCGGCGTGCTGACCGGCATGGCGCTTTACTACCTGATCCAGGGTGAGCTCGTCGGCCTGGACCACAAGGCGGTACTATCGCTGCTGGCCTTCCTGGTGATCGGCGGGCTCCTGGCCCTGCATGCCGGAACCGGCCTGCGCGGGCGCCGCGCCGCGCGCCTGGTGCTGGTCGCTTACCTCTTGATAACGCTGGCCTATCCCGGCGTGAAGCTGGTCACCGACGTGCTGATCGGCTGACAGGCCGCCCTGGCCGCCCGAGCCCTTTTTCCATGCTTCCCGGCTTTGCAAGCCGGCGATTTCACGCTAGAACAGCCTAATTCGTGGGCAACAGAACAAGCTGCCTAAGAAATGGGCATTGATATCGGTGCACTTCACATCGCCGACCCGGTGATCCTGGCTCCCATGTCGGGGGTCACGGACCTGCCGTTCCGCCGCCTGGTGAAGCGCAGCGGCGCCGGATTGGTGGTTTCCGAGATGATCGCCAGCCAGGCCATGATCCGCGCCAGCCGGCAGTCAATGTCCAGGGCCATGAAGATGACGACGAGCTGCGCCGAGGAGCATCCCATGGCGGTGCAGCTCGCCGGCTGCGAGCCGGAGGTGGTGGCCGAGGCGGCGCGGCTCAACCAGGACCGCGGCGCCGCCGTCATCGATCTGAACTTCGGCTGCCCGGTCAAGAAGGTGGTCAACAAGCAGGCCGGCTCGGCGCTGATGCGCGACGAATGTCTCGCGGCACGCATCTTCGAAGCCGCTGTGAAGGCGGTCTCGCTGCCGGTTACGCTGAAGATGCGCACTGGCTGGGACGCGGCCAACCGTAACGCGCCGCGTCTCGCCCGCATCGCCGAGGAGAGCGGCATTCGCATGATCACAGTGCACGGCCGCACCCGCTGCCAGCTCTACAACGGCAGCGCCGACTGGGCCTTCGTGCGTGAGGTCAAGGAAGCGGTCACGCTGCCGGTGATCGTCAACGGCGACGTTCGCAGCCTGGTCGAGGCCGAACGGGCGCTGGCCGCCTCGGGCGCCGACGGCGTGATGATCGGCCGCGGCGCCTTCGGCCGGCCTTGGTTCCTCGGCCAGGCGATCGCCTATCTGCGCGATCGCACCGTGTTGCCCGATCCGCCGCTGGCGGCGCAACGCGATCTCCTGCTGGAGCACTACGAGGCCATGCTGAGCCACTACGGCCAGGCGCGCGGCGTCGCCATCGCGCGCAAGCACCTGGCCTGGTACGTCAAGGGCCTGCCGCAGGCGGCCAGTTTGCGCGCCACGCTGCAGCGCGAGCCCGAGCCGGCGCGTGTGCGCGGCCTGATCAAGGCCGCCTACGACGCGGCCAGCGAACGGCAGGCGGCGTGATGGTCGTGGGCGCACCCTACCTGTCCGACAGCGCACTGCCGGGCGAGGGCGACGTGGTGCTGAACGCGCTTGCCGAGCCGGTCTTCCTGCTCGACGGCCAGGATCGCTTCGGCTTCGCCAACCAGGCGGCCGAGCAGTTCTTCCAGGCCAGTGCCGCCTGGCTTCGCGGCCGGTCGCGGGCCGAGCTGCTGCCGCGGGACAGCCCGCTGTTCGCCGTAATCCGCCACGCCCGCGAGGGCGGCAACAGCGTCTCCGAGGCCGGCATCACCCTCGACGCCCAGCGCACCGGCCCGCGCTTCGTTTCCGTCTCGGCCGCCTCCATCGCCGAGCGACCCGGCTCGATCGTCGTCTCGCTGCAGGAGCGCTCGATTGCGCGCAAGATCGACGACCAGCTCGTGCACCGCAACGCGGCGCGCTCGGTGACCGCCATGGCGGCCATGCTGATGCACGAGATCAAGAATCCGCTGTCCGGAATCCGCGGCGCGGCGCAGCTCCTCGAGGCCAACGTCGACCTGGGCGATCGCGAGCTGACGCGCCTGATCTGCGACGAGACTGATCGCGTGGTGGCGTTGATCGACCGCATGGAGATGTTCGCCGACGAGCGGCCGATCGAGCGGACCGCGCTCAACATCCACGAGGCGCTGGAGCACGTGCGGCGCCTGGCCGAGGCCGGCTTTGCGCGCCACGTTCGCATCATCGAGGCCTACGATCCCTCGTTGCCGCCCGCCTATGGCAATCGCGACCTGCTGATCCAGGCGCTGATCAATCTGGTCAAGAATGCGGCAGAGGCGCTGCCGGCTTCGGGTGGCCAGATCGTGCTTTCGACTGCCTTCCAGCAGGGCGTGCGACTGGCGGTCGGCGGCGGCGGCCAGCGCGTCGACCTGCCGCTGCTGATCGCCGTACAGGACAATGGCCCTGGCATCCCGGACGAACTGCAGCGGCATCTTTTCGAGCCCTTCGTCACCACCAAGCCGGGCGGCAAGGGCCTTGGCCTTGCCCTGGTCGCCAAAATCATCGGCGACCACGGCGGCGTCATCGAAAGCGACAGCGAGCCCGGCCGGACCGTCTTCCGGATGCGCTTGCCGATGGCGCCGCGCGAGGCGGCGCGGCATGGCACGGAACTTGAAGGAGCTCAGGTATGAGTCCAGACACGAACCCAGGTTTGAGCGGGGCAACGATCCTGGTGGCCGACGACGACCGCGCCATCCGCACGGTGCTGACCCAGGCCCTGGGGCGCGAGGGCTACAACGTGCGGGCCGCGGCGAACGCCGCTACCCTCTGGCAGTGGGTCAGCAGCGGCGAGGGCGATCTGGTCATCACCGACGTGGTGATGCCGGACGACAACGGGCTCGACCTGATCCCGCGCATCCGCCGCCTGCGCCCCGAGCTGCGCATCATCGTGATGAGCGCGCAGAGCACGCTGCTGACCGCGGTCAAGGCCGCCGAACGCGGCGCCTTCGAGTATCTGCCCAAGCCCTTCGACCTGCGCGAGCTGCTCGGCGTGGTCGGCCGCGCGCTGTCCGAGCCGGCCGCCGGTGCCGGTGCGTCGGGTATCGCACCCGGCGAGGCCGGCCAGGAGCAGCTGCCGCTGATCGGCCGCTCGCCGGCCATGCAGGAGATCTACCGGGTCATGGCCCGCATCATGGGCACCGACCTGACGGCCATGATCTACGGCGAGTCGGGCACCGGCAAGGAGCTGGTCGCCCGTGCCCTGCACGACTACGGCAAGCGCCGCCACGGACCCTTCGTCGCCATCAACATGGCGGCGATTCCGCGCGACCTGATCGAAAGCGAGCTGTTCGGCCACGAGAAGGGCGCCTTCACCGGCGCGGCCACGCGCTATGCCGGCCGCTTCGAGCAGGCCTCCGGCGGCACCCTGTTCCTGGACGAGATCGGCGACATGCCGCCGGAGGCGCAGACCCGGCTGCTGCGCGTGCTGCAGGAGGGCGAGTACACGACGGTCGGCGGCCGCACGCCGATCCGCGCCGACGTGCGCATCGTCTCGGCGACGCACCGCGACCTGCGCCAGCTGATCCGCCAGGGGTTGTTCCGCGAAGACCTGTTCTACCGCCTGGCCGTGGTGCCGATCCGGCTGCCTCCCTTGCGCGAGCGCAGCGGCGACATCCCGGAGATGGTGCAGCACTTCCTGGCCGAGGCACAGAACGAGGGGCTGCCGGCCAAGCGGCTCGACGGCGAGGCCATGGCCTTTCTGCAAAGCTATCGCTGGCCGGGCAATGTGCGCGAGCTGGAGAACCTGGTGCGGCGGCTGGCCGCGCTCTACAGCCAGGAGACCATCGGTCTCGAGGTCGTGCGCGCCGAGCTGTCCGACACGGCGGGCTCGAGGGGCGACGGACAGGGCACCAGCGAGTCGCTCGGCGGCGCGGTCGAGCGCCATCTGTCCGATTACTTTGCCGCGCACGGAAACGCCCTGCCGGCCGCCGGGCTCTATCAGCGGGTGCTGCGCGAGATCGAGCGGCCGCTGATCGCCCTCACCCTGAGCGCCACCCGCGGCAATCAGCTACGGGCCGCGAAGCTTCTCGGCGTCAATCGCAACACCCTGCGAAAGAAGATTCGCGAACTGGACATTCAGGTCACACGTGGCGTTTAATAGCTGTGGCTAAAGTGCCACAGAGAGTCCATACTGCCACTCCATTACCGCCGCGGGGAATGTACTAGGAGCCGGCGTTGGCGATCGCCAAGGGAAGCCCCCTGAACAGCGTGGCCCGAGCTGGTCCCATGCCGATCAAATTCAGGCGCTTTGCGACCTGGGCTGGGCGCATCAATCTCGAGCGCAAGCTGGCCGTCGCCCTGCTGATCGCAGCGGTGACTGCCGGGACGGCGACCTTTGCCGCCATGACCGGGCGGCTGCCCAGGGCCGTGGACACCTGGGTCATCCTGCTGTTGCTCAATCTCGACCTGGTGTTGCTGCTTTGCCTCGGTGCCCTGATCGCGCGCCGCCTGGTGATCCTGCGCGCGGCGACCAAGCGGGGTGCGGCGGGTGCCCGGCTGCATGCGCGTCTGGTCGCCCTCTTCAGCCTGGTGGCGGTGACCCCGACCATCGTGGTCGCCACCTTCGCCGTGCTGTTCTTCGACTTCGGCCTGCAGGTCTGGTTCAGCGAGCGCGTGCGCACCGCCATCGGCGAATCGCTGAAAACGGCCGAGGCCTACGTCGAGGAGCATCGCCGCACCATCAGCGCCGACGTCCTGGCCATGGCCCAGGACCTCAACCGCCAGGGCCCGACCCTGGCCTTCTACCCGCAGCGCTTCAGCCAGGTCATGGCCACCCAGCTCGCCCTGCGCTCGCTGACCGAGGGCGTGGTGTTCGATGCCTCGGGCCGCATCCTGGCCCGCGCCGGTTTCAGCCTGCTGCTGGACTTCGACCCGGAGATTCCGGAGTGGGCGGTGCGTCAGGCCAACTCGGGCGAGGTGGCGATCCTGACTCCGACCTCGGACGACCGGGTGCGCGCGCTGGTGCGCCTCGATGCCTTCACCGACACCTATCTCTTCGTCGGGCGCCTGCTCGACCCGCGCGTGCTGGCCCACCTGGACCGCACGCGCGACGCGGTCCAGCTCTACGAGGAGCTCGAAGGCCGGCGTTCCGGCCTGCAGATCACCTTCGCCATGATCTTCATCGTGGTCGCCCTGCTGCTGCTGCTGACCGCGGTCTGGGTCGGCCTGGCCTTCGCCAACTATCTGGCGCGGCCGATCGGCCGGCTGATCTCCGCGACCGAGCGGGTGCGCGGCGGAGACCTTAGCGCCCGCGTCGCCGAGGGCCAGGACCAGGATGCGATCGGGCCGCTCGCCCGCGCCTTCAACCGCATGACCGGCGAGCTGGCGCGCCAGCAGCGCGAGCTGCTCGATGCCAACCAACAGCTCGACGACCGCCGCCGCTTCATCGAGACCGTGCTGTCGGGCGTGACGGCGGGCGTCATCGGCCTCGACAAGCGCGGCCGGGTCGAGCTGTCCAACCGCACTGCCGGCGAACTGCTGTCGATGACCGCGGACCAGCTTCAAGGCCTGGACCTGGCAGCGGCGCTGCCCGAGTTCGGCGACCTGGTGCGCCAGGCGCGGCGGCGGCCGCGCCGCGGCAGCGAAGGCCAGATCACCCTGACCCGCCCGGACGGCGGCAAGCGGACCTTCCTGACGCGGGTGGCGCCCGAGCTGGGCGATCACGGCATCGCCGGCTTCGTGGTCACCTTCGACGACATCACCGAGCTTCTCTCCGCCCAGCGCAAGGCGGCCTGGGCCGACGTGGCGCGCCGCATCGCACACGAGATCAAGAATCCGCTGACACCGATCCAGCTCTCCGCCGAGCGGATCCGCCGCAAGTACCAAGACGAGATCAAGAGCGACCCCGATACCTTCCGCATCTGCACCGACACGATCGTGCGCCACGTCGGCGACATCGGCCGCATGGTCGACGAGTTCTCGTCCTTCGCCCGCATGCCGGCGCCGCGTATGGCCAAGGCCGATTTGCGCGAGCTGGTGCGCCAGGCGGTGTTCCTGCAGAAGAGCGGCCATCCCGGGATCGAGTTCGTCACCCGGCTGCCCGACCATGCGGTCGCGCTGCGCTGCGATGCCGAGCAGGTCGGCCGGGCGCTGACCAATCTGCTGCTCAATGCCGCGCAGGCGATCGAGGGCCAATCATTGAACGACGAAGCGTCGGCTGGGGAGGGAGAGAGCCTTGCCGGGCGCATCGAGGTGAGCCTGGTCGACGATGGCACGAGTCGCGAGATCGTGATCGCCGACAATGGCCCCGGCCTGCCGGTGAACGAGCGTCATCGCCTAACCGAGCCCTATGTGACCACGCGCGAGCGCGGCACCGGCCTCGGCCTGGCGATTGTGAAAAAAATCATGGAAGACCATGGCGGCGATCTCCTACTAGAGGACCGCCCTAGCGGGGGAGCTTGCGCGAAGCTGGTTTTCCCGCTGCCGGAGGAGCAACCCGGCCAGCAGGATGGGGAGCTGGAAGCGGGACAACAGAAGGCAATCCTACATGGCGCGTGACATCCTCATCGTCGATGATGAGACCGACATCCGGATGCTGATCACGGGCATCCTTTCGGACGAGGGCTACAGCACCCGGGAAGCCGCCGACAGCACGTCGGCCCTGGACGCGATTCGGGACCGCCTGCCCAGCCTTTTGATCCTGGACATCTGGCTGCAGAACAGCCAGCACGACGGCCTCGAAGTGCTGCAGATCATCAGGCGCGAGCATCCGAGCCTGCCGGTCGTGATGATCAGCGGGCACGGCAACATCGAGACCGCGGTCAAGGCGATCAAGCTCGGCGCCTACGACTTCATCGAAAAGCCCTTCAAGGCGGATCGGCTGATACTGGTGGTCGAGCGCGCCATGGAAGCGGCGCGCCTCAAACGCGAGAACGAGGAGCTGCGCCAGCGCGTCGGGCCGGCCGCCGGCCTGGTCGGCGCTTCGCCACTGATCAATCAGCTCCGACAGGCGATCAAGAAGGTGGCGCCGACCGGCAGCCGCGTTCTGATCACCGGTCCGGCCGGTGCCGGCAAGGAAGTGGTGGCCCGCCTGCTGCACGAGCAGTCGCGGCGCAGCAACGGCTCCTTCGTCGCCTTGAACTGCGCCACCATGCATCCCGATCGCCTGGAGAGCGAGCTGTTCGGCATTGAGATCGACAGCGAGAACGCCGATTCGATCGGCAAGGCGGGCACCTTCGAGCAGGCGCACGGCGGCACGCTGCTGCTCGACGAAGTTGCCGATATGCCGCTCGAGACCCAGGGCAAGATCGTTCGTGTGCTGCAGGAACAGACCTTCGAAAGGGTTGGCGGCAATCGTCGGGTGCAGGTCGACGTGCGCGTCATCGCCTCGACCAACCGCGACCTGGGCAGCTTGATCAACGAGCACCGCTTCCGCGAGGACCTGTTCTACCGCCTGAACGTGGTGCCGCTCAGGGTGCCGGCGCTGCGCGAGCGGGCCGAGGACATCCCGCTGCTGATCGAGGACTTCATGCAGCGCGCCGCCTGCGCCAACGGCCTGCCGCCGCGGCCGCTGTCGGACGACGCGGTGGCGACTCTGCAGTCTTACGACTGGCCCGGCAACGTGCGTCAACTGCGCAACGTAATCGACTGGATCCTGATCATGGCGCCCGGCGAGCCCGGCGACCCGGTACGCGCCGACATGCTGCCGCCAGACATCGGCGCCATTACGCCAGCCATGTCGCGCGGCAATAAGGGCAACGAGATCATGGCGCTGCCGCTGCGCGAGGCACGCGAGGTCTTCGAGCGCCAGTATCTGGAAGCCCAGGTGATGCGCTTCGGCGGCAACATCTCGCGCACCGCCTCGTTCGTGGGCATGGAGCGCTCGGCCCTGCACCGCAAGCTGCGCTCGCTCGGCGTCACCTCACCAGGTCGTCAATAGGCGTTACTTCTAGCATTCAGGAAATTCGCCATGCAGGTCATCATCTGTGGTGCCGGCCAGGTCGGCTCCAACATCGCGCGCTACCTGTCGGGCGAGAACGCCGACATCACGGTGATCGATCAGTCGCCCGAGCTGGTCGCCAAGATCTCGGACTCGCTCGACGTCAAGGGCGTGGTCGGTTTCGCCTCGCATCCGGACGTATTGGAGCGTGCCGGCGCGCCGGACGCCGACATGATCATCGCGGTAACCTATGCCGACGAGGTCAACATGGTGGCCTGCCAGATCTGCCACTCGCTGTTCGACGTGCCGACCAAGATCGCCCGCATCCGCCACCAAGGTTACCTGGAGCCCATGTGGGCCGACCTTTTCAGCCGCGACCACCTGCCGATCGACGTCATCATCTCGCCGGAGATCGAGGTCGCCAAGGCGATCAGCCGCCGCCTCGAGATCCCCGGAGCCTTCGACGTGATCCCCCTGGCCGACGGCAAGGTCAGCCTGATCGGCGTGCACTGCAGCGAGGACTGCCCGATCCTCGAAACGCCGCTGCGCCAGCTCACCGACCTCTTTCCCGACCTGCACATCGTGGTGGTCGGCATCTGGCGCGACGGCACCGGCAAGGTGGCGACCGGCTCGGACGAGCTCCTGGCCGGCGACGACGTCTACTTCGTGGCCGAGACCGCGCACCTGAGCCGCGCCATGGCCGCTTTCGGTCACGAGGAGAAGGAGGCGCGCCGCATCATCATCGTCGGCGGCGGCAACATCGGCCTCAATCTGGCGCAGCGCCTGGAGGCGGAAAATCGCCGGGTGCTGACCAAGATCATCGAGCTGGACAAGAAGCGGGCCGAGGTGGTGGCCCAGATGCTCGACCGCACGGTGGTGATCCATGGCAACGCGCTCGACAGCGAGATACTGGACCAGGCCAACGTGGCCGAGAGCGAGACCGTGGTTGCGGTCTCGAACGACGACGAGACCAACATCCTCTCCTCGCTGCTGGCCAAGCGTTATGGCAGCAAGCGTGCCGTGACCCTGGTAAACGCCACCTCCTACGGCCCGCTGATCGGCTCGCTCGGCATCGACACGGTGGTGAGCCCGCGGGCGATCACGGTCTCCACCATCCTGCAGCACGTGCGCCGCGGTCGCATCCGCTCGGTGCACACCCTTTCGGAAGGCTTCGGCGAGGTGATCGAAGCCGAGGCGCTGGAGACCTCCAGCCTGGTCAACGTGCCCTTGCGCGAGGCCGACTTGCCGGAGGGGGTCATACTCGGCGCCTTGGTGCGCGACGGCGAGGTCATCATCCCGCGCGGCGGCACGGTGGTGCGGACCGGCGACCTGGTGGTGCTGTTCGCCGCCACCCAGGCGGTCAAGAAGGTCGAGAAGCTGTTCGCCGTGAAGCTGGAATTCTTCTAAGCAGCAAGCCCCGACGGCGGGCAAGTTCCGGCTTGCGTGGCCGATGCGAGCCGATAGGATCGCGCCGAATCCCCCCTCAACGACTGCCCAGGGAAAGAGGATCCCCGCATGCCGCGACAGGCCTATGTCAACGGTCGCTACCTGCCACACCAGGCCGCTTCGGTGCATATCGAGGATCGCGGCTACCAGTTCGCCGACGGCGTCTACGAGGTGGTGCCGGTGGCCAACGGTATCCTGGTCGACGAGGGCCTGCACCTGGACCGCCTGGAGCGCTCGCTCGACGAACTCAGCATCCCGATGCCGATGTCGCGCCAGGCGATCAAGCTGGTCAGCGCCGAGTTGATGCGCCGCAACCATCTGAGCAACGGCTTCGTTTACATGCAGGTCACCCGCGGCGTGGCGCCGCGCGACCATAAGTTCCCGAACGGCGTCCGCCCGGCCATCGTCATGACCACGCGCCAGATGGCGCCGCCCGACCCCAAGCGCCTGGCCGAGGGGGTCAGCGTCATCACCCTGCCGGACATCCGCTGGAAGCGCTGCGACATCAAGTCGGTCTCGCTGCTGCCCAACATCCTGGCCAAGCAGCAGGCGGTCGAGGCTGGCGCCTACGAGGCCTGGATGGTCGACGGCGAGGGCCGGGTCACCGAGGGCACCTCGACCAATGCCTGGATCGTTACCAAGGACAACAAGCTGGTCACGCGCGACGCCAGCAACGCGATCCTCAATGGCATTACCCGCATCTCTCTGCTGCGCGTCGCCGAGAGCCAGGGAGTCGAGCTGCAGGAGCGGCCCTTCACGGTCGACGAGGCGCATGACGCGCGCGAGGCCTTCCTGACCTCGAGTACCAATTTCGTCCTGCCGGTCACCCGGATCGACGGCAAGCCGGTCGGCAACGGCCATCCGGGCATCCTGACCGGCAAGCTGCGCGAGGGCTATCAGGCCTACGTCGAGAGCCTGAAGGAGCCTGCGTGAGCCTCAGTGCGCCGCGTGCCTTGCTGTTCGACTGGGACAACACACTGGTCGACACCTGGCCGTCGATCCAGCACGCGCTCGCCATTACCTTCGAGGCCATGGGTCAGCGGCCCTGGACGCTGGAGGAGACCAAGGCCCGGGTGCGGGCCTCGGCGCGCGACAGCTTCCCGCTGCTGTTCGGCGAACGGGCCAAGGAGGCCACGGCGATCTTCTACCGCGCCTTCGAGGCCGAGCACCTGGGCAAGCTGCGCGAGCGCGAGGGCGCCGGGGCCATGCTGGCCAGCCTGGCCGGCGAGGGGCGCTACCTGGCGGTTGTCAGCAACAAGCGCGGCGAACTGCTGCGCCGCGAGGCCCGGCACCTGGGCTGGAGCGACTATTTCGGCAGCCTGGTCGGCGCCAATGACGCGCCGCGCGACAAGCCGGCCGTCGAGCCGGTCGAGCTCGCGCTCAGCAGCAGCGGGATCGCCCGCGGCGCCGAGGTGTGGTTCGTCGGCGATACCGATATCGACATGCGCTGCGCGGTCAATGCCGGCTGCGTTCCGGTCCTGTTGCGGCCGGAGGCGCCCGCCGCCGGCGAGTTCGGCGACGCCGAGCCGCGATTTCACATCGTTTCTTGTTCGGGGCTGGTCGACCTGCTTGCCGCTTCCTAAATTTATACCTGTACCTCTATAGGGGAACGTCGTAAGCATCTCACAGCCGGGCAGGACCATTCTCATGCGGATAGAAAGAGAAGTACTTGGGCTGGGGGGCACAAAAGCCACGCCCAAAGACGCACGAGCCAATAACACGACGACCAAGAACAAAAAGGGGGTAAAAATGGCCGCAGAAAAAACCCAGAACGTGCAGGATGTGTTTCTTAATCACATTCGTAAAAACAAGGTTCCAGTTACGATATTCCTTGTGAACGGCGTGAAGTTACAAGGCATCGTCACCTGGTTCGATAACTTCTCCGTGCTGCTGCGGCGCGACGCCCACTCGCAACTTGTCTACAAGCACGCGATCTCCACGGTCATGCCGGCCACCCCGGTCCAGCTCTTCGAGCAGGCCAAAGAGGAGACCGAGGACGCCTAGGAACCTGCTCCGCACGCCTCCGACTGGCGAGGCCAGGCCTGGCGGGCCCGGACCTGGCGGGAGTGGGGGAGGCGGAACCGGGCCTGCTGCCACCGATGGCGCGCGGGAGGCCGGAACCGGGCGCCCGTCCACCGGGCGGGCCATGGTCCTGCATCCGGACCTGCGTGGGGCCGCGGGCCGCGGCCGCAGCGCCTCAAGCAATGCGCGCAGCGCTGACGCTCGTCTGGCCGAGGCGGTCGGCCTGGCCGCGGCGATCGACCTGCTCGTGGTCGAGGCCCAGGTAGTGCCGGTGCCGCGGCCGCGCCCGGCCAGCCTGTTCGGCAAGGGCACGGTCGAGGCGCTGGCCGAGCGGGTCGAGGAGCAGGAGATCGGCGTCGTCGTGGTCGACGCCCAGCTCACCCCGGTGCAGCAGCGCAACCTGGAGCGTGCCTGGAAAACCAAGGTCATCGACCGCACCGGGCTGATCCTGGAGATCTTCGGCGCGCGGGCGCGGACCAGCGAAGGCATGCTGCAGGTCGAACTGGCGGCGCTCAGCTACCAGCGCTCGCGCCTGGTGCGCTCCTGGACCCACCTGGAGCGGCAGCGCGGCGGCTTCGGCTTCCTCGGCGGCCCGGGCGAGAGCCAGCTCGAGATGGACCGCCGCCTGATCACCGACCGCATCGCCCGAATCAAGGGCGAGCTGGAGCAGGTCAAGCGCACCCGGTCGCTGCACCGCGACGCCCGGCGGCGCGTGCCCTATTCGCTGGTCGCCTTGGTCGGCTACACCAACGCCGGCAAGTCGACCCTGTTCAACCGCCTGACCAAGGCCCGGGTCTTCGCCGAGGACCTGCTCTTCGCCACCCTCGATCCGACCATGCGCAAGGTGGAGTTGGACGGCGGCCGCGAGATCATCCTGTCCGATACGGTCGGCTTCATCTCCGACCTGCCGCACGACCTCGTGGCGGCCTTCCGCGCCACCCTGGAGGAGGTCACCCAAGCCGATCTGGTGCTGCACGTGCGCGATGTGGCCCATCCCGACAGCGAAGCCCAGTGCGCCGACGTGCTGAGCGTGCTGCGCGAGCTCGGCCTGGGCAGCAAGATCGACCAGGGCCTGATGGTCGAGGTGCTGAACAAGATCGACCTGCTGACGCCGGAGACCCGCCAGCGCCTGCTGGCTACGGCCGGCCGCAACCAGGCCCAGGTCGCCGTCTCGGCCATCACCGGCGAAGGTATCGAGGGGCTCCTGGAGCTGATCGGCCGGCGGCTCGACGAGAGCCGCGCCGTCAAGTCGCTCTCGGTGTCGCTGGCCGACGGCGCCGCGCTGGCCTGGCTCTACAGCCACGGCAAGGTGCTGAGCCGCGAGGACGACGAGCGTTTCGCCCACCTGACGGTGCGCCTCGACCCGGCCGACCTGGCCCGCTTCGAACGGCGCCACGGACCGGCCTGACCCCCTCCGAACGCCCTGGCGACAAGCAGCGGGCGGTTGACAGTGGCCTTGATGCGGGATTAAAAAGGCGTTAGCACTCTAGCGAGGAGAGTGCTAAAGCGTTACCGGCGAGCGGGACGCAAGAACCGACGCCGGCCGCTCATCTCACTCAGGACAGCAAGGACGAGGGTCATGAAATTCAGGCCGCTGCACGACCGTGTCGTCATCGAGGCGCTCGACCAGGAAGAGCGCTCCACCGGCGGGATCATCATTCCCGACACGGCGAAGGAGAAGCCGGTGCAGGGCAAGGTGATCGCCGTCGGGCCGGGCAGCCGCGGCGACGACGGCGTGCTGCACAAGCCCGACGTCAAGAAGGGTGACCGGGTTCTCTATGGCAAGTGGTCGGGCACCGAAGTGAAGATCGACGGCAAGGACCTGCTGATCATGCGTGAGTCCGACATCATGGGCATTATCGAATAGGGAGGCGACGCAACTATGGCAGCCAAGGAAGTCAAGTTCGGCGGCGACGCCCGCGCGCGGATGCTCCGCGGCGTCGATATCCTGGCCAACGCGGTCAAGGTGACGCTCGGCCCGAAGGGCCGCAACGTGGTGCTCGACAAGTCGTTCGGCGCGCCGCGCATATCCAAGGACGGCGTGACGGTCGCCAAGGAGATCGAGCTGTCCGACAAGTTCGAGAACATGGGCGCGCAGATGGTGCGCGAGGTCGCCTCCAAGACCAGCGACCTGGTGGGCGACGGCACCACGACTGCGACCGTGCTGGCCCACGCCATCGTGCGCGAAGGCGCCAAGGCGGTGGCCGCCGGCATGAACCCCATGGACCTGAAGCGCGGAGTCGACCTGGCGGTCGAGGCCGTGGTCGAGGAGCTGCGCAAGCGCTCGAAGAAGATCTCGACCTCGGACGAAGTTGCCCAGGTCGGGACCATCTCGGCCAACGGCGACGTCGAGATCGGCCAGATGCTGGCAACGGCCATGCAGAAGGTCGGAAACGAGGGCGTGATCACGGTCGAGGAGGCCAAGTCCCTGGCGACCGAGCTCGACACCGTCGAGGGCATGCAGTTCGACCGCGGCTATCTCTCGCCCTACTTCATCACCAACGCCGAGAAGATGATCGCCGAGCTCGAGGACCCCTACATCCTCATCCACGAGAAGAAGCTCTCCAACCTGCAGTCGATGCTGCCGATCCTCGAAGCAGTGGTGCAGTCGGGCCGTCCGCTGCTGAT
>JBHJOF010000251.1:0-9594 GCA_050330055.1 Kiloniellales bacterium
CTCGCGGTCGCCGCCGGCCAGGCCGGCAACTATGTTCCCGAGGACGTGCCCACGGTTCTGACCCTGACCGCCAACACCGGCGGCAGCCCGCTCGACCCGAATGACGGCCTGACCGAGATCGTGGTCGACTTCGGCACGGCGATCGACCTGAACGGCTCAGACACGACGACCCAGTGGCAGCTCGATCCGGCCGGCCTGGCCGCGATCCTGGCCCTGCCGGAAGTCACGGGCGTCGCCCTGGCCGACGGCGGCTCGGTGCTGACCATCACCCTGAACGGCACCACGCAGAGCTTCTCGGCCGACATCACCATGACCACGCCGCTCGACAGCGACGTCGATCTGGACGGCGTGATCGTCACGGTCACGGCGGTCGAGAACCTCTACGGTTCGACCGGCACCGGTTCGACCACCAACGACATCATCGCCGACGCCGTCGTCGACGGCACCGAGATCGTCGTCACTGCGGCGCCCAGCGGCCTGCAGGACCAGTTCGCGGCGATCGACCTCAACACCCAGTTGGTTTTCGGCGAGGACAGCACCAACGTCGGCAACTCGAGCGATCCCTCGCAGGCCGACGTGACCGACGGCAGCACGGCGGACGACCTGACCGAGTTCGTCAGCTCGATCGTGGTCCAGATCAGCGACAAGAGCAGCGGCACGCCGACCGGCACGCTGCAGTACGACAGCCCGCTGCCGGGCGGCGTCACGGTGAGCCTGGACGCGGCCACCAATACCTGGACCTTCGAGATCGACTCCTCGGTGTCGCGCGCCGACGTCGAGGCCTTGGTCGAAAGCTTCGAGGTGAAGCCGGCCTTCAACTACTCCGGCACCCTCAAGGTCGAGATCACGACCACCACGGAGGAGCTCAATACGCCTCCGGGCTCGACCCTGCCGGCCAGCGGCAAGGAGATCAACACGGCCGACAACATCGACATCGACAGCTACAGCATCGACGTCGAGGTCATCCCTATCACGGTGCACAAGCAGGTCGAGGTCTCCGGCGGCGAGCCGAAGCCCTTCAACATCTGCTTCATCATCGACCGCTCGGGCAGCATGAACAGCAAGGTCCCGGGCAGCGGCGGCCAGTCCCGCTTCAATATCGCCGAGGACGCCTTCCGCGCGCTGATCGCCAACATCCGGGCCCAGGGCATCGACGTCGCCAACGTGCGACTGCTCGGGTTCAGCACCGGCACGCTGGACGTCACCGACTTCGACCATCTGCCGACCGACGACGAGCTGGACGACTTCTTCGACGATCTGGGCAACCCGAACGGCGGCACACGCTACGAGCCGCCGCTACAGAGTGCGTCCCAGTTCCTCAGCAGCATTAACGATGCCAACCCGGGCGTCGAATACGACAACCGCATCTTCTTCCTGTCGGACGGCGGCAACAACAACTCCGCCGGCGGATTCCTGCTCGGCACCTCGAACGGTAACAACAACGCGGGCGCCTATGATGACCTGGCCAAGCTCTATGGCAACGTCGGCGACGTCGGGACCGACATCCCGAACCTGACCATCAAATCCGTCGGCTTCGGTATCAGCAAGGCGTTCAACGGCCACGCCCAGTCGAATTTCCTGGGAAACACGCCGGTCAACGCCTACCTCGCGCTCGACCAGTCGGACGACAACATGGTCAACGGTTCGGCCATCGTCTCGAACGCCAACAACGGCGCCGACCTGGCTGCCTTCTTCGGCTCGGTGATCGATCCGTCGCTGGTGATCGGCACCCTGTTCGAGGGCCATATCCTGGTCGGTGACGGCCAGATCAACGAGTTCGCCCATCTCGGCCGCGCCTATGACGTCGGCGTCCTGCTCGACAATGCCGACCGCGAAGCGGCGGCGGCCGGCGACGTGGTCGCCAACGACGGCGGCGTGGTCACCATCAAGACCGGGAACGGCGGCTTCCTGACCGTCTGGTTCGTGGACCACGGCGGCAACTCGATCGGCGACTTCCGCTACGAGGGCCCGCCGAACTATCCGGGCGAGCGCACCGACACCATCACCTACGTGGCGCAGGACGACTTTGGTCTCCAGCCCGGCCAGCTTGACGTGATCATCTCGGGCCAGGCGCCGGCCAACGGCAACTTCGAGAACGGCAACCTGGTCGACTGGCATTCGATCGGCTCGGTCTACGTCGAGGACAACGCCGGCCTGTCGAGCGGCAACCCCGACGGCGGCAACTTCGTGGCCGTGCTGGCGACCAACAACGCCAGCGGACTAGACTCCCGCGCGGGGCCGGGCAACGGCAACCGCAAGGACGAGGGCGTGGTCCACAACGGCACCCTGAAGGACGGCAACCTGACCCCGGTGGAGGACCTGGGCAAGGACTCCGACCTGCGGAACCTCGCGCTCTACGACCAGAGCGACCTGGAAGCCTTCCTCGCCTCGAACGGCCAGGGCAGCAACGCGGTCGACCTCAGCACCCTCGTCGGCGACGACCTGCTCGACGGCGCAGTGATCCAGACCTCGTTCCAGCTCGACCCGCTGTTCGGCACGCCCGACGGCAACCAGAACCTGTCGATCTCCTTCGACTGGAACTTCGCGACCGACGAGGGTGTGGGCGGCCAGAACGACATCGCCTTCGTCGTAGTCGAGGGCCAGCTCTTCCTGCTCGGCTCGGTCGACGGCAGCAGCTTCGGCGGTGGCGCGCTCGACGTTGGCGAGAGCCAGATCAACTACGACCGCTCGACCGGCTGGCAGTCGACCACGCTGAACCTGGGCAGCGACTTTGCCGACGTCGACGGCGACAACGTCATCCACATCGCCTTCGGCGTGATGGACGGCGGCAGCAACGTCGGCCGGAACTCGGCCCTGCTGCTCGACAACGTGCAAGCCGACGTGAGCTGACGCCGGCCTGCGGTCTACGAAAGCAGGGAGGGCCCTCGTGCCTCCCCTATTTCATTGCCGCTTCGCCGAGCCGGGCTTGGGCCGCGAGCGGACCCGGAGCTTGCGGCGCGCGACCGTCGGCCGGGTGGTCGAAGTCGACTCGGCAAGCGTCATTGCGACCTTGGCCAGCGCGTCGTCCCAGCGATAGGGCGTGGCTGCACGGAAGAGCCGCGCGTCAGGATGCCAGACGCTGTCTGCGCGCTCCTGGAACCAGTACCACATGGTCTCCGGACCGACGATCAGCAGTACGCGCTTGCCGAGCGCGCCGGCGATCGGCACGGTCACGTTCGATACAGTCACCACGATGTCGCAGGCGGCGGCGAGCGCGGCCAGGCCGTCGAGGTCGTTGAACTTGTCGATCTCCGGATCGTCGAAGACGCTGACGCCGAGCGCCCGCTGCACGGCCTCCAGCTCGGCTGCGACCTCGCCGTACTGTAGGTTCACGAAGTGGTTGCCCTGCAGCTCGAGGAGCGGCGCCCAGTCGATCAGCCGCGTTGACTTGGCGTCGTAGGACTCGCTCTTGCTGAACCAGGAGATCCCGACCTTGCGCCCCTCACCCAGCCCGGCGAGTCGGGTGCGGCAGGCGGCGACGCGACGCGGATCGGCGCGCAGATAGGCGCGCGGCGGCGGGAAGGCCGCCAGGCGCGGGCGCAGGAGACGGCCCAGGCTGCCGAGCGGCGCGTGGTAGTCGAAGCGCTCCGAGGAGCCCCCGAGATCGGCCAGCGGTGCCGTCGGCAGCACCGCCAGGCCCGGAAAGGAGCGCCGCAGCAGCGCCACCAGCCGGCCATCGCATTCCAGCGTGCAGCGCGCGCCCTGCGCCTGCAGCTCGCTGATCATGGCGCCAAAGAGCACGACGTCGCCTACGCCCTGCTCGGACCAGAGGTAGAGGCGCTTGCCGGCCACCGGCTCGCCCTGCCACTCGGGAAAGGGATAGCGGCGCAGCGGGTCGGCGCGCTGCACCAAAGGATCGCGCCCTGCCTCGTAGAGCGGCCAGCCGCGCGCCAGGTCGCCCTGCGACAGCAGCGAAAGCGCCAGGTTGAAGCGGATCGCCTGGATATCCGGCGCCAGCGCCAGGGCCTGCTCGAAGCGCGCGGCGGCCGCCGCGTGCCGGCCCAGCCGGCGATGGATGATGCCGAGCGCGTTCAGCGCCTCGACCGATCCCGGCGCGCGCGCCACGCTGTCGGCCATGACGGCGACCGCGGTCTCGCCGGCGCCGCGCTCGATCAGACGCTGGGCCAGTTCGACGCGCGCCTGCAGGCCATCGGGCGCGTTGGCGAGCAGCGACGCGCGCTCGTCCGCCGGCGCCACCGCCAGCCGCGCGGCGATGTCATCGATCAGCTGGTCCTCTTGCTTGCTGCCGTCCATGCACGCCACGGCCCCGACTCCGCTCCCGACGGCGCAGTATCGGCCAGGCGGCGCCAACGATCCACTAAGGGCTGAGGAGGTGCGGCTAGGCGGTCAAGAAGGCCCTTTTTCTGGTCACCCTCACCCTCCCACGCGCCCTTCGGTCGCGCGGGCCCCTCCCTCTCCCCTCCGAGGGAGAGGGAAAGTTACGAGCGCGCTGTTCTCCCCTCTCCCTTCGAGGGGAGAGGGAGGGGCCCATCGCGATAGCGATGGGAGGGTGAGGGTGACATAAAAAGGAGTCCGATCGCACCGCGCCTAGCCGGTCCAGCCGAGGCCCGAGGCGATGCAGTTGATCGACAGCAGCAGCGCGACCAGGTCGTCGCGGCGACCGGGCTCGTCGGGACGCCGGGCGCGGAAGCGCTCGATCAGCCGCACCTGCTGCAGCCCGACCTGGCGCATCGCGGGCAGGCGGCGCTCCAGGCGCTGGCAGTAGGCCGGGAAGCGCACAGCCAGCGCAGGTTCGCCAGTGAGCCGCGTCAGCATGGCGACGCTGCGCCGGTACTCGTCCTCGACCAGGGCGAAGATCTCGTCGCGCACGGCGGCGTCCGGCACCAGCTCGGCATAGGCAGCAGCCACCTCGAGATCGACCAGGGTGAGGGCCTTCTCCACCTCGTCGACGATCAGGCGGAACAGCTTCGATCGCTCGAACATCTCCGCCAGCAGCCGTTCGCCTTCGACGCCGCGCACGCCGATGAAGCGCTCGAGCGCCGTGCCGATGCCGTACCAGGCCGAGATCAGGTGACGGTTCTGGCTCCAGGCGAAGACCCAGGGAATCGCGCGCAGGTCCTCCAGGGTCTTGGCGCCGCTGCGCCGCGCCGGGCGCGAGCCGAGCTTCAGCAACACCAGTTCCTCGACCGGGCTGGCCGCCTGGTAGTAGGTGACGAGGCCGGGATGCTCGGCCAGCCCGCGATAGACCGCGTAGGAGATGCCGGCCAGCGCTTCCATGGCCTCGTCGTGCTCCGGCCCCACCGATTCTCGTGCCGCCTCCGGCGCCTGCTCGGCGGCCAGCAGGCTCTGCTCCAGCACGCTGGCGCCGAGCAGTTCGAGCTGGTGCCGCGCGGTGCCGCGGTTCGCGTATTTGGAGGAGACCACCTCGCCCTGCTCGGTCAGGCGCATGCGGCCGTAGAGCGTGCCCGGCGGCTGGGCGCCGATGGCGCGGCCGGTTGGCGCGCCGCCGCGGCTGACCGAGCCGCCACGGCCGTGGAAGAAGGAGACGCGCTGGCCGCGCTCGCGGGCGACACGGCTCAGGGTGCTCTGCGCCTTGGCCAGCTCCCAGTTGGCGGCCAGGTAGCCGCCGTCCTTGTTGGAATCGGAGTAGCCAAGCATGACCTCCTGCCAGCCGCCGCTCTCGCGCAGCGTGCGCCGCACCAGCGGCACAGCCAGCAGCTCGCGCAGGATCGCGGGCGCGGCCTGCAGGTCGGCGATGGTCTCGAACAGCGGCACCACCAGGTAGCGGCAGGCCTCGAGGCCCTCGCGGTCGAGGAACAGTCCGGCATACTTGGCCAGCAGGTAGACGCCCAGCACGTCGCTCGCCCGCTCGGTCATGCTGAGCACGATCGCGCCGATCGCCTCGCGGTCGAGCTTCGGCTGCAACGCGCCCAGGCCGTGGAACAGCTCGAGCGTCTCACGCGCGGCCAGCGGCAGCTCGGCGATGTCAAGCTGACCGTCGAGCGGACGTCTGAGCTCGCTTTCCAACCAGGCCTTCCAGTCCGCGCTGTCGGGCGCCGGCGCCTCGCCCGGCCCCTTCCGCAGATGACGCCAGATCGCCTGCAGCGCCGCGTTGATGGCGCCGCTGTTCTGGCGGATGTCGAGGCTGGCGGTGCGGAAGCGGAAGCACTCGACCTCGCGTCGCAGGCGGGCGACGAGAGTCTGCGACAAGCCGTCGCACATGCCGTAGGCCAGCGCTTCCTCCATGGCGCGCAGGTCGGCAATCAGCTCCCCGGCGCTAGCATAGGGGGCGCTGCGATGGGTGGCGCTGTCGGTCGCGATCTCACCGGTCGTGGCAGCGATCGTCGCCTCGACCTTCAGAGCGAGGCAGACGAGGTACTGACGGAAGACCTCGCCGGGATTGCGCCGGGCGATCGCCTCGCCCTGGCCGCTTGCCTGCAGCAGGCGCGCCAGGCGCTCGTTGAACGTCTCCGTCAGGACGAGACTGTGGCTGGCGATCGAGAGGCGGCGCGTGAGCCGCTGCAGCTGCTCGCGATAGCGGCGCAGCGCGGCCAGGCGGTTGCTCAGCAGCGCCTCGCGCGTCAGCGCCGTGGTCACGTTGGGGTTGCCGTCGCGATCGCCGCCGATCCAGGAGCCGAACTGCAGGAAGGCGGGCACCTCCAAAGACGCGTGCGGATAGTGCCGCGCCAGCGCCTCGCCGAGACTCTGCAGCACCTCGGGCACGGCGTCGAACAGCGGCTCCTCGAAGAAGTGCAGGCCCCAGGCAATCTCCTGAGACACGCCGGGCTTCTCCAGGCGCAGCTCGCCGGTCAGCCACAGGAGGTCGATCTCGTCGCCTAGCTCGGCGACCAGCGCTTCGCGCTCGCGCTGGGTCCAGCGCGGCGATTCGAGCTCGACCAGCAGGCGGTAGAGCCGGCGATGGATCTCCAGCACGGTCACCCGCTTTGCCTCGGTCGGATGCGCCGTGATCACAGGGCCGATGCGCGCCTCCTTCAGGCAGCGCTGCACGGTCTCGAACGGAATCTCGAGGGCCGCGGCCTTGGCCATGACGCGGGCGAAGCTGCCGGGCATCTCGTCCGCGCCGTGCGCCATCTCGAACCGGCGGCGGCTGCGCACCAGCGCGTTCTCCTCGGCGATGTTCAAGAGCTGGAACCAGATGCCCTGCGCCTGAAGCGTGCGCAGCAGCAGGTCGCGGTCCTCGTCGGGGATCGCCGCCATGTCGCGCAGGCCGGCCTCGACCTCTGGCCGGCGCGCGCGGATCACGTCCATGACCTGGCCGGCGAGCAGCGTGAGGACGCTGTCCAGATAGGCGTCGGGCAGGCCGGCCGCGACGCCGTCCGCCGCGTCCTGCTGTTCGTTCTCGATGATGCGCGCAGCATTCGCCATGTCGTTTCTCCAGCGCGCGATCGTGCCTTTTCGGCGCTTTGCTTCAGCCCCCCTCCCTAACCCTCCCACTCAAGGGGGAACGGGAAAAGAGCGGCGGCGCCGGCCCCGATCGCCTCCCCACCCGAGGGGGAGGCCGGTGCGCTAGCACCGGGAGGGGGGCGTCCGCGTCAGCGGACAACGCATAAAGTCCTGCCGCGTGAGTCTGTAGTCGCTCGCCTACACCACCACACTCTCTTGTCACCCCCGGACTTGATCCGGGGGTCCATGGAGCGGTCAGAGCGCGATGCCTGCCCCATGGATTGCCAGGTCAAGCCCGGCAATGACAAAAGAAGGAACCGTGCCGGGCGCGCCGCTCTACCAGTCCGTCGGCGCCGCCGCTACACCACCTTGTCGCGCGGTTTCTCGCCGGCGAAGAAGGCCTTCAGGTTCTCGACCACGCGCATCCCCATGGCGACGCGGGTCTCGCGCGAGGCGCTGCCCAGGTGCGGCAGCAGCACGACGTTGTCCATGGCGAGCAGTTCCTCGGTCACCTTGGGCTCGGCCTCGTAGACGTCGAGCGCGGCGCCGGCGATGGTGCCGGCCTCGAGCGCCTCGACCAGGGCCGCCTCGTCGACCACGTCGCCGCGCGCCGAGTTTACCAGAAAAGCGCCCGGCTTCATGGCGGCGAAGCGCGCGCGGTTCATCAGGTGGAAGTTCTCCTTGCCGCCCGGGCAGTGCAGCGAGACGAAATCGGACTCGGCCAGCACTGCCTCGACCGAGGGCCGCGCCTCGGCGCCCAGCGCCTTCGCGTCGGCGTCGCTCGGCGGATAGGGATCGTAGAAGATCACCCGCATGCCGAAGCCGTGGTGCGCCCGTCTGGCCATGGCGCGGGCGATGCGGCCCATGCCGATCAGGCCGATGGTCTTGCCGGTGACCTTGGCGCCCATCATGTGGGTCGGCCGCCAGCCGGTCCAGGCCTTGGTCCGCAGGTGGCGCTCGCCCTCGCCGGCGCGCCGCGCGATCATCAGCAGCAGGGTCATGGCGAGATCGGCCGTGCAGTCGGTCAGCACCTCGGGCGTGTTGGTGACGGTCAGGCCGCGCTTCTTCGCCGCCTCCAGGTCGATGTGGTTGAAGCCGACGCCGTAGCTGCCGAGGACCCGCGCCCGGAGCGGCTCGGCCGCCAGCACCTCGGCGTTGATCCTGTCGGAGACCGTCGGGCAGAGCGCATCCGCCTCGCCCAGCGCCGCCTGCAGCGCCGCCGTCGTCATGGGCTTGTCGCTCTCGTTGAGCTGGACGTCGAAGAGCTCGGCCAGCACGGCCTCGACCTCCTCCGGCCAGCGGCGGGTGACGACGACTTTCGGCTTGGTCATGTGGTTCCCCTAGCCTCCCCAATTCGGCGTGTTGGTGCCCCGGACCGCTCTAGCCCAGCCGATGGCCGCGCGCAAACGCCAAAGCGCCGAGCCGGCCGGTCGGGGGGCCCAGCGAACGGGCGCCCCACGCCTTCTGCCTGCTTATAGTTTTCATTATACCAGCACCATCACGCCCAGGCGCAAAGGGCAATAATTGTCATGGCAGACCAATGAATCGTTATGACAGGAGCCGGCGCGGATTCAATTCGGGCAATTCCTGTTTCCAGCCATGAGCGGACAGTCAGCGCTCCGCAAGCGCAGCCGCCCAATGGCATATCGCGATGCCGGCGGCGGAGCGGACCGCCGACTCCTAACTGGTCATCAGCACCAATATGCAGATATTGGAACAACATATAAAATTTTAGACAAATCTATATTTATCAAGGAAACAATTTTCTTGAAGTTTTATTGATGCTTCATATTAGATTTACACTGTGTACTTATAATTGCCGGTCGGCGACACTACCGATATGGGCGAAACAAAGGACTTACAAAGGACTCATGGGCTTGTCGACGAAAGACTTCTGCCCCGGCACAGCCGCAACGACCGACGGTGTTCGCAAGTCCAGCTCGCCGGGCGGCCGACTCTTGGGCTGGCCTCGGATCAACTGAAACCCTCTCGGGTGAAGCCGGTTTCCATGTGGGCTGTCGTCGATCCGATCGCTGGGCAATCGGTCCATTCCTCAACTTCATTCGCATAGAAGGATATTGTCATGAGCGGGACCCTTACCAAACGCGTCACTCTTCTGGCGACCGCGTCGACGCTGTCGCTGAGCCTCATCGGCACGCCTCTTGGTTTCAACCCTACAGATTTCAGTCTTGAGATCACCACGGCACAGGCTGCTGGCGGCGGTGGCGG
>JBHJOF010000252.1:0-15728 GCA_050330055.1 Kiloniellales bacterium
ACCCGCCCGCCGGCGTTGACCCGTGGTCCGAGCAGGAAGCCGGCATGATAGGTCGTCGGCGCCTCGTCCATGGCGGCGACGTCGGCCAGCGCCGCGAGGCCGGGGTTGCGGCGTTCGGCCAGCACCTTCAGGCCCTGCGCCACCAGCACGCGGTTGAGCCCGGTCAGCGGCACCACGTCGCAGACCGTGCCGAGCGCCACCAGGTCGAGCAGATCCTTGAGGTCGGGCGGCTCGCACCCGGCCGCGCGATACCAGCCAGCGTCGCGCAGCGCCCGGTTGAGCGCCACGACCAGCAGGAAGGCGCCCCCCACGGCGGCGAGCTGGCGCAGCTCGCCCGACTCGTCGAGCCGGTTGGGATTGATCACCGCGACGGCGCGCGGCAGGCGCTCCTCGGCGGCGTGGTGATCGACCACGACCACGTCGAGACCCGCCTCGGCAGCGGCCTCCAGCGCACTGAAGGCGAGCACGCCGCAGTCGACCGTGATCACCAGCGACACGCCCTCGGCCTTGAGCCGCAGCAAGGCCGGCGCGTTGGGGCCGTAGCCTTCGGCCAGGCGGTCAGGGATGTAGATGCGCAGCGCCCGACCCAGGGCACGGAAAAAGTGCTGCAGCACTGCGGCCGAGGTGGCGCCGTCGACGTCGTAGTCGCCGAAGACTGCGACCCGCTCGCCGCGCTCGACCGCCGCGACCAGGCGCGCGACCGCGGCATCCATGTCCTTGAGCTGCGAGGGGTCGGGCAACTGGTCGCGCAGCCTGGGCTCGAGGAAGCCTGGCGCCTCGTCCAGGCCGACGGCGCGCGCCGCCAGCACGCGGCCGACCAGCTCGGGCAGCGCCAGGCGCTGCGCCAGGGCAAGCGCCACGCGGTCGTCGGCCGGACGGCCTGCCCAGCGCCGGCCGGCCAGCGAGTGCTCGACGCCGAGGAAGGCGCTGGCGTCCTCCTGCCGGCCTATGGCTGGCTGCATGGCGTCATACGCCGAGCCTGTCGTACCAGGTCTTGCGCTTGAAGTTGTGCCGCGCGTCGACGATGCGCACCGTGCCGGTCTTCGAGCGCATCACCATGGAGTGGGTGGTGGCACCGGCGTGGAAGCGGCGCACGCCCTTCAGCATGGTGCCGTCGGTGACCCCGGTGGCGGCGAACATCACGTCGCCGTGCGCCAGGTCGTCGAGCTTGTATTTGCGATCGAAATCGTCGATGCCGCAGCGCTGGGCGCGCATCCGCTCGTCGTCGTTGCGGAACACCAGGCGGCCCTGGAACTGGCCGCCGATGCAGCGCAGCGCGGCGGCTGCCAACACGCCCTCCGGTGCGCCGCCGATGCCCCAGTACATGTCGACGCCGCTGTCCGGCCGGCTGGTCGCGATCACGCCGGAGACGTCGCCGTCGCCGATCAGGATGATGCGCGCGCCGGCCTCGCGCACCTTGCCGATCAGCTCGGCATGGCGCGGCCGGTCGAGGATGCAGACCACCACATCGGAGACCTCGACCTGCTTGGCCTTCGCCAACTCCTTGAGGTTCCTGGCCGGCGTCTCGTCGAGGTCGACGATGTCCTTGGGCAGGCCGCCGCCGACGGCGATCTTGTCCATGTAGGTGTCGGGCGCGTTGAGGAAGCCGCCCTCCTCGGCCATGGCGATCACGGTGAGCGCGTTCTGGCCGCCCTTGGCGGTGATCGTGGTGCCCTCCAGCGGATCGAGCGCGATATCGACCTTCGGGCCGCCGGCGCCGACCTTCTCGCCGATGTAAAGCATCGGCGCCTCGTCGCGCTCGCCCTCGCCGATCACCACCGTGCCGTCGATCGCCAGGCTGCCCAGCGACTCGCGCATGGCGTTGACCGCGGCCTGGTCGGCGGCCTTCTCGTCGCCGCGGCCCATCAGGCGCGAAGCTGCCAGGGCCGCCGCCTCGGTCACCCGCACGACCTCGAGCGCCAGATTGCGTTCCATAGTTGCGTGGTTCAGCATGCCGTCCTCACACCCCGCTGTTGTATCTGACCTTTCCAGTCCCCAGTCCGGCCGGCGCTCGGCCGCTTGCGTCGCGGATTATAGATCGCGCGCTGGATGCTGCCAGAGTAGTGTTTTCAACACTTGACTCCGAAGTTCCCAAGGTTTCATCGCCGAGCTTGGCCCGCCTGCGGTGCCGAAGCCCCTCTCGCCTCGGCGAAGCCTCCGGCGCAGCCAGGGTCGGCGCGGCGAAGGCCCGGCAATCCATGGTGCCGCGGCACGGTGGATGCCCGGCCCAAGCGACGGCTGTCCGGTCTAGCGGCTTCGCGAGTGCCGCTTCTGCGTAGGTTACTGTTCCGTTGCGCGCTGTTCGGGGAGTCTTAGACAGCGAATTGCCCCCAACGCCGTCATGGTCGGCGAAGGCCGACCATCCACGTGTTGTTGCTTTCGGCGGGGTAGCCGAGCTGCGCTGCATCAGATCACAGTGTCGCAGATGTCGGCCCAATCCGGATTGGTACTCCGAAGAAACTCGTGGATGGTCGGCCTTCGCCGACCATGACGGTCTGAGTGACCGAGCCTTAACCGGACAGCCGTGGCTCAAGGCCGGGCATGACATTGAGCGGGAGCCAAGTGTCAGAGTCACAATACTAGAGCGCCTCGATGCGGATCATGCGCGGCGGCTCCAGTACCGTGCCCAGCGCCTGGATGCGGCGCAGGGCCTCGGTCATGTTGGCCTCGCGCGTGTCGTGCGTGGTGATCACCACCGGCACCGCCTCGCCCGGCGCGCGGCCGCGCTGCAGCATGGCTTCCATCGAGATCTGCGCGTCGCGCAGGGCGGCCGAGACATCGGCGATCACGCCGGGCTGGTCGAGCACCATCAGACGCACGTAGTAGGCGCCCTCGTGATGCTCCATCTGCAGCGAAGGCAGCCGCCGCAGCCGCTCGACCGGCATGGCGAAGGTCGGCAGATGGATTCCGCGGGCGATGTCGATCAGGTCGGCCACCACCGCCGAGGCGGTCGGCCCGGCGCCCGCGCCGCGGCCCTCGGTCATGATGCTGTCGACGAAGTCGCCTTCCGCCGCCACGGCGTTGAACACGCCGTCGACCGTGGCGATCGGTGCCTCGGCCCGCACCATGCTGGGATGCACGCGCTGCTCGATGCCGTTGTTCACCTTTCGCGCCAGGCCGAGCAGCTTGATTCGGTAGCCGAGCTCGTCGGCATAGGCGATGTCGAGCGCGGTGACCTGGCGGATGCCCTCGACGTGCACACCCGCGAAGTCGACCTCGCTGCCGAAGGCGAGCGCCGCCAGAATGGCCAGCTTGTGCGCCGCGTCGATGCCGTCCACGTCGAAGCTGGGATCGGCCTCGGCATAGCCAAGCCGCTGCGCCTCCGACAGCACGTCGTCGAACTCGCGGCCCGTCTCGCGCATGGTGGTCAGGATGTAGTTGCAGGTGCCGTTCAGGATGCCGTAGATGCGCGAGATGCGGTTGGCCGCCAGGCCCTCGCGCACACACTTGATGGCCGGGATGCCGCCGGCCACCGCGGCCTCGAAGGCGAGCACGCGGCCCGCCGCCTCGGCCTGGCGAGCCAGCGCCGTGCCGTGATGGGCGATCAGCGCCTTGTTCGCGGTGACCACGTGCTTGCCCGCGGCAATGGCCCGCTCAACGATCTCCTTGGCGATGCCGTCGGCGCCGCCGATCAGCTCCAGCACCACGTCGACCTCGGGGTCGGCGGCCATGGCCACCGGGTCGTCGAACCAGCGCGCGGCGCTCAGGTCGACGCCGCGCTTCTTGTTGCGATCGCGCGCTGCTACGGCGGTGACCTGCAGCAGCCTGCCGCAGCGCGCCGCGATCATCTCGTGATTGGCCTGCAAGAGAGCGAGCGTGCCGGCGCCCACGGTGCCAAGGCCGGCAACGGCAATCCTAAGGGCGGCGGTCAAGCAAGAGCACTCCCTGGTCGCGTCATGGGCGCCGCCTGGTCGGCGTCGCCTCTTGGGCCGGCCGTGCGGCCGCCGGTCGGCCATGGTGCCAGCCGAGCGGGTCGGCCCGATCCGTCGGCCCGCCCCCATCCGGCTTCAAAGTATTTCCGGCTCCGCAGTGATTAGAGGCAGCCCGGGCGAATGGCAATCCCGAGCGCTGCCCGGCCTGTGCCCGTCGGTTCGGGGCAGGCCGGGCCGCGCCGGGACGCCGGGCTACTCGAGGAAGATCTCGACGCGGCGGTTGCCGGCTTCGCCCGTCGAGGTGAACTCGTGGTACACCGGCTGCGCGTCACCGGCGGCGCCGACGTCGATGCGGCTGCCATCGGCGCCCATGGAGACCAGGGCGTCCGCAACAGCCTGGGCCCGCCGCATCGACATGGCCTGGTTCTTCGCCTGGTGCTCGGCCATATCGGCGGCGGCCGCCCGCGCGCTGGCGTGGCCGACCAGGCGCAGGCCGCGGCCCTGGCTCTGCTGCAGGGCCATCACCTGCTGCAGCACCTCGCGGTCGCGGGCGTCGAGCCGGGCCGAGCCATGGCCGAAGTAGATCAGCCCGACCAGTTGCCCGGGCGCAACCTGCACGGCGCCTGCGGCTGGGTAAGGGGACCCCGGGTAGGCCTGCTGCTGGTAGGCATAGGCTCCGGCCGCCGGCGGCACCGCGGCCTGCTGCTGATAGGCCATCGGATAGCGCCACTGCGCTTGATGCTGCTGGATCAGCTGCTCGCGCTGCCATTGCTGCTCGATCGCCTGCTGCCGCGCCTGCTCGTCAAAGGCCCGGCGCTCGGCCGCGATCTGCTGCAGACGCTGCGCCGCCGCTGCCTGCTGCTGGAAGGCCCGCTCCTGCAGCAGGCCGGTCGGCGCCTCGGCTGGCGCCGACCGCGGCTCCAGGGTGCCGAAGCCCTCGGGTAATTGCTGGCCGCCGGACGCCGACTCGGACGCCGACTCGGACGCCGGCGGGGCCGAGGGTGCGGCCGGCGGAAGCGGCATGGCCGGCTCGGCCGGCCCGGCATCGGACGCCTCGGCCGCAAGCTGGGGCGGCGGCGGGACCGTTGCGGCGGTCTGGCTGACGGTGGCACCGGACTGCGCCGGGCTCAGCGCCGGGGGCGGTGGATAGGACTGATCGGAGGCGTCGCCAGCCTCGGCCGCGACGCCTTCGGGAGTGAGCGGCTGGTCGCTGTAACGGGCGTGCTGGCGATCGGCCGAGAGACCCCCCGCCAGTTCCTGGCGCTGCGCGCTCGGGCTCGGCCGCGGCACCTGCTCGGGCACGCTGGCCAAGTTAGGATAGCCCGGGTCCTCGGCCTGCTGGCTCTGCACCTGGATGCGCTGCGGCGCCAGCTCCTCGTCGTCGAAGAACAGCGACGAGCAGGCGCCAAGGAACAATGGCAGGGTCAGCAACGGCAGGGTCAAGGCCGGCGGCAGCCCGCTCAGCCGAGCCTTGCGCCGACGGCTTGCGCCAGCCCAGTCAGCCGGCGCTGTAGGGTCAAACCGCACCCCAGGCTGCGGCGTCGGCCCCGCGCGGTCGGCTTCGAAGACGCTGCGTCCAGGCATTGCAGGTCCTGTCATGGCAGAGACTGTATCATGTCAGGTCCAGCTCCCGACTGCGCGACTCTGCCGCGGCCGGCGGTCGCGCGTTCCCCCTATGGGCTAGGCAAATGCCGGCGCATCCGCTACAAGCGCCCATGGTCAGCCCATGGGCCCAAGGTATCCGGCAAGTCGAAGCAGCGCAATGGCAAGAACAAGGGGGCAGATTGCGCGCCCCGCCGGCCGAATCGCGTTATTGGAGCGAATGGTAGGGGACAGGTAATGTCTGATCAACAGGGCCAAAACGCGCGGCTGCCCGATCCGGTCGAGCTGTCCAAGGCGATGACCGCCATTGCCGAGAAGAGCCAGAAGCTGGTCGCCGACTGGCTCGAGCGCCAGGCGGCCGACGGCCAGGCCTCGGCCGTCGATCCGCTCAACATCGGCGGCGCCTTCTTCGAGATGACGACGCGCATGATGGCCGACCCGGCCAAGCTCATGCAGGCCCAGTTCAACCTGTGGCAGGACTACATGAACCTCTGGCAGTCGACGACGCGGCGCATGCTGGGCGACGCCGCCGAGCCGGCGGCCAGCCCGGAGCGCGGCGACCGCCGCTTCCTCGACCCGGCCTGGGACGAGAACCAGCTCTTCGACTTCATCAAGCAGTCCTACCTGCTGACCGCGCGCTGGCTGCAGTCGACCGTGCAGGAGGTCGAGGGCATGGACGACAAGACGGCCAAGAAGGTCGACTTCTATACCCGCCAGCTGGTCGACGCCATGGCGCCCTCCAACTTCATCATGACCAACCCGGAGGTGCTGCGCGCCACCCTGGAGTCGGGCGGCGAGAACCTGGTCAAGGGGCTGCAGAACCTGCTCGACGACCTGGAGCGCGGCAAGGGCCGCCTAGCCATCAAGATGACCGACTACGAGGCCTTCGAGGTCGGCAAGAACATCGCCGTGACGCCGGGCAAGGTGGTGTACCAGAACGACCTGATGCAGCTCATCCAGTACCAGCCGACGACCGAGACGGTCTATCAACGGCCGCTGCTGATCATCCCGCCCTGGATCAACAAGTTCTACATCCTGGATCTGCGCGAGAAGAACTCCTTCATCAAGTGGGCGCTCGAGCAGGGCCTGACGGTCTTCGTCGTCTCCTGGGTCAACCCGGACGCGCGCCTGGCCCAGAAGACCTTCGAGGACTACATGATGGAGGGCCCGCTGGCGGCGCTCGACGCCATCGAGCAGGCGACCGGCGAGACGCAGGTCAACGTGGTCGGCTATTGCCTGGGCGGCACCCTGCTCGCCTGCACGCTGGCCTACATGACGGCCAGGAAGGACAAGCGCATCGAGAGCGCCACCTTCCTCACCGCCATGGTCGACTTCAACGAGGCCGGCGAGCTCGGCGTCTTCATCGACGAGGAGCAGCTGACCGCGCTCGAGGAGCGCATGAGCGAGCAGGGCTATCTCGAAGGCGCCGACATGGCGACCACCTTCAACATGCTGCGCGCCAACGACCTGATCTGGTCCTTCGTGGTCAACAACTATCTTCTGGGCAAGGACCCCTTCCCCTTCGACCTTCTGTACTGGAACTCCGATTCGACGCGCATGCCGGCCGCCATGCACAGCTTCTACCTGCGCCGCATGTACCAGGAGAACCTGCTGGTCGAGCCGGGCGGCATCACCCTCAAGGGCGTGCCGATCGATCTCACCAGGATCAAGACCCCCGCCTTCCTGCTGTCGACCCGCGAGGACCACATCGCGCCCTGGCAGTCGACCTACGCGGCGACGCAGCTCTACCAGGGCCCGGTCAGGTTCGTGCTGGCCGCCTCCGGCCACATCGCCGGCGTGGTCAACCCGCCGGCCGCGGGCAAGTACTCGCACTGGACCAACCCCGAGAACCCGCCCGACCCCGACGAGTGGCTGCGCGGCGCCAAGGAGCACAAGGGCTCCTGGTGGCCGGAGTGGCTCACGTGGGTCGCCAAGAAGAGCGGCGACCAGGTCCCCGCCCGGGTGCCCGGGGACGGCAAGCTCAAGGTCATCGAGGAGGCCCCGGGCAGCTATGTGAAGGAGAAGGCGACGGGAAATACGGGGACAGTATAACCAATTCCCCTGCGCGCCAGGCCGCGCTAGGCTGAGGCATGGCGCGACTGGCCCGCATCGTGGTGCCCGGCCTGCCGCATCACGTCACCCAGCGCGGCAACCGGCGCCAGCAGAAATAAGGGGACAGTATACTTAATTCCAAGGAATTAAGTATACTGTCCCCTTATTTCCCCCTTATTTCCTGTCCCCTTATTTCCCCGGCCCTCAGCCCGGCGCTCGGCCCAAGGCAAGCGGTGACGGCTGGCTTCGGGCGCCGACAGGTGTAGATTGCGGGCATGAAGGCCGGAAACAAGCAGGTCGGCGCGCGGCTGCGGGTGGTGGTCGAACCGGACGTCGCCATTGGGCCGGGCAAGGCGGATATCCTCGAGGGCATCAAAGAGACGGGCTCGATCGCGGCGGCCGGGCGGCGCATGGGCATGAGCTACAAGCGTGCCTGGCTGCTGGTCGAAACCATGAACCGCTGCTTCAAGGCGCCGCTGGTCGAGACCAGCCGCGGCGGCCGGACGCGCGGCGGGGCGGTGCTCACCCCCACCGGCGCGCTTGTGCTGGACAGCTACCGGCGCATGGAGTCCCTGACGGAGAAAGCGATCGCGAAGGAAATGGCGAAACTCCGTGACATCATCCGCGACTTGTCCAATTCGACATAGCGATTGACGGGGCTTTCCGATTCTTCGATATGTATAAACGTACATGTCGAGAGGGAAGGCTGCCGGTGCTCCAACGCCCCCTGGACCGTCGCCTGTTCGTCGCCTTTGCCGCGGCCGCGACCCTCGCGCTGGTGGCCGGCGAGTCTGCTTCGGGACAAGCGGATGAGCCGGTTGTCGCCGCCGCGTCCGATCTGCGCTTCGCGCTGGAGGAGATCGCGGCCGTCTTCAAGCAGGACGCGGGCGCGTCGGTCAAGTTGACGTTCGGCTCGTCCGGCAACTTTGCGCGCCAGATCCGCCAGGGAGCGCCCTTTCAGATATATCTTTCCGCAGACGAGAGCTACGTGCTGGGCCTTGCCCGCGACGGCTTCACCCGCGACGAGGGCGCGCCTTACGCGGTGGGCCGGATCGTCCTCATGGTCCCGAACGGCTCGCCGCTTAAAGCGGACGGCTCGCTCGCCGACCTTTCGGCCGCGCTCGCCGATGGCCGCGTGAGACGCTTCGCCATCGCCAATCCGGACCACGCGCCCTACGGCAAGCGGGCCGAAGAGGCGCTGCGGCACAAGTGGCTTTGGGACAAGATCCAACCCTATCTCGTGCTCGGCGAGAACGTCAGCCAGGCGGCGCAGTTCGCCACCTCGGCGAACGCGCAGGGCGGCATCATCGCCTATTCGCTCGCGCTGGCGCCGACCCTGTCCAGGCTCGGCTCCTACGCGCTCATTCCAGAGGACTGGCACGCGCCGCTGCGGCAGAGAATGGTGCTGCTGAAGGACGCCGGGCCGGTCGCGGAGCGCTTCTACGCCTACCTCCGGCAGCCGGCCGCGCGCGCGATCTTCCGGAAGTACGGCTTCGTCCTGCCGGGCGAGACCAGCTGAACCAGACCGACCGACGGAGGAAGCGAGATGGACTGGACCGCGCTCTGGCTGTCATTGCGGCTTGCCGCCTTTACGGTTCTCTTCCTGTTGCCGGTCGGCATCGCCTTGGGGCGCCGGCTCGCCTACCGCGATTTTGCCGGCAAGGGCCTGGTCGAAGCCCTTGTCGCCCTGCCGCTGGTGTTGCCGCCAACGGTGTTCGGCTACTACCTGCTGGTCGCCTTCGGCGCGGCCTCGCCCATCGGACAGCTCTGGCAGGCGGCGTTCGGCCGGCAGCTCGTCTTCACCTTCGAGGGCCTGCTGCTCGCCTCGATCGTCTTCAACCTCCCCTTCGCCATCCAGCCGATGCAGCGCGGCTTCGAGGCAATCCCGCTCGATGTGCGCGAGGCTGCCACCTGCTGCGGCATGTCGCCCTGGCAAGCGCTTCTGAAGGTCGAGCTGCCGCTTGCCTGGCCGGGCATCCTGACGGCCATGGTCCTGAGCTTTGCCCACACGCTGGGCGAGTTCGGCATCGTGCTGATGGTCGGCGGCTCGATCCCCGGCGAGACCCAGACCATCGCGATTGCGATCTACGACCGGGTGCAGGCCTTCGACGACGCGGCCGCCGGTCGGATGTCGGCGCTGCTTCTCGCCATCTCGCTCGCCACCATTGCCCTCACCTATGCCTTTTCGCGCCGGGTCGGCCGGCGGCTCGGGTGAGCGCGATGGAGGGCCTCTCCGTCGAGCTGAACCAGTCTGCACCGATCCCCCTGGCGGCGGCGTTTTCCTGCGCGCCCGGCGAGGTCCTGGCCCTGGTCGGCCCGTCCGGCAGCGGCAAGTCGACGATTCTCAGATCGATCGCCGGCACTTACCGACCGAAGCAGGGGACCATTCGTGTCAACGACGAGACATGGGTCTCCAATGCCGAAGGGATTCACGTCCCGCCGCAGCGCCGCTCCGTCGGCTTGGTGTTCCAGAGCTATGCCTTGTTTCCGCACATGACGGCGCTCGGCAACGTCATGGCGGCAATGGGGCACCTTCCGGCCGGTGAGCGCGAAGCGCGCGCCAGCACCATACTGGAGCTCGTCCACCTGTCGGGACTCGAGCGGCGTCGCCCCGCGGAACTCTCCGGCGGCCAGCAGCAACGCGTGGCGGTGGCGCGGGCCTTGGCCCGCGAGCCCAAGGTCCTGCTTCTCGACGAGCCCTTTTCCGCGGTCGACAAGGCGACCCGCCAGCGGCTTTACCGCGAGATTGCCGAACTGCGCCGGGCGCTCAACATGCCGGTGGTCCTGGTCACCCATGATCTCGATGAAGCGCTCATGCTCGCGGACCGCATGGCCGTGCTTCATCGCGGCCGCACGATCCAGACGGGGAGGCCCGAAGAGGTGACGACCCGTCCCCTATCGGCCGAGGTCGCCCGGCTGGTCGATCTCCGCAATCTGTTCGAGGCCACGGTTTCCGGGCACGAGCCGGGCGTCCTGACGATCATCGAATGGGCAGGTCTGACGATCGAGGCAGCGGCAAGGCCGGAACTGACACTAGGCCAGCAGGTCTCTTGGGTCATCCCCGACGGCTTCGTGGTGCTGCACCGCCGTGATCGTCCGTCACGCGGCGAGCACGAGAACCCGGTTGCCGGGACCATCGAAACCGTGCTGGTGATCGGGCAGACGGCGCATCTGACGCTGCGCCCCCGCAACGACCCGAGCCTGCCGCTCCATTTCTCTGTGCCGCTGCACGTGGCGCGACGCAACGGCATTGCCGAGGGCGTCGAGGTGGCGGTATCGCTGCTCGCCGAAGGCATTCACTTGATGCCGCCGCCCACCTCAGGAGAGGCCGGCTAAACGGCTTGGCGAGCGCTCGTCGGCGTCTCGAGCGGCACGGCGCCTGGCGCAAGGCGATCGGGGACGCTTTGCGGGGTTTCGTGAAGGAAACGGCGACGGGGAAATCAGGGGACAGTATACTTAATTCTTTGGAATTAAGTATACTGTCCCCTTATTTTCTGTCCCCTTATTTCCCGGATTGACTCCCGGCGCTCAGTGCACCATCAGCACCGGCGTCGCGGCGGAGCGGGTCAGCATGGAAAGGGTGACGCCGCCCAGAAGCCGCTCGCGCAGCGGGCTGTGCGAATAGGCGCCCATCACCATCAGTCCGACCTGCCGCTCGTTGCACTGCGACATCAGGTAGTCGGCGACACCGACTTCGCCCGGCTCGTGCTGCACCACCTCGGCCTTGATGCCGTGCCAGGCCAGGTAATCCGCCGCCCTCTCCTCCTCTTGGCGTTCGGTCCAGCCGTCCTTGCCGGCGTGGAACAGCACCACCTCCTTGGCCTTGGTCATGAACGGCAAGGCGGTGCTCAGGGCGTGCCAGCATTGCGGGCTGCCGTTCCAGGCCACCAGGACGCGCCCGTCGAGGTTCTCCGGCGGGTGAATCGGCGCCAGCAGCACCGGCCGGCCGGACTGCAGCAGCGCCGTGTCGATCGCGGCACGGGCCGGCTTCGCCTCCGGAGCGACCGCGGCGCTCTCGGTCACCATCATATCGTAGGCATGGGCATGCTGACTGATGACCTGCTCCATGGAGCCGGCCTCGCGCCGGTAGGAGGCGCACGGCAGCGGATGAGCCCCCCGCCGATCCGGCTGGTCCGTATCGAGGAAGCGCACCTCGTGTTTGTGGCAGAGCTGCTCGAAATGCGACTTCGCCGCGCTGGCCCACTGGTCGCGCACGCGGGTCGCCTCGGCGACCGGGTCCGGCGTCGCCGGACCGCGGGAGGTCGTGACGGCCGCGCCGTACCCGCCCACGCCAACCGCGGACATGGCCGGCACGTGCGCAGTTACCGGCACGCTGCGCTGCGGCGGCTCGACATAAATACCGTCGACGTGCGCCTCCAACTCCTTGGCAAGCGCGAGCGCCATCCGGACCGAAGGTGTGTCGGAATCCTTCGTGAAGGGGGTCAGTATCGTTCTGATAGACATTGTCGTCTCCCTCCCTAGCAGCAGCGCCGGAAGCCCGAGAGCGGACTCCCGGCCGATCAATAGAACAATGGCGCGAACCAGGGCCGGTTCCGTGGCTTTGCTGTGCCAACAGTGAGGCTTCCGAGCAGTTCGAAATTAACTAGTAATTTCAGAATAATAGGAGGTGTTAATCAGGACTCGTCTCACCCTTCGCTTCCGCCCTGCGGCGTTTTCTTGTGCTTGCCGCGGCGGCGGTAGAGGCGGGCCGAGGGCAACACCGCGTGGCCGCGGCGGCGCAGGTGCGGCGCCAGCGGGTTGCGCGTTCCCGTCTTGCCGTTGCCCGGCTTGCCGGCCTTGCGAAGCCTGGAGCGCAGGCGACGGGCCATCGCCGTACCTCGTCCGGCCCCGCCCTCAATCCCGCCGCTCGGCCAGGTAGGCGGCGGCGAGCTCGGCGTAGTGACGGGCGATGTAGGCGCGCTCGGCCAGCTCGGCCTCGCCCAGCTTGCGCAGGAAGCGCGCCGGCCGGCCGGCCCAGAGCTCGCCGCTCCTGACCAGCTTGCGCGGCGTCACCAGGGCGCCGGCGGCGACCATGGCATCGGGCTCGACCACCGCCCCGTCCATGACGATGGCGCCCATGCCGACGAACGAGCGGTCGCCCAGGGTGCAGGCGTGGATCAGCGCCATGTGGCCGATCACCACCTCGTCGCCGATCGTCGTCGGCATGCCGCCGTCTCCATCGCGGTCGCTGTTCTCATGGATCACCGTGCCGTCCTGGATGTTGCTGCCGCGGCCGATCGTGATGCGGTGCAGGTCGCCGCGCAGCACGCAGCCGTACCAGACCGACGAGCCTGGCCCGACCTCGACGTCGCCGATCACCACGGCGGTCTCGGCGACGAAGGCCTCCGGGTCGAGCCGTGGATGCTTGCCTGCAAAGGAGCGGATCAGTCCGGTCATGGCCCTTCCCTCTGGTTGCCCCCCTGGTTGCCCCGGCCGCGTTCAGGAGCCGCTCGCTAGCATAGCAACGTCGGCCGGTAAATGCCCGATCCGTCACGACAATCGGGGCCCTTGCCGGCGCCGCACGGCCAGGGCCAAAATGAACGCCGACCGGGGGCGTGGCCGGGCAGGAAGCCCGGCCGCCCCCTATCCGCACAGGGAGCTGAGCGATGACCATCAGGAGCCTTGGGGTCTGGGGCCTCCTCGTGATTCTGGTCGGCTGCGCCACGGCCGCGGAGCCCGACAGCGAGATGCGCGAGCCGGAGGCGCAACCGGCCATGGCAGCCGGCGACACCGGCGAGACCGTCCCGCCGCCCGCCGGCGAGCCCGCCCTCCCGGCGATGCCCGGCAGCTACGCGCTCTATTTCGCCAACGCGAGCTGGCTCATGGGCGACGCCGAAGAGAGCACCATCGACGACGCGGTGGCGGCGGCCCATGCGCTCGGCGCCAGCACCTTCGTCGTCGCTGGCTATGCCGACGGCACCGGCAGCAAGCGGCAGAACATGCGCTTCTCCAAGCTGCGGGCCGAGGCAGTCGCCGATGCGCTGATCGCCCGCGGCGTCTCCATCGAGGCGATCGAGGTCTCCTGGCATGGCGCCCAGGCTGCGTCACCCGGCACGCCGGAGCCGGACAGCCGGCGCGTCACCATCGAGCTGCGCTAGTGGACGAAGCGACACGGTAAGGCAAAGCGCGGTTTCCCGGGCGCAGGGGACTGTACCCGCAGCGCAGCGGAGGGGCCTGTCCCCGGTCCGCTGCGCGGTCCCCCGGGGACAGTCCCCATTCGGGGACAGCCCCCTCGGGCCAGGGGACTGTACCTGCAGCGCAATTGAAAACTGCGTGCAAGTTCGACCCGCCTGGCAAGGGGACAGTTCCCTCTCCGCCGCAAGCGAAACGGGCCGCCCCTTTCGGGACGGCCCGTTCTCCCTGTGACCCGTCCTGAGGGGTCGATCCAGCGCCTTTTAGCGCTTGGAGAACTGGAAGCTGCGCCGCGCCTTGCGCTTGCCGTACTTCTTGCGCTCGACGACGCGCGGGTCGCGGGTCAGGAAGCCGCCCTGCTTCAGCACCGGGCGCAGGGTCGGCTCGAAGCGGGTCAGCGCCTTGGAGATGCCGTGGCGCACCGCGCCGGCCTGGCCCGAGAGGCCGCCGCCGGTCACCGTGCAGAAGACGTCGTACTGGTTGACGCGGCTGACCGCGGCGAAGGGCTGGTTGATCACCATGCGCAGCACCGGCCGCGCGAAATAGATTTCGAGCTCGCGGCCGTTGACCGTCATGCGGCCGGAGCCGGGCTTGAGCCAGACGCGCGCGACCGCGTCCTTGCGCTTGCCGGTGGCGTAGGAGCGGCCCTGGGCGTCGAGCTGCGGCTGGCGCTGCTCGGCTTCGCCCGGCGCCGCCATGCCGGCCGCCTCGCCGAGCTGGCTCAGGTCGGTCAGGCTCTGGGTTTCCTCGGCCATGCTCAGGCGCTCCTCGTGTTCTTCGGGGCGTTTTTCGGGTTCATCGCCGCGATGTCGAGCGGCTCGGGCTGCTGCGCCGCGTGCGGATGCTCGGGCCCCTTGTAGACCCGCAGATTGGTCATCTGCTGGCGGCCGAGCGGTCCGCGCGGGATCATGCGCTCGACCGCCTTGAGGATGACCCGCTCCGGATAGCGGCCGGCCAGCACCTGACCGGCGCGGCGCTCCTTGATGCCGCCCGGATAGCCGGTGTGCCAGTAGTAGGTCTTGTCCCCGGACTTCTTGCCGGTCAGCTGCACCTTCTCGGCGTTGATGACGATGACGTTGTCGCCGCAGTCGACGTGCGGGGTGAAGGTCGGCTTGTGCTTGCCGCGCAGGATCTTGGCGACCTGACTGGCAAGCCGGCCGAGCACCAGGCCCTCGGCGTCGATCAGGAGCCACTTCTTCTCGACGTCGGCCGGCCGTGCGGAATAGGTCTTCATGGCGTTCCAACCAGGACAGTGTGGGGCCCGGGCGGCCTTTGGCGGCGGGCCCGGCGCGCGAGGTTCTAGGCGAGCGCGGCCGGCCTGTCAACGCGTAAAAACGCCTGCCACCTGGAAGCTTAGAAAGAGGTATAATAATACCTCTAACCTACGCGCTTGATTCAAGGGAGAATACAGCGGCGGACAACGCAGATCAAGCAGAAGGTGAGAATATCGTGGTAATTATATATTCTGTATATATTTTCTCTAGATTGCCGGCACAGCCGCCGCCGGCCGGGCCAGCGGTCGCTCGTCGATCGGCCAGTGCAGCGCCGCCGACAGCAGCCCGAGCGCGACGCTCGCCCACCACATGACGTCGTAGTTGCCCAAGGCGTCGTAGAGCGTGCCGGCGATCCAGGCGCCGAGGAAGCCGCCGACCTGGTGGCTCAGGAAGACGATGCCGAACAGCATCGAGAGATAGGCCGGCCCGAAGATCGCCGCCACCACGCCGCTGGTCAGCGGCACGGTGCCGAGCCAGAGGAAGCCCATGGCGGCGGCGAATGCCAGCACCGAGGCCTCGCTCACGGGCACCAGCAGGAACAGCAGGAAGATCACGGCGCGCGCCAGGTAGAGCAGGCTCAGCACGCCGGACTTGCGATGGCGGTCGCCGAGCCAGCCGCAGATCACCGTGCCGACGATGTTGCAGAGGCCGACCAGCGTCAGCGCCGCGGCGGGCAGCCAGGCCGGCATGCCCTGGTCGGAGAGATAGGCCGGCAGGTGCACGGCGACGAAGGCCAGGTGGAAGCCGCAGACGAAGAAGCCGGCGGTCAGCAGCAGGAAGCCCGGATGAGCGGCGG
>JBHJOF010000253.1:0-15199 GCA_050330055.1 Kiloniellales bacterium
CGGTGCCGCCGGCCTCCGCGATCCCGCGCATGGCCGGGCTGGCGCAGAGCATAATCAAGGACACCCTCGACGCCTACATCGCCGGCGACGCGGAGAAGGCCATCGACGTCTGGCTGCGCGACGAGGAAGTCGACGAGATGTACACCGGCCTGTTCCGCGAGCTGCTGACCTACATGATGGAGGACCCGCGCAACATCACGCCCTGCACCCACCTGCTGTTCATCGCCAAGAACATCGAGCGCATGGGCGACCACGCCACCAACATCGCCGAGACCATCCACTACATGGTCACCGGCCGGCGCATGGAGGGCCGGCGGCCCAAGGGCGACGAGACCAGCTTCCAGCTGGTCCAGGCCCCCGAGGGCGAGACCGCAAAGGACCAGTCCAGCGCCGCTGAGTCGGGGAAGAAGGAGACGAGACGATGAAGCCTTTGGTGCTGATCGTCGAGGACGAACCGGCACTGGTCACCTTGCTGCGCTATAACCTCGAACGCGAGGGCCTCCGCGTGAGCGAGGCGAGCGACGGCGAGGAAGCCCTGGTTCTGATCGAGGAAGAGACGCCGGACATCATCCTGCTCGACTGGATGCTGCCGCTGATGTCGGGCATCGAGGTCTGCCGCCGCATCCGCCGCCTGCCTGCGACCCGGGACGTGCCGATCATCATGCTGACCGCCAAGGGCGAGGAGGGCGACAAGGTGCGCGGGCTCGACGCCGGTGCCGACGACTACGTCACCAAGCCCTTTTCGCCGGCCGAGCTGATCGCCCGCATGCGCGCCGTACTGCGCCGCGCCCAGCCGGCCATGTCGTCGGAGACGCTCGAGTACGAGGACCTGGTGATGGACCTGGCCGCGCACCGCCTGCGCCGCGGCAGCCGCGACATCCACCTTGGGCCGACCGAGTTCCGACTGCTGCGCTATCTGATGCAGCATCCGGGCCGGGTGTTCAGTCGCGAGCAGCTGCTCGATTCGGTCTGGGGTCGCGACGTCTACGTCGAGCCCCGCACCGTCGACGTGCACATCCGGCGTCTGCGCAAGGCGCTCAACAACGGCTCGGAGACCGACCTGATCCGCACCGTCCGCTCGGCCGGCTACGCCCTCGACCGCCCGCGCGAGCTGAACGACATCGCCAGCAACGGCTAAGCGACTCCCAAGTCCCTTCTTTTCACCCTCACCCTCCCATCGCTTGCGCGATGGGCCCCTCCCTCTCCCCTCCGAGGGAGAGGGGAGCAAACAGGCGTGCCACTTTTTTCCCTCTCCCTCGAGGGGAGAGGGAGGGGCCCAAGCGGCCGCAGGACGCTTGGGAGGGTGAGGGTGATTCGCTGCGTTATGACTTTGCGGTGCGCTGGTCGGGCTTCGCAAGCGACAGCGAGACCCGGACGACCGAGGGGTCGTCGGGCAGGGGCGTGACTGTCATGCCGAGCTCCTTGGCGAGCGCCAGCATGCGCTGGTTCTCAGCCAGCACGTCGCCCCAGATCTCGCCGGTGCCGCGCGATCTGGCATAGGCGATGAGCCGCTCCATCAACAGCTGGCCGAGCCCGTGGCCCTGGCGATCGGAGCGCACGACGATGGCGAACTCGCCACGCAGGTTGTCAGGATCGGCGATCAGCCGGGCGATGCCCCAGCCGTCGCTCTCGTCATCGGGGTCGAGCGCCACCAGCGCCATCTCTCGATCGTAGTCGATCTGGCTGAGCCGCTTGGCCTGCGCCTCGCTCATCTCGGACATGGCGCTGAAGAAACGCAGTCGCACGTCCTCCGGCTTCAACGCGCGGAAGGCGGCGCGCAGGGCCGGTGCATCCTCGGGCCGGATCGGCCGCAGGAAGACCGCCTGTCCGTCCGGCAGCGTCGCCTGCTGTTCCAGCGACTTGGGATAGGGCCGGATGGCGAGCCGCGCGGCCGGGTTGGCGACCAGCGGCGGCACCACGCCGTGCACCTTGATGCGCGCGTCGAGCGCGATCACCCCCTCGGCGTCAGCCAGGAGCGGGTTGATGTCGACCTCGACGATCTCGGCGATGTCGGCGGCGAGCTGCGCCAGCTTGATCAGCGTAAGCGCGATGGCCTCTAGGTCGGCGGCCGGACGGTCGCGATAGCCCTGCAGCAGGCGATGGACGCGGGTCTGCGCCATCAGGGCGTGTGCCAGGTTGAGATTGAGCGGCGGCAGGGCGAGCGCCTTGTCGCGGATCACCTCGACCGCCGTGCCGCCATGGCCGAACAGCACCACCGGGCCGAACTGCGCGTCCTCGACGATGCCGAGGATCAGCTCCTCGGCACCGCGCCGCCGACACATGGCCTCGACGATGAAGCCCTCGAGGCGTGCCCCGGGCGCCGCCTTGCCGACGCGCGCCTGCATCGCCTCGGCCGCCGCGCGCACCGTCTCGGCCCCCGCCAAGTCGAGGGTGACGCCGCCCAGGTCGCTCTTGTGCGTGATGTCGGGCGACAGGATCTTGAGCGCGACCGGCCCGCCGATCGCTTTCGCCTTCGCCGCCGCTTCGGCCGGGTCGGCCGCGGTCTCGGCCGCCAGCACCGGGATACCGTAGGCGGCGAGCACGCGCTTGGCCTCCGGCTCGCCCAGCCAGGCGCGGTCTTCGGCGAGCGCCGTGGCGATCACCCGGCGCGCCGCCGCCGTGTCGGGCGTGAAGTGGCCGGGCAGCGAAGGTGGGGTCTCGGTCAGCAGATCCTGGTTGCGCCGGTAGCGCGCCAGGTGCAGGAAGGCACGCACCGCCTGCTCCGGCGTCTCGTAGGTCGGGATGCGTTCCTGGGCGAAGAGTGCGCGCGCCTCGCGCGCCGCTTCGCTGCCGAGCCAGTTGGTGAACACGGGGCGCGGCTCGTGCTTCGCAAGCGCGTCGACCACAGCGCGCGCAGCGTCGCTCGAGGAGGCGACAGCCGTAGGGCAGTTGATCACCAGGATCGCATCGGCCGCGCGCTCGCCGAGCAGCGCCTCCAGCGCCGCGGCATAGCGGTCGCCCTGGGCGTCGCCGATGATATCGACCGGGTTGCCGCGGCTCCAGGTCACCGGCAGCGCGGCGTCCAGGGCCTTCAAGGTCTCGGGCGAGAGCGCGGCCAGACGGCCGCCGGACTCGATCAGCGCGTCGGTCGCCAGAACGCCCGCGCCGCCGCCGTTGGTCAGGATGGCCAGGCGGTCGCCGCTGGTGGTGCGCGCCGCGCGGGCCCCGAGCGCCGCCAGGGTCTCGGCGGCGTCGAACAGCTCGTCGAGCGTAAAGACGCGCAGCATGCCGGCGCGCGCGAAGGCGGCGTCATAGACGGCGTCGCTGCCGGCCAGCGCGCCGGTGTGCGAAGCCGCCGCCTTGGCGCCCTCGGCGTGGCGCCCGCCCTTGATGACGATGACCGGCTTGGTGCGGGCCGCGGCGCGCGCCGCCGACATGAACTTGCGCGCGTGCGTCACGGCCTCGACGTAGAGCAGGATGGCGCGCGTGCCGGAATCGCGCGCCAGATAATCCAGCATGTCGCCGAAGTCCACGTCGCTCATGTCGCCGAGCGAGACGATCTGTGAGAAGCCGATGCCGCGCGGCGTCGCCCAGTCGAGCATCGCCGTCACCAGCGCGCCCGACTGGGTCAGGAAGGCGAGATCGCCAGGCAAAGGGGCGACATGGCTGAAGCTGGCGTTAAGCCCGACGCCGGGCACCATGATACCGAGACAGTTCGGCCCGACGACGCGCAGCAGGTGCGGACGCGCCGCCTGCAGCATCGCGCTTCGGCGCGCCTCGCCGGCTTCGCTGCCGCCCTCGCCGAAGCCGGCGGTGATGACCACCGCGCCGCGCGTGCCGCGCTCGGCCAGCTCGGCGATCAGCCCCGGCACCGTGTCGGGCGGCGTGGCGATCACCGCCAAGTCGGGCGCCAGCGGCAGCGCGGCGACGCTGTTGTAGGTCAGGACGCCCTCGATCGCCGCCTGCGTCGGGTTGAGCGGCAGGATCGGCCCCTCGAAGCCGGCGTGGAACAGGTTGCGCGCCACCACGGCGCCGACCGAGCCGGCGCGCTTGCTGGCGCCGACCAGGGCCACCGAGCGCGGCTTGAAGAGCGAGTCGAGATTGCGGACGGTCATGTGGCGGCGACGCCCGCACTGGCCTGTGAAGAGAGCAGCGATCCATTGAAGATGGACAGCTCGCCTCGTGCAGCAGCACGTTGAGCGTGGCCGGGCCGGGGGCGTAGCAACAAGCCTTTTCGGCGCTTCGCGCCAGCCCCCCTCCCGGCGCTATGCGCCGACCTCCCCCTCAAGGGGGGAGGTAAGCAAGCTATTGCAGCCGCGCATACTTTCCCTCCCCCCTTGAGGGGGAGGGTTAGGGAGGGGGGCATCAACAAAGCGAACAACAGAAGACTAAGTCTCATCTCGGTCCGAACAGCCGTGGCAGTTCCCTTCGCACGCGGGTGTCACTCTGGCAAGGACGCGCCCGCCCGCCAATGACCTAGGTCAGAGACCCAGCTCATTCCGGTAGGCCCGCTCCGCATCCGCACCGAAGACGACGAAGATGGCCTTGTCGATGGCGCTGTCCTCGGCCAGGAAGTCGCGCACCGTCTCGACCGCGATCCTGGTCGCGCGCTCGAGCGGGAAGCCGTAGACGCCGGTCGAGATCGCCGGGAAGGCAATCGACTTCAGGCCCTCCTGCCGGGCGATCTTGAGCGCCGTGCGATAGCAGGAGGCGAGCAGGCCGTCCTCGTCGCGGTCGCCGCCGCCCCAGACCGGCCCCACGCTATGGATCACCCGCCTGGCTTTCAGGCGATAGCCGTCGGTCGCGCGGGACTCGCCTGTCGGGCAGTGGCCGAGCTTTGCGCAAGCCTCTGCCAGCTCCTGGCCCGCGGCGCGGTGGATGGCGCCGCAGACCCCGCCGCCGGGCCGCAGCCCTTCGTTCGCCGCATTGACGATGGCATCGACCTCGAGACGCGTGATGTCGCCCTGGAAAAGCTCAATTCGGTGATTGCGGTCACTGCTCATGGCGCTTTCCCATTGCATGCTCATTACTCTATCCTAGGGGCGGGATGGTGCGAAGACGGCCGGAGAGCCGCGGCAGGTACAGGCTAAGCGCCTGTTAAGGTTAATAATCGCGCCCCCGTGCCATTGCAGGGAGCACGGAGACGATGCGCGCAGCAGGTAGCGTGGCGCGGCGGGGCCGGAGGGCCTCAAGCCGCGTGCTTGGCCGCCGGCGAAATGGCTGGTGCCGCATGACCAGGAGCCTCTCCATCGTGGCGGCAGTCGTGATCTGTCTGGCGACCGCAGGCCGCGCCGGTGCCGGCTACGACGAAGGCATGCAGGCCTTCGCGGACGGCGACTACGATACCGCTTACAGGGAACTGCGGCCGCTGGCCGAGAAGGGCGAGCCAGGGGCCCAGTTCACCCTAGGCTTCATGTACGACTACGGCCAGGGCGTGCCGCAGAACACCCAGGAAGCGATCTGGTGGTACCGCAACGCGGCCGAGCAGGACATCGCCGTCGCCCAGTTCAGCCTGGGCGAGATCTACGAAGGCGGCCGCGGCACGCCGCAGGATCTGGCCGAGGCCTACCGCTGGTACAGCCTGGCGGTCGAGAACCTGTCGCCTGGCGAGATCCGCGACGACGTCGTCGAGCGTCGCGATGCGCTCGCTGGCAAGCTGACAGCGGAACAGATTGCCGTGGTCGCCGCCCTGCTGAGCGGCAAGCGGGGCGAGCGGCAGGCGCGCGAGGCGCGCACGGCGGAAACCGCGCCCGGCACCCCCGGCGGCGCGCAGGACGCGGCCCTGGTGGCGGCGATTCAGGGCGAGTTGGCCCGGCTCGGCTATGAGCTGGACTGGCGGCTCGGCAGCCTCGACCGGCTGACCCGCGGCGCCATCCAGGCTTTCGAGATCGAAAGCGGCCGCGAGATCACCGGCCTGGCGAGCGACGCGCTGCTCGCGGCGCTGCGTGCGACCGAGCGTCCCGGAATGCCCGCGGCTGACGAGGCAACTGTGGCGAAGGACGCGGATGCGGTGCAGAACGACCTCGCCCCGGAAGCCCCGGGCAAGGGCAGGCTGACAGCGAAGGCGGCGGCCGATGAGTCCGAGACCGTCGCTGCCGAGACGGCTCTTGCCGGAGAGAGCGCGGTCGAGGTGCCCAGCGGCGCGGCGGGCGGGCCCCTGATCCCGCTCCGGGACGAAAGCGACGCGACGCACCAGCAGGACGAAGCGCAGCACGAGACGACGCAGCAGGCGGCGCTGCCGGAAAGCGCCCAGGACCAGTCGGCCACCCACGGCTCCAACGGCGTCGGCTGGGACCTGCAGTTCGTCGAGCGGCAGATCGAGCGGCTCGACGCCATAACCGCGCGGGTCGACGGCCCGAGCGCCGCCGTGCCCGGCTGGGACTCGCTCGAGGCCTGGGAGATCGAGACCCGCGGGCTGCTCGCCGCGCGCCTCGGACGGGAGATGGCCGAGGGGCTGACGGAGAAGCGACAGACGCTGATCGTGGGCGATCCCTACGGCAACTTCCACCACACCTCGGCCGCCTACCGCGGCTATCTGAGCGCGCTGCTGAGCGGCCTCTGAAGCGCGGTGCGATCACTTTGATTCGGCTGGAAGGAAAAGCTCGCCCTTGCCACAGCCAAGGCTGTCGTCCCGGCACTTGTTGCCGGGACCCAATGGCCTAAACATTCACGCGCCAACGCCATTGGGTCCCGGGGACAGGCCCCGGGACGACAGTGGTGTGTGGATAGGCCTTGCGAGACCGCGGCACCGCCCAAAAGCCATCATGGCCTGAGACTAGACAGTTCCCATCTCACGCGCGACCAGGGCCTTGAGCGCGGTCTCCGGCCGCGCGCCGTAGTGCGAGATGACCTCGGCGGCGGCGATCGCGCCGATGCGGCCGCAGTCGTAGGGCGGCAAACCGCGGGTATAACCGTAGAGAAAGCCGGCGGCGTAGAGATCGCCAGCGCCTGTGGTGTCGACCAGCTGCGCCACCTTTTCGGCATCGACCACATGTACCTCGTCGCCAGCCAGGATCACCGCGCCCCTCTCGCTGCGCGTGAGCACCGCCAGGTCGCAGCGCCCGCGCACCGCCTGCAGAGACTGGTCGAAGCCGGGGCTTTCGTAGAGCGCACCGATCTCCACCTCGTTGGCGAAGAGGATGTCGATGTGGCCGTCGACCAGCTCGCGGAACTCCTCGCGGTGGCGCTCGACGCAGAAGGGATCGGACAGGCTGAGCGCCACCTTGCGGCCCGACTCGTGCGCGATGCGAGCGGCCTTGAGGAAGGCCTCCTTGGCGCCCGGCGGGTCCCAGAGATAGCCCTCGAGATAGGTCACCCGCGCGCGCGCGATCAGCGCTTCGTCGATGTGCTCGGGGCCGAGCTCGACGCAGGCGCCAAGATAGGTGCACATGGTGCGCTGTGCATCCGGCGTGACGAAGATCAGGCAGCGCGCGGTCGGTGCGCCGCTGGTGGCCGGCGGCGTGTCGAAGCCGACCCCGGGGGCGCGGATGTCGTGGCGGAAGATGCCGCCGAGCTGGTCGTTGCGCACCTTGCCGATGAAGGCGCCATGGCCGCCGAGCGAGGCCAGGCCGGCCATGGTGTTGGCGGCCGAGCCGCCGGAGCTCTCCCGCGCCGGACCCATGAGGTCATAGAGCTCCTCGGCGCGGGAACCGTCGATCAGGGTCATGGTGCCCTTGGGCAGCTTCTGCTGCGCGAGAAAGCCCTCGTCCGCCTGCGTCAGCACGTCGACGATGGCATTGCCGATCCCCACGACATCGATGACCCGATCCGTCATCAGTCCCCCTCTTTCGTCCCGTCAGCGGCACACTAGGCGGCGCAGTATAGCCAGGGCCGGCAGGGCGGCAAGGCGGCGGCGCCCTTGTGAGGGCGCCTTGGCCACGCTACACCAGGGGCTTCATGCTGGCCGCCCTGACCAGAACCATCGCTCAGATCGGCGATCCGGCGTTCCGCGGCGTGCTGCTGCGGGCGCTCGGCACGTCGCTGGCAGTCTTCGTGGTGCTGTGGATGGGCGCCTGGTTCGGCCTCGCCTGGCTGAGCGACCTGCTCGCCGCCTGGATCGCCGGCCAGGACGTTGGCGGCTTCTGGCGCGACCTGCTGACCTGGCTGTTCGATGCCGCGGCGATCGCCGGCCTGATCCTGGCCAGCTTCCTGTTCTTCCCCGCTGTGGTGGCGATCGCCATCAGCCTGTTTCTGGACGAGATCGCCGACGCGGTGGAGGAGCGCCACTCCCCGCACCTGCCGGCGCCGCGCAGCCAGCCCTGGGGCGAGATCGCGGTCGACACCCTGGTCTTCGCCCTGGTGACGATCGGCGCCAACCTGCTCGCCCTGCCCCTCTACCTGCTGCTGCTGTTCGTGCCGCCGCTCAACCTTTTTGTCTATTACGGCCTGAACGGCTATCTTCTGGGGCGTGAGTACTTCGAGATGGTCGCGGTGCGGCGCCTGCAATCCGCCGACGCCAAGCGGCTGCGCCGGCGCAATCGCGGCCGGGTTTTCCTGGCGGGGGTGATCATCGCCTTTATTTTGTCGATTCCGCTGGTCAATCTGGTGGCGCCGATTGTCGCGACCGGCTTTCTGGTGCATCTCTTTCACGGCCTGATGCGGGGGCCCGAGACCAGCCCGCAGCCGGCCCAATAGTCTACTTGCCCAGAGCAGCCTGGTTGTCCAAGCGTGAGGGCGTGGCGTGACGAAGAGGAGGCCTTCCATGTTCGGTAAGCGCAAGCCGCCTGGATCCGGCGGTCCTACCCAGGGCGGCCCCGCCCACGGCGGCCCCTCTCATGGCGATGGCGAGCCTCACCTGCCGGCGGAAGGCGAGGGCCGCGGCCCGACCAGCACGCCGCAGACCCGGGTCCGGCCGAGCTACGAGGTGGCGCGACGGTCCTTCGAGGCGGCCGCGGCGATCCGACGCCCCGGGGCTCAGGGCGAGGGGCGTGCAGGGGCGGGGGCACAGCCCGGCTCCCAAGGCGAAAGCGACGCCGGCGGCTCCGGCCGCAAGCTGGTGGTGGGCCACGGCATCCGCCTGGCCGGCGAAATCAAGAAATGCGAGACCCTGGTGGTCGAGGGCCACATCGAGGCCGACCTGAACGACTGCAGCAGCCTGGAGATCAACCAGAGCGGCGAGTTCCTCGGCTCGGCCGTGGTCGACGCGGCCGAGATCAGCGGCCGCTTCGACGGCAGCCTGACGGTGCGCGGCCGCCTCTTGCTTCGCGCCAGCGGCGAGCTGCGGGGCACCATCCGCTATGCTGACCTGGAGATCGAGCGCGGCGGCCGCATCGCCGGCGACGTCGATCTTCTGAGCCAGGCGGGTGAATCGGTGCCCAGGCAGACGGCGCAGGCCGACGCTTCGACGGCGGAACAGTCTGAAAACGACGCCGAAACAGGCCTCGAGATTCCTGAAGGCGAGCCCCAGCAGGCCGCGGCCAGGAGCCGCAGCGGCAAGCCCGGCGCGCTTGTTTAGCTTGCGCGACAGGCCTTTCCTAAGGGGACTGGACCCGAAGGGGACTGTCCCCGGCAAGCCGAGACCGGTCGGGGACAGCCCCCTCCGCTTTGCTGCGGGGACAGTCCCCTATGGTGAGGGGGCGTCTGTACATCACTGCTGCGGCATCGCTCAGCGCCGCGCGGCGCGGGTGCCGGCGGATTTGTGCGCAGTCTTGCGTGTCGCCTTGGCGGCCTTGACGCCCGGCGGGCGCAGCTTGATCTCGCTTTCGACCGTCGTCTTGGCCTTGTAGGCGCAGAGATCGCGCACCACGCAGCGCGGGCAGTCCGGTTTGCGTGCCTTGCAGACATAGCGGCCGTGCAGGATCAGCCAGTGGTGGGCGTGCAGCTTGCGGTGCGGCGGCGTCACCTTTTCCAGCTTCAGTTCGACGGCGAGCGGCGTCTTGCCCGGTGCCAGGCCGGTGCGGTTGCAGACCCGGAAGATGTGCGTGTCGACGGCAATGGTCGGATGCTGGAAGGCGATGTTCATCACCACATTGGCGGTCTTGCGGCCGACGCCGGGCAGAGCCTCCAGCGCGTCGCGGTCCGCCGGCACCGCGCCGCCATGCCGCTCGATCAGCAACTGCGAGAGGGTGATGATGTTCTTGGCCTTGGAGTTATAGAGGCCGATCGACTTGATGTAGTCCTTCAAGCCCGCTTCGCCGAGCTGCAGCATCTTCCGCGGCGTGTCGACGCGCTTGAACAGCGGCGCCGTCGCCTTGTTGACGCTGACGTCGGTCGCCTGCGCCGACAGCACCACGGCGACCAGCAGCGTGTAGGGATTGATGAACTCCAGCTCGCCCTTGGGAATCGGAATCGCCTCGGCGAGGCGGTCGTAGAACAGGGTGATATCGGCCTTCTTCATGGGGCGCCACTCTAGCCGGCCGAGCCTCAGGCGACGACCCGGGAATTCCAGATGAGATCGGACTTGCCCACAGGCATGGTTAACGCTGCGGGCCGGGCCGGACTTTACGCCCCGGCAGCCGGCGCACTATGATCGGCTTATGCAAGGACCCAATAGCGACGCCGTCCAACGGGAAGACGAGGTCCTTTTCGACGCGGTCCTGACCCCGCACCGCAGCCTGTCGGTGCAGGGTTTCCTGCTGCTCATGCTGGCGGTCTGCACGGTCAGCTTCGCAGCCGGCCTGTTCTTCTTCCTGGTCGGCGCCTGGCCGGTGGTCGGCTTCCTCGGACTCGACGTTCTGTTGATATACGGGGCATTCCATCTCAACTACCGGCACGCCCGCCTGCGCGAGGTGGTGCGCCTGACCCGCAACGACCTGACCGTCCAACGGGTCAACCAGTGGGGCGAACGCAAGAGCTGGCATTTCCAGCCGACCTGGCTGCAGGTGCTGATGGACGATCCCCCGGCGCACCACAGCCAGCTGTTGCTGCGCTCGCACGGCAAGACCCTGGCGATCGGCGATTTCCTGACGCCGGAGGAGCGGCTCGACCTGGCCAACGCCCTGCGCCGGGCGCTGGCCAAGGCGCGGGTGGCGCCAGAGCCGGCGCGGCGCTTCTGCGGCCCGGCGCCTCAGCCCAGTCCCAGCACGTCCTTCATCGAATAGAGCCCGGCCGGCTTGCCACGGCCCCAGAGCGCGGCCTTGACCGCGCCGCGCGCATAGATCACCCGGCTCGAGGCCTTGTGGGTCAGCTCCAGGCGCTCGCCCTCGGTGGCGAAGATCACGCTGTGGTCGCCGACCACGTCGCCGCCGCGCAGGCTGGCGAAACCGATGTCGCCGCGCCGCCGCGCCCCGGTGTGGCCGTCGCGCACGCGCTGCGCCACCGCATCGAGCGCGACGCCGCGGCCGGCTGCTGCCGCGCGGCCGAGGCCGAGCGCGGTGCCCGAAGGCGCGTCGACCTTGTGCCGGTGGTGCATCTCCAGCACCTCGATGTCGTAGTCGGGATCGAGGGCGCGGGCGACCTGCTCGACCAGCGCCATCAGCAGGTTGACGCCGAGGCTCATGTTGGGCGCATGGATCACCGCGGTGTGGTTGGCGGCGCGCTGCACGGCCGCTTCCTGCGCGGCATCCAGGCCGGTGGTGCCGATCACGTGCACCACCTGCGCCTGGGCGGCGAGCTCGGCGTGCGCCGCCGTGGCCGCCGGAGCGGTGAAATCGATGATGGCGTCGGCCTTGGCGAAGAGCGGCACCGGGTCGTCGCCGACCGCAAGCCCGAGCGGCGGCAGGCCGGCCAGCGCGCCCACGTCCTGCCCGACCACGACGGCGCCCGGCCGCTCCGTAGCGCCGGCCAGCTCGCAGCCGGCGGTCTCGTGGATCGTCTGCACCAGCATGCGGCCCATGCGGCCGCCGGCGCCGACCACGCCGATCCTGCAGCTTTCCATGTCCTGCCCTCCCTCGCCCCGCCATCGCACGTCGGGGCGCGGTGTAGCACGGGACGACCCTGCATTAAAGCCGGTGGCCAAGCGGCACGGGTGCGTGGCGGCGACTTGCGCGCCATGGCCGCTTGCGCGTGCACTATAGCCGCTTGCGCGGGACGCTTTGGCCGCTTGCGCGGAGCGCTTTGGCCGCTTGCGCGGAGCCGGGGCCTGCGCCCTAATCGTGCCATGATCAGCCGCGAGCCCGACGGCCAGGGATTCGTAAGCCTCTGGCCCACCTTGATGCTGCAGCGCCGGCTGCCCGGCCACGAGGCGGCCAACCAGGCGCTCGCCAGGCTGATCGGCGAGATCGAGGCGCGGCACGCCGATCTCACCACCGACTATCTGAGCGGCAACCTGTTGGCCGGCGACCATCCGGCGGTCGCCTGGCTGCGCGACTGCATCAACAAGACGGTGATCGACTATTTGCGCCGCTGCGGCATGGACTATGCGGTCAACTGGACGCTGCAGGGCTGGGCCAACGTGAACCGCAGCGGCGACTATCACGACCTGCACAACCACCCGCACGCCTACCTGAGCGGCACCTACTACGTCGCCATCCCGGAGCGGATCGAGCCGCGCGAGGGACGCAAGGACGTGCGGCCGGGCTGCATCACCTTCTACGACCCGCGCGGCGCCACCAACATGACGGCGATCAAGGGCGACCCGCAGATCGAGGCCGAGTACACGCTGCAGCCGTCACCCGGCCTGCTGCTGCTCTGGCCGGCCTTCCTGTTCCATTTCGTCCATCCCAACCTGTCGCGCGAGCCGCGCGTCTCGATCAGCTTCAACGTCGTCCTCAAGTGGTCGGACGAGTACCTGCCGCGGCAGCCCTAGGACACGGGAAAGCGGCCTCCGCGTGGCCGGGCGCTGCTCGCGGGCCGCATCCGACAACGGACGGACGCGAAAATCGTAGGCGTCCGGGCATTGCTGCTCGCCCTCGGCAGAATGGCATATGCCTAAAGGATGGGCAGATAGCTGCCACCGCGCTGAGATTGAAACCGTTCCAACCACATAGGTTAGCGCCTTTGTTCCGCGGGATTTTAACGGAGCGGGCGGCTAGTCCTCCGGATCCGAGCAGTAACCCACACCTAGTTCCTAAATAGCTCTAAAATGTTGCAACTATAAACCTTGTATACAGAAATACATAAGAACTATGTATAAATATAAGATTAATTATTTCACCATAATCATTCGCTACTGCTTAGCCATAGCTAAGCTCAAAGGGCCGATTGTTTTCTACTTAAAGTGGTGTTTTGCAGTCAAGACAGGTCTTGTTCTAGCGACACCTTGAAAGGAAATGGGGGAAGACATGTCATTTACGTCGTTCGGTGGCGACACTGCCGCCCTGCTTGCGGCGCTGGACAAGTCGCAAGCGACCATCGAGTTCAAGCTGGACGGGACCATCATCACCGCCAACGAGAACTTCCTCAAGGCCATGGGTTACTCGCTCGACGAGGTCAAGGGCAAGCACCACAGCATGTTTGTCGAGCCCGCCTATAAGGAGAGCGCGGAGTACCGCGAGTTCTGGGCAAAGCTCAATCGCGGCGAGTTCCAGGCGGCGCAGTACAAGCGTTTTGGCAAGGGCGGCAAGGAGATCTGGATCGAGGCCTCCTACAATCCGCTGCTTGACCGGCGCGGCCAGCCCTACAAGGTGGTGAAGTTCGCGACCGACATCACCAAGCAGAGGACCGAATATGCCGAGCTGATCGGCAAGATCGACGCGATCGGCCGCTCGCAGGCAGTGATCGAATTTGAGTTGGACGGCACGATCATCACCGCCAATGAGAACTTCCTCAAGACCATGGGCTACAAGATCGAGGAAATCAAAGGCAAGCACCACAGCATGTTCGCCGAGCCCGGCTACAAGGAGAGCGCGGAGTACCGCGAGTTCTGGGAAAAGCTTCGGCGCGGCGAGTTCCAGGCAGCGCAATACAAGCGCATTGGCAAGGGCGGCAAGGAAATCTGGATCGAGGCCTCCTACAACCCGATCCTCGATGCCAATGGCCGACCCTGGAAGGTGGTCAAGTTCGCCACCGATCTGACCAAGCGCAAGGAAGAGAACGCCGCGCTCGCCAATGATTTCGAGAACGGCGTGAAGGCCACCGTCGAGACCGTGGCAACCTCGGCCCAGGACATGGAGTCGACGGCGCAGACGCTGGCGGCAGCGGCCGAGCAGACCAATCAGCAGTCCTCGACCGTGTCCGCGGCTTCGGAAGAGCTGGCCACGTCGGTCAACGAGATTTCACGCCAGATTGCCGAGTCGACCAATGCGGTCGGCACCGCCGTCGAGGCGGCGCGCCGGTCCGAGGAAATGGTCGGCAACCTGGTGACGGCGGCGCAGCGGGTCGGCGAGGTCACGCAGATCATCACCGACATCGCCGAGCAGACCAACCTGCTGGCGCTCAACGCCACCATTGAGGCGGCGCGCGCCGGCGAGGCCGGCAAGGGCTTTGCCGTAGTCGCCTCGGAAGTGAAGAGCCTGGCCACCCAGACGGCCAAGGCGACCGAGGAAATCGAGCAGCAGATTAAGGATATCCAGGAGTCCAGCCAGACCACGGCCAGCGCGATCCGCGAGATCGGCGAGATCATCTCCAAGGTCAACGAGATCAGCACCTCGATCTCGAGCGCGGTCGAGGAGCAGTCGGCGGCGACCAAGGAGGTGTCGAGCAACATCAACGGAGTCACGCAGGCCGCGCAGGAGAGCGGCAATGCGGCGACGAACGTGCTCAACTTCGCCCAGTCGCTCTCGCAGCAGGCGAACGGGCTGGGGCAGCAGGTGGACCAGTTCCTGGCCAAGGTCCGCGCAATGTAATGCCGCGATCCAACAGGCCGGGCGCCGGCAGCAGGCCGTCACCCGGCCTGCTGCTGCTCTGGCCGGCCTTCCTGTTCCACTTCGTCCATCCCAACCTGTCGCGCGAGCCGCGCATCTCGATCAGCTTCAACGTCGTCCTCAAGTGGTCGGACGACTATCTGCCGCGGCAATCGTAAGCCATCCGCCGGCGCCCTCCTGCCTCCCGTCGCTCGACGTCGCGCGCTTCGACAGGCTCGAGCGGGCCCTCGCAGAATAGAGGTCCGACACGCGAATTTGTCGAGCAATGCCCCGATATCTCAAATAATTGCGGAGTTCGGGGGGCCCGCTGCAACCAGAGAATGTCAAGGCTTCCGGCTCAAGGCTGAAAGCTTGCCCCGCATAATGCGCCCTGCAGCAAAACAATGTCTGCGTGGATGAGTGCAGGTTTTCTCGATAACTTATGAAGCGATGCAATAGCCGTCGATCAAGCCATCTGCGACTAAGAGGCTGTCTTGAAACTCGGCTTTGGGGTGGATGGCCGGGTTCAAATGTGATTCCAAACGGTTGTCAAAGCCTGTTTGGAGGGCCTCATGTGGACGCCGACCACCCGGCGGCAA
>JBHJOF010000254.1:0-11718 GCA_050330055.1 Kiloniellales bacterium
CCGTCTTCGAAAGAGCCCCGCTATTTCAAGTGCTTAGCGATGACCCACTAAACCCAGAACCCCAGGACTCGGATAACCAACTGAAACTATTCACTTAAACGTTGGGACACTAGTGGGTCAGACCCCATTTTGTTCTGAAAATGGGGAAATGGGGTCTGACCCCATTTCTGCTACTCCTCCAGCTGCGCCATGATGGCGCGGGCGAGCCGGAAGATGCGTTGCTCCAGCATCACCGGCTGCTCGCAGACGTACTGCAGCGACTGCTCGCGCTCTTCGAAGATTCGGGTATCCCAGACCAGCGCCTCCTGCAACTCCTCGCGCTTGGCTTGGATCTCGTTGCTGCCATCCGCGGGCAGTTCGTTGAGGGTCGCGGTCATGTCGTGGATGCGCTCGGCCAGCGCCGCCTGACGCCGGGCATAGCGGCTGATCCCCGCGATCAGCGAGCCGCGCTCGCTGTTGATGATCGAGAGCGTGGCGTCGAACAGCAGAGTCAGCTTCTCGTTGCGTTCCTCGTCCAGACCGGCGGCGAAGTCGGCGATCAGGCGCTCGGCCTCCCCCGGCGGCACGGCGCGGCGGGCGATGGTGCCGGCAAGCTGGCTGACCTCGACGTCCTGGCGCCAGTCGGCCTCCAGCTCTTCCACCGGGGGCCCGGCCCAGACCATGCCGGGGGAAACCTGCGGCACCTTGCGCTGGATGCAGGGCCAGTCCGGGTCGGCCGGGTCGGCCGCCGTGGCCATGGGCGCCGGGCCGGACAGCGCCGCTGCGCAGAGCAGGAGGCCGGCGGCGCCTGCGATAAGCTGCGTTCTTCTCATGGTTTTCATCTGGTTGCTCTTATCCGCTTCCGCCAGGCCCGCCGCGTCGCGCAATCAGCCCGCGGCCCGGATCATAGCCGTAAATGGCCAGTGCCATGAAGACCGCGGTGCAGCCGACCACCACGGCCAGCGCCTGCAGGTTGACTGCGCCATAGAGCGCGAAGCGGATCAGCTCGACGGCATGGGTGAAGGGGTTGACGGCGCAGATGTAATACAACAGCACACTCGACTCCTTGACTCGCCACAGCGGATAGAGGGCGGAGGAGGCGAAGAACATGGGGAAGATGACGAAGTTCATGACTCCGGCGAAGTTCTCGAGCTGCTTGATGAAGGACGACAGCAGCAGGCCGAGCGCGCCCACCATCAGCCCGGACAGTACCAGCGCCGGCAGCAGAGTCAGATAGCCGTAGAACGGCGCCTCGATCTCCCAGAACCAGGCGATGACGAGGAACACGTAGACCTGCAGGATCGACACGCTGACCCCGGCCAGCAGCTTGCAGGTCAGCAGGTACCAGCGCGGCATGGGGCTGACCAGCAGGGTGCGCATGTTGCCCATCTCGCGGTCATAGACCATCGACAGCGAGCTCTGCATGCCGTTGAAGAGCTGGATCATGCCGAGCAGGCCCGGCGTAATGAAGACCTCGTAGAGCACATAGGTCTGGTAGGGCGGGATGATCGAGACGCCGAGCACCGCGCGGAAGCCGGCGGCGAAGATGAAAAGCCAGACCAGCGGCCGCACCAGGGCGGCGATGAAGCGCTCGCGCTGGTGCAGGAAGCGCAGGGCCTCGCGCCAGACGATGCCGCCCATGCAGCGCAGGTACTGGACCGCCGTCACTGCCTGCGCCCTCCGTCCTCGGCACGCGTCGCGGTCAGCTTGGTGAAGGCCTCGCGGATGTCGTTGGCGCCGGACAGGCGCACCACCTCGCCGGCCTCGCCCTTGGCCAGCACCTTGCCGTGGTGCAGCACGATCACCTGGTTGCCCGGGGCGATCTCGTCGATCAGGTGGGTCGCCCAGAGGATGCCGAGCTGCTTGTCGCGCGCCAGCGCCCGCACGTGGTCGAGGATCGACTGGCGGCTGCCGATGTCGAGGCCGACCGTCGGCTCGTCGAGCAGCAGCAGGGGCGGGCGGTGCAGCAGGGCGCGGGCGATCTCGACGCGGCGGAGCTGGCCGCCGGAGAGCTGGCGCACCTTGTCTCCCAGACGGTCGATCAGCTCGAGCCGGGTCAGCTCCTCCTCCATGCGGACGCGCGCCTGGCGCCGCGCCATGCCGTGCAGGGCCGCGTGGTAGTAGAGGTTCTGGGCGACCGAGAGGTCGAGGTCGAGGGTGCGCTGCTGGAACACCACGCCGATGCGCGCCAGCGCGTGGGACGGCTGCTCGCGCACGTCATGGCCGAACACCCGGATGCTGCCGCTGCGGTTGTTGTAGAGCCGGGTAACCAGCGAGAACAGCGTGGTTTTGCCGGCGCCGTTTTGGCCCAGCAATACGGTGAACTCGCCCGGCTGGATGGCAAAGCTGACCTCGTCGAGCGCCTTGCGCTGGCCGAAGCTATGGCTGACGCCCGCGACCGAAAGGGCGGGGGCGGCCGGGGCCTCCGGCCGAGTCTCAGCTGCAGTCGCCGTCATGATAGAGGTCGGGGGCGATTCTGACCGATGTATCCTGAATCACCCTCACCCTCCCATGGGGCTGTCGCCCCATGGGCCCCTCCCTCTCCCCTCCAAGGGAGAGGGAAGAGGTGGCTGACGCGCCAGCTAGCCCCTCGCCCCTTGGGGGATAGGGAGGGGCCCATCGCGCCAGCGATGGGAGGGTGAGGGGTAAAGGCAAAGTCGATCACAGCAAAGCTGCTCGCCACTTCATCCATTTCATGGCATGGGCGCGGGCCGCCGAACGGGGCCGCCCGCGTCTTGTCCAGTCTAAGCCATCACTTTGGCCCTGGCCACGCCAGCCGGCAGGGCCGGGTTCCTAGGCGGCTCACTTGACGTTGAAGAGCGCTCTCTGGCTGTCGGCAGTGGTGCCCGGGATGCGCAGCGTGAAGCTGCCGGGGCGAATCGTCACGAAGGAGATCGTGGCGGTGCCTTCGCGGTCGAACTCGATGCTGTCGACGCCGAGCGGCCGTACCTCGATGTCATTGATCACCACCTCGTTGATCCAGATGTTGCGGAAAAACTCCGGCCCGACCACGGCAAGCTCGGCCGAACCGTCGCTGACGATATCGATGCGGTAGTACTTGCCGGCCTCGAGCTCGTAGGGGGCGTCCGCCAGCGGCTTGCCGGATGACAGCGTGATGGGCTCGAGCTTGGTGGCGCCGCCGGTCAGGAGCCCGGCCTGCGCCATGGCCTGACCACCCGCCAGCGGCGCCAGGCCGACCGCCAGAATCAGGGCATAGAAGAGGTTTCTTGCTGACATGATGCCTCCTTGTTGTCGATTGTTGTCAGTCCTTGACGGCGACGCCCCAGGGGAAGCTGCCGACGGTAATCGACTTGATGACCTTTTGGGCCGCCACATCGATCACCGAGATGTCGTTGGACACGCCGTTCGTGGTGTAGAGCCACTTTTCCTCGCCGTCGAAGGCGAGCTGCCAGACCCGCTGGCCGACCAGCAGATACTTCTCGACCTCGAAGGTCTGGGCGTCCACCACCGCGACGCGATTGGACGGGCCGAGGGCGATGAAGGCCCACTTGACGTCGCTGGTGACACGGGCGCCGACCGGCTGAATCGCCTCCGGTTGGACCCCAGGGATGTCGAAGGTGAGCTTGTGGACTATCTCTCGGCTGGCGGTGTCGATGATCGAGACCGTGCCGCCGATCTCGGCGGTCACCCAGACGTGCTTGCCGTCCTTGGTGAACTCGGCGAAGCGCGGCCGGCTGTCGACCAGCACGTTGTCGGTGATCTGGTAGGTCTCGGTATCGATGAAGTGCGCCATGTTGGTGGTCTCGGAGGTGTTGACCAGCACCTTGCCGTCCGGGCTGATGCCCATGCCCTCCGGCTCGACGCCGACCGGCACTTCGGCCAGCACGCTGCGCTTCTCGACGTCGACCACGGTCACCAGGTTGTCGTCTTCGTTGGCGATGTAGAGCGGGTTGCCGCTGGGGTGCAGCACGAAGAGCTCCGGATCAGGCCCGCTCGGCAGCGTGTGCAGGATCTTGAAGCTCTCGGTATCCATGACCTGGACCGTGTCGTCGTCGCTGGCGCAGATGTAGAGGTGCTTCTGGTCCTTGCTGAGGGTGATGCCGCGCGGCCGCTGGCCGACCTCGATGGTGTCGGTCACCTCCAGCGTTGCTCCGTCGATCACGCTGATGGTGTTGTCCTTCTCGTTGGACACGAAGATGGTCAGAGCCTGCGCCGGAAGCGCCGTCAGCGCCACCGCTGCCAAAGCGAAAGTCGCGAGAGTTCGTGCTGTCACCTGGTTAGCCTCCCTGGTCGTTGCGCACCCAATTCATGATCCGTTCAAGCGACATTCGGATTCCGGCTCGTCGTAGCCCAGGCTATCGAGAGGCGTGCGCTGGTGCAGGAAGCCGCTCTGCGGCGATACCGACACCAGGCTGCGCGGTGCCGCCAGCAGGATCGGCTGGCGCATCTGCTGGTTCCACGTCCGGAAGGTCAGCCCTTCGCCCTTGAAGGCGGCCAGCTTGAACTCGTCGCCGAACAGATAGGAGCGGATCGTCGCTGTCTCGGCGCTGTTGGTCCGCGTGACCGCCTCGCCGATCGCACGCACCGCCACCCAGGCCGTGTGGTCGCGTTCGGTCATGTCGCGGCCTGCGAATTTTTCGAAGCGGCGTTGCATCTGGGTGCCGCCCCACTGCTCGTGGCTACGGTGCCAGGCGGTCGGCACCAGGCCCTGGGTGCCGACGACGGGACGTGGGTCCCAGGTGCGGTAGGGCAGGTACTCGCCGAAGGTGTCGCTCTCGTCCGCTACCATTAGAACGTCGTGGTCAGGGGCCTCCTGGGTGAAGACCGGCATCTGCATCTGGATCTGGGCGTGGCCGGAATCGGTGCGCGCCGAAGGCGAATCGCCCTCGAAGGCCCGCTCCGCGACAATCTTGGCGCCGAACTTCGTGGCGGCGCGGCGGAGCGCCGCGGCAAAGGCGAGATCCTCCTCGGCGGTGCCGTGCACCAGGAACCAGCGGCGCCACTTCTTCCAGACCAGGTACTGGGCCAGCGCGTCGGCCTTCATGGCGCGGCTCGGCATGACGTGCAGCAGGTTGGCGTGGCATTCGGTGCTGCGCAGCCGGTCGTCCATGGACCGCACATTGAAAATCAGCGCATCGGCCGCCTCGGGCACGGTCGCCATGGCAAGGAGCTGGTGGTCGTGCACGTCGGCGACAAAAATGCGCTGGCCGGCGGCGAGCTGCTCGCGGAAGGTGGCGACCAGATCGCTGTCCTCGGGCACCAGCGTCTCGATCAGCTCGTAGTCGTGCTTGAGGAAGCGGCCGGTGGTGGCGTTGTCCTCGATCGCCGCGCGCGCGCCGACCAGGCCCTTGTCGGTGACGATCGGCTCGACCAGGGCGAGCGGCAGGCGCTCCTGCTCCACCTTGGTGATGTAGACGATCGGGACCTTCAAACTATCGTCCTGTGCCGCGGCGGGGCCGCCGGGTCCGACACAAACCAGGGCCAGAGCGACTGCTATTGCACAGGTGCCAAAGCATGCCGGCAGCGCGATCCGGCGGCGGCTCTTCGTGGGGGCCCTCCAGCCGCTCTCCCGGCTGCTAGACGAGGGGAACACCGTTCGCATCCTCCCTGTAGGCGTTCTATCATGGGCGCTCTCTGGCGCGCCCTTTCAGCAAACTTTGTCGTATACGGCCAAGATGGCAAGCCGCTCATCACTGTCAAAGCGTCATTTGGTGGCGGTTAGCGGGCCGATCGCAATCGTGGCGACCCGGTCTGGGCCGGCCGGCTGCCGCGGGAATACGGCTTTGTCGCCGGCCAGCCCATCCGCCTGGGAGCTCCAGTTTGATCTCCTGCTGTCCCATCCGGCGCTTCGATCGCGAGACCTACGCAACCATCGTGCCAGTGTGGATCGGCGGGTTTCCCATGCGAAGGTCCAGCGAGGCATTGCTGTAAAGGGGCCGGCGGCCGACGGGCTGGTTGGTATCAGCCAGCCAACGAACCTGGGGGTTGATTTCAGCAAATCCACGCCGGCGAGGCTTTCGCTGCCCGCCGCTGCGCCGGCGGTGCGAATCTTGCGTTAAAGGGGCGATCGAGGATGATGCCTGCAGGTCAAGACCACCACGGGCCGCCCAGCGCCGGAGCTGGTAAGGTCCCATTGGAGACTGTCGTGCGGTCCGAACGCTCGCTTTCCCGCACCCTGCTGATCCAGAGCTCGGCCTTCCTGTTCCTGATCCTGATCAGCGGCGCCACCGGCCTGGGTCTGCTCGTGCTGCAGTACCAGTCGGACAGCCGCGCCGCCGAGCTGGGCCGGGTCGTCGAGGCCATCCACGAGCTGCGCGGCGACCTCTACCGGCAGCTCAAGGAGCTGTTCGACTTCGTCTTCATCGGCGACCCCAATGCCCTGGCCGAGTTCGAGGCCTTCGGCCGCGACATCGACCAGAACCTGGCGGCGCTGGCGGCCATCGCGCACGACCAGGCGATCGCGGCCGAGGTCGCGGAACTCAACGCCGCCTACATGGCGGTTCGTGCCAGGGCGCGTACGATCATGAACCAGACCCATGCCGGCTTCGCGCCCAATGAGCTGCTCGACCTTTTCGAGACCAGCCTGGAAAAGGGCGACGTGCTGAACTACGAGCGCGCCTTCGCGGCGACCGGCGCCGTGGTCGAGGCGGCGCAGCAGGAACTGCGCCAGCGCGCCGCGCTCTATCGCCAGCTCAGCCTGGCGGGGCTCGCCGTTCCCCTTGTGGTGGGCCTGATCCTGCTGCTGGCCTCGCGCGCCCTGCTGAGGCGGCGTATTGCCGAGCCGGTCAGCTCCCTGCTCGGCGCCATCGAAGACTACAAGGGCGGCCGCCTGGCGCGCAGCGTGCCGGAAACCGGCCCGGCCGAGTTCCGCAAACTGCAGGAGGCCTTCAATCGCATGGCGGCGCAGCTCCAGGCGAGCCAGGATGCCCTGCTGCGCAGAGAAATGCAGGCGACCACCGGCGCCCTGGTGCCGATCATCGCGCACAACATCCGCAATCCCCTGGCCTCGATCCGCGCCACCGCCCAACTCATGCAGGACCCCGGACTGAGCGACGAGCAGCGCGGCTCGCTCGACGCCATCCTGCGCACGGTCGACCGGCTGGACGGCTGGATATCGCAGTTCCTCACCTACCTGAACCCGTTATCGCCCAGTATCGGCGAGACCTCCATGGCGGCGGTTGCCGACAGCGCGGTGCAGCTGCTCGGCCACCGCATCGCCGCAAAGCGGATCGACGTGTTGCGTCGGGGCGGCGATGCCACGCTGACCGCCGACCAGAGCCTGCTCGAGCAGGCGGTCTGCGGCCTCCTGAGCAACGCCATCGACGCTTCGCCGCCGGGCGCCGAAATCGTGCTGGAGATCGCCGCGCAGGGCGGCGATGCCAGCCTGGCGATCCGGGATCATGGGCCCGGCATGCCCTTTCCCGAGGGGCCCAGCGGCATGACGCCGGGCCCGACCACCAAGACCTTGGGCGGCGGGCTGGGGGTCCCCTTCGCGCGCAAAATCTGCGAGATTCACGGCGGTTCCCTGGAGTTCCGGGAACCGGCGGCGGGCGGCACGCAGGTGCTGATACGCCTGCCGAAGAGTCAGCCGGGAGCCGGGCAGTGAGAGGCGTATGAGGATCCTGCTGGTCGAGGACGAGAGCCTGTTTGCGGAGGCGGTCGCCAAGCGTCTGCGCCGGGAGGGCCACGATTGCGCCATCGCCGGCAGCTTGCGCGACGCGCTCGACCAGCTCGAGGCGATCGGGCCGGCACTCGACTTGCTACTGCTCGATGAGCGCCTGCCGGACGGCCGCGGCGTCGACCTGATGCGGCGCCGCGGCACGACAGGCAGCGGGCAGGGCCCTGGACGTCCTGGGGGCGCTCTTCCGCCGGTCATCATGATGACGGCCTTCGCCGACGTGGAGCACGCGGTCGGCGCCATGAAGCTCGGGGCCATCGACTACTTGCGCAAGCCGGTCGATCTCGACGCGCTGCTCGACGCCGTCGAGCGCGCCGCACCGCCGGGCGGTGCGCAGCGGGCCGCGGCGGCGCGCGGTGACCAGGAGCTGCCGCTGCTGGTCGGCGAATCCGACGCGCTGCGCCAGCTGCGCCAGCGCATCGGCGAGCTGGCCCGCATCGGCGGCGAGGCGGGAGCGAACGGTGACTTGCCGACCGTGCTGATCCTCGGCGAGACCGGTACCGGCAAGGACCTGGCGGCGCGGCTGTTGCACGGGCTCGGCCCGCGGGTGCGCGAGCCCTTCGTCCAGGTCGACTGCGCCACCCTGCCCAAGGAGCTGATCGAGGCCGAGTTGTTCGGTCACGAGAAGGGCGCCTTCACCGGCGCCGGGCAGCAGCGCCGCGGCTTGATCGAGGAGGCCGGCGCCGGCACGGTATTCCTGGACGAGGTCGGCGAGCTGCCGCTCGACCTGCAGGCCAAGTTGCTGGCGGTGCTCGACAGGCGCCGCGTGCGCCGGCTCGGTAGCAACAAGGAGACCCCAGTCAGCGCCCGCTTCGTCGCCGCCACCAACCGCGATTTGGCCGCCATGGTGGCGGATGGCCGTTTCCGCGCCGATCTGTTCTTCCGTCTCAACGTGCTGGCGCTCGCGATGCCGCCGCTGCGCCGCGCCGCTGCCGACATTCCGGCCCTGGTCGCTCATTTCGCGGAGCGCACGGCGCGCAGCGTCGGCCGACCGGCGCCGCATTTCACACCCGAGGCTATGGCCAAGCTGATGGCGCATGCCTGGCCGGGCAACGTCCGCGAGCTGCGCCACGTGATCGAGAAGGCCGTGCTGCTTAGCAAGGGCGGGCCGATCGAAGCCGACGAGACCGAGTTGCCGGCCGGTCCGGGCCCGGTAGCCGGCATTGACGACGGCACCGCGCCCGGCGATCTGGCCAATCTGAGCCTGGAAGAGGCCGAGAAGCGGCTGATCGAGCGCGCCCTGCAGCGCGCCGGTGGCAATGTGTCCGAAGCGGCGCGGCTTCTCAACACCACGCGCATGACGCTGCGCTACCGCATGGAGAAGCATGGGATCGATAGTTCGCGCTGCAAGGCCGACAGCTAGCTCGGCATTCGTCGGCGTCACCGTAGCTTTGGCGCTGTTCTGCTTCGGCACGGGGTCGGCCGCGGCCGAGCTGCCGCGGGTCGCGGTGTTCGATTTCGAGTTGATCGATACCAGCCTGGAGGGCGAGCTCTCCGGCCCGCGCGCCGACGAGCAGCAGCGGCTGGTGCTGATCGGCGACCTGCTGCGCCGGCAGCTAGCCGAGTCAGGCCGCTACGAGGTGGTGGACATCGCGCCGCAGGCCGCCGCGATCGAGCGGGCGGGACATCTCTACGGCTGCAACGGCTGCGAGACCAAGATCGCGCGGGCGCTGGGCGCCGACCTGGCGCTGCGCGGCACGGTGCAGAAGGTCAGCAACCTGATCCTCAACATCAACCTCTACCTGCGCAATGCGGCCAGCGGCGAGCAGCTCCGCGTCATGAGCGTCGACATCCGCGGCAACACCGACGAATCCTGGACGCACGGCATCAGGTACCTGCTGCGCAACCGGCTGCTGAAGGAGCCGGCGCCGCAGCTTGCCGTGGCGCAACGCCAGGAACCCGCAGAGGAGAAGGCCATGCAATTCATCAACTCGCCGGCGGCCAAGGTCGCGAAGCTGCCCTTCAGCCAGGCGGTGCGCGTGGGCGACGTCCTCTACCTGTCGGGGGCGCTCGGCAATGTGCCAGGAAAGGCAGAGCTGGTGCCGGGCGGCATGGCGGCGGAGGCGCGCCAGACCATGGAGAACATCGGCGCAGTGCTGAAGGAGAACGGCCTCACCTTCGACCACGTCTTCAAGTGCACCGTGATGCTGGCCGACATGGCGAAGTGGGCCGACTTCAACGAGGTTTACGTCACCTACTTCAAGCCCGACCGCCTGCCGGCGCGCTCCGCCTTCGGCGCCAACGGCCTCGCACTCGGCGCCCAGGTGGAGGTCGAGTGCATGGCGTACCTCGGGGAGGAGTGAGATCTTGCCCTTGACGTCCTTCGGCGCGGTGCCGAGAGACGAGGGGCCGATATCCTAACCGGATCGCAAGGCCAGGCCCAGGCCGATGCCTGGCCCCGGATCGGGCGCGGCGCTTCAGCCGTCGTTGTCGTCGCGCGAGCGCTGCTTGCGGCGGTCGTCGAAGCCGAGCAGGCCGTCGCCGCTGCGGTCGTGACGCTCGACCATGTAGTTGAGGGGCCTGGCGTATTCGTCGGCGGTGACGAGGCCGTCGCCGTCCCTGTCGAAGCGCTGGAAGCTGCGGACCATGCGCTCGCGCATGGCTTCGAGCCACAGGGCCTCGAACTCGGCCAGGGAGAGCTTGCCGTCCTGGTCGGTATCGAAGCGGGCCAGGCGCTCGGCGCGACCCTGGTCGATCTCGTCCTGGCTCACCTTGCCGTCGCCGTCGGCGTCGTAGCGCTCGATCAGCCTCAAGATGAAGCGGTCACCGTGGCCGTGGCGGCCCCCGTGGTGCCGCGCCATACGATGGTCCGCGATCTGATGGGCCCCCATATGGAATCCGGGGCCCTCGTGGCCGGCCGCACGCGGCCCATGGCGCCAGCCGTCCTGTGCCAGGCTGCTGCCGACGAAGGCCAGGGTAGCAAAGGCGGCCAGGCCGGCCGCGGACAACAAGAGCTTTGTTCTGGTTTGCATAATCTACCTCGTAACTCTCACTGGAAGTCTCGCAGAGCCTGCTTGGCGCCGCTTGATAGATTCTACGCCTGCAATGGCATGGCCATCCCCGGGCAGCTTGGCCGAAGGCGAAACATGCAGGAAACGCGCTTCACGGGCCCGGCGCGAAGCACGGGCGCGAAGTTTGGCACGCAGGTTGCCTGACCGAGGCCCAGTATCGCTTGAAAGCGGGGCGCACGGCTCAGTAGCATGCGCTCAAACAAACTTAGAACCGTTTCAATCTGACACAGGGAGATGCCCAAGGTGCTGACCATCAGGATAGCCGCGCTCGGCTTGCCGGCCGCTTTCGCGCTGCTGGGACTGCTGGCGGGTGGCCCGACCGCCCGGGCCGAGCCGATGCGCGTCGGCGTGCTGCAGTTCGGCACGGTGTCCTGGGGCTTCGACGTGGTGAAGACGCACGGCCTCGACCAGGCCGAGGGCTGCGAAATGGAGGTGCGGCCCTTCGCCAACAACGGCGCGACGGCCGTGGCGCTGCAGGCCGGCGCGGTCGACATGATCGTCAATGACTGGATCTGGGTGGCGCGGCAGCGCGCCGAGGGCCAGGGCTACAGCTTCGTGCCCTATTCCACGGCACTGGGGGCGCTCATGGTGCCGGCCGGCTCGGCCATCGCCGGCCCGGCCGATCTGGCCAATCTCAGGGGCAAGCGGCTCGGCATCGCCGGCGGGCCGCTGGACAAGAGCTGGCTCCTGCTGCGCGCGCTCGGCCGTGAGCGCTTCGGCATCGACCTGGCGGATGAGGTCGAGGCCGTGTACGCCGCGCCGCCGCTGCTCAACGAGCAGATCCTGGCCGGACGCCTCGAGGCCGTGCTCACCTACTGGCACTACGCGGCGCGGCTCGACGCCGCCGGCCTTGGCCGGGTCCAGGACGTGGCCGGAATGGCGCGCGAACTCGGCATCGGGAGCGAGGTCCCGCTGGTCGGCTACGTCTTCGACGAGGCCTGGGCGGCGGGGCACCGTGAGTCGCTGCTCGCCTGCTTCCGCGCCCTGCGCGCTGCCAACCACCTGCTGGCCGAATCCGATGCCGAGTGGCAGCGCCTGCGGCCGCTGATGAGGGCCGAGGACGAGGCGACCTTCCGCGCGCTGCGCGAC
>JBHJOF010000255.1:0-8163 GCA_050330055.1 Kiloniellales bacterium
TTCTGCGCCGCCTCGGCCAGCCCGCGCGCGTAGCCGAGCGGCTGCAGCACGCCGCCGCGGCCGTCGATCCAGCCGCCGGAATAGCGCTCGGTGCCGGTGAGCTGGGCGATACGCTCTGCCGAGATCACTTCGGCATGAACGCCGCGCTTCGACCACTGCGCGACCCTCCGCTCGGCCAGGATCATCCTGGCCGGCGCATGCACGGCCTGGATCCAGCCCGAGCGTTCGGCGGCGCAGTCGATGCCGTGGCGCGCGATCAGCTCGAACACCAGGTCGGCGGTGCCGCCGGCGAACGCGGCCAGGCGCTCGCCGCACTCCGGCCCGAAGCGCGCGACCAGCTCGTCCGGATCGAGCTTGAAGCCGGGAATCACCTGCCCGCCGTTGCGGCCCGAGGCGCCCCAGCCGGGCTCGGCCGCCTCCAGCAGCACCACGTCGGCGCCGCTCTCGGCCAGATGTAGCGTGGCCGAGAGGCCGGTGAAGCCGGCGCCGACCACGGCCACCTCGGCGCGGCGCTCGCCTTGCAGCGGCGGCGCGTCGGGCGCCGGGCGGGCGGTGGCGGCCCAAAGCGACTTGGGGAAAGCGGGATCGATCATGGCTGTTGCCTTGCGGAGGCGCCCAGACGGCGCAGGCGGTGGCCGTACTGGGCGAGCACGACGCCGGCCAGCACGACCGTGCCGCCGACCAGCTGCTCGGCGCGCGGCTGGTAGCCGAGCGCGATGGCGGTCAGCACGGCGGCCACCGGAATCAGGTTGAGGTACATCGAGGCGATCACCACGCCGAGCCGCGACACGCCGAAGTTCCACAGCAGCAGGCCGATCAGCACGACGCCGACGATGAAGAGCGCGAAGGCGGCGAGGTCGGCCAGGGTCGCGTCCAGAACGCTGCCGTGAGTCTGCCCGAAGGCCATCGCCAGACCGTAGACTGCGGTCAGAAAGATCGAGGTGAAGATCATGGTGAGCGCGCTGATGCGGATCTGCGAGGCGCCCTTGAGGCGGCGCTGCGCCTCGATCGAGTACCAGCTCCAGGCAGCGCTGGCGAGCAGGATCAAGCCTTCGCCGCCGCGCAGCCGGAAGGTGCCGACGTAGGTCAGATCGACCATCGCCAGGATGCCACCCGCTGCGACCAGCAGCAGGGCCGCCGACACCCGCAGGCCGGGCGGCGTGCGCAGCATGGCCCAGGCGACCAGCGCGGCGATCGCCGGGCTCATGGCGCTCAGGACGGCCGCCGTGACCGGATGGCAGAGCGCCACGCCCAGCGTATAGAGGGTGCCGAAGGCGGCCACGGCGGCGCCCAAGAGCGCCAGCCAGCGCAGGGAGTAGCCGCCGAACAAGGGACCCGGTTCGCGCAGCCTGAGCGCAATCAGGAACAGCGGCAGCGCCCCGGCGTAGCGGATCAGCGCCAGCAGGTAGGGATCGTAGCGCTCGGCCATGAGGGCGATCAGTGGCACCTGTGCGCCCCAGATCAGCATGGTCAGCACGAGACCGAGATTGGCCCCGATCATCCTGGGATCATCCTGGCTTCATCGCCCTCCGCCGGCGCTGCGCTGACCGAGCAGCGCATAGACGAGGAGCAGGACGATCGAGACGCCGATCAGCAGGGTCGAGATCGCGGCGATGGTCGGGTCGACCTGGTCGCGCAGGAAGGCGAACATGCGCCGCGTCAGGGTGGCGCTGTCGCCGCGCGCCACGAAGAGCGCGATCACCACCTCGTCGAGCGAGGTGATGAAGGCGAAGAGCGCGCCCGACAGCACAGAGAAGCGGATCTGCGGCAGGGTCACGGTGAGAAAGGCCTTGGCCCGGCTGGCGCCGAGCGAGCGCGCCACCATCTCCTGGTTCATGTCGAAGCTCTTGAGGCCGGCCGAGACGGTGACCACGACGAAGGGGATCGCCAGGATCGAATGGGCCAGCACCAGGCCGGTTACGCTGTTGTTCAGCCCGACCTTGGCATAGAGGAAGAAGACGCCGACCGCGATCAGGATGACCGGCACCATCAGGGGCAGCATCATGATGACCTGCAGCAGCCCGCCCAGCCGGGTGCGCGAGACGTGAATGCCGTAGGCCGCGAGCGTGCCGATCGGCGTGGCGAGCAGGGTGGTCAGCACGGCGGCCTTGAGCGAGATGATGGTGGCGGCGCGCCACTCCACCGAATCGAAATAGACGTCGTACCACTGAGTCGACCAGCTCTCCGGGGGAAACTGAAGGAAGCGCGAGCCGGAGAAGCTCATGGGGATCACCAGAAGGCTGGGCGCCATGAGGAAGAGGCAGATCAACCCGCACAGCAGATAGAGCCACAGCCGGCCGGCGTGGGTGATCTGGGTGTCGGAGGCCGGACCGGACAGCATGGCGTTAGCTCCGACGCTCATGTTTCGACAAGCTCAACATGAAGACCTCATCCTGAGCCTGTCGAAGGATGGGGGCCGACCTGGGCTTCGCTGATTCCATAGGACTAGCTCCGCCCCAGGTGGCGGTCGATGCCGAACAGCCGGGTCACGCCCCAGAGGATCGCCAGGGTGACGACCAGCAGTGCCACGCCGAGCGCGCTGGCCGCGCCCCAGTTGGCATAGAGCGCCACGTTCGATTCGATCTGCATGGCCCACATGACGACGCGCCCGCCGCCCAGCACAGCCGGAGTCACGTAGAAGCCGAGGCAGAGCACGAAGACCAGCACCACGCCGGCGAAGAGGCCGGGCAGCGACAGCGGCAGGAAGATCTGCCGGAAAGCCTGCACCGGCGTGGCGCCGCAGTTCGCCGCCGCCTTTATGAGGTCGCGGTCGATTGCCTTCATCGAGGCATAGAGCGGCAGCACCAGGAAGGGCAGCATGATGTGCGACATGCCGATCACCGTGCCGGTCATGTTGTGCACGATACGCAGCGGCTCGTCGATCAGGCCGAGGTCGATCAGCCAGTCGTTGATCACGCCGCGCCGCTGCAGCAGTACCAGCCAGGCGTAGGTGCGCACCAGCAGCGAGGTCCAGAACGGCAGCAGCACGCAGGCCAGCAGCCAGGGCCGCGCCCGCTCGGCAACCTGCGACATGAGGTAGGCGAGCGGATAGCCCAGTGCGACGCAGACCGCGGTCACGATGAAGGAGATCTCGAAGGTGGTGGTGAAGGTCTTGCGATAGGCCGGGTGGCTCATGCGCGCGTAATGTTCGAGCGTGAAGCCGCCCTCGCCGGTGAAGGAGAGGAAGAACAGCCAGCCCATCGGCAGGAACAGCACCAGCCCGATCAGCAGCAGGCCGGGCGAGGCCAGCGCGAGGACGCGGCGATTCTCCGACGCTTCCTGGCTGCGCAGAGCCTCGGCGTTGGCCAGGCCACTCGCCATCCCCCCTGCGGTGAGCACGGTCATCCGCCGGTCCCTGAGTGCACTTCGGCGGGATGCGCCCCGGCGAAGCCAGGTTTGCGAAAGCGGATCACGCCGCTGCCTCCGGCACCAGAATGGTGTCCTCCGGATGAATCGCGAGGCGGATCGGCTTGCCGGCCTCGGGCACGCGCGCCAGCACCTCGCGCCTGGTCGGCTGGCGCATGGCAATCTCGACGTCGTCGCCGCCGGGGACGCTAAGCGTCACGTAGAGCAGGAAGCTCTCGCCCTGATAGACATGCTCCTTGACCCGGCCTTCCAAAAGGTTGAGCCCGGCACCGTCTTCGTCCGCCACCAGGTCGAGCTTCTCCGGCCGCACCACCAGGAACTGACGCCGCTGCGGGCCGGGCGGCTCGGCGGTCTTGAGCGCGCGGCCGTTGAGCCGCGCCTCGCCGCCGGTCACTTCGACGGGCAGAAAGGAGGACTCGCCGATGAAGTCGGCGACGAAGCGGCTGCGCGGCCGCTCGTAGAGCCGGCGCGGCCGGTCGATCTGGATGAATCGGCCATGGTCGATCACCGCCACCCGGTCCGACATGGTGAGCGCCTCGCGCTGGTCATGCGTGACGTAGACCGTGGTCATGCCGAGCCGCTCGTGCAGGTGGCGCAGCTCGATCTGCATTTGCTCGCGCAGCTTCTTGTCGAGTGCCGACAACGGCTCGTCCATCAAGAGGATGCGCGGCTCGAAGACGATCGCGCGGGCCAGCGCCACGCGCTGCTTCTGGCCGCCCGAAAGCTGATCGATGCGGCGCTCGCCGAGCGCTCCGAGCTGCACCAGCTCGAGGGCGCGCCGCACCCGCTCCTCGAGCTCGCCGCGCGGCAGCTTACGCAGCTTCAAGGGATAGGCGACGTTACCCGCCACCGTCATGTGCGGGAACAGCGCGTAGTTCTGGAACACCATGCCGACGTCGCGCTTGTGCGGCGGCGTCAGCACGATCTCGCGGTCGCCGAACAGGAGCGAGCCGCAGTCCGGCCGCACGAAGCCGGCCAGCACCATCAGCAGCGTGGTCTTGCCCGACCCCGAAGGCCCGAGCAGGGTCAGGAACTCGCCGCTGGCGACCTCCAGACTGACGTCGTCGAGCGCCTTGAAGGCGCCGTAGGACTTGGTGACGCCGCTGATCGTGATGGGCAGGGAGGCGGCGTTGCGCGCTCGGCCCGCCGCCTCATCCAGTCCTCCCGGCAAACCCTACTCCTGTACGAACAGATCGAAGCGCTGCTGCAGCTCGTCCATGTGCTGGGACCACCAGATCGGGTTGAAGAGCGCCGCCTTGGCGGCGTTTTCCGGGCTCGACGGCAGGCCGGCAGACATCTCGGGCGTGATCTCCGGGCTTTCGAAGGCCTTGACGTTGACCGGCCCGTAGTTGATGTGCAGCGGCAGACGCGCCTGATACTCCGGCGTCAGGAACTTGGCCAGCACCTTCATGGCCAGGTCCTTGTTCGGCGCCCCCTTCGGAATCACCATGCAGTCGAAGTCGAGGAGCTGCTGGTTGAAGGTCAGGTTGGCCTCAGCCCCGTCGGCGATTGCCGCCTGCACCCGGCCGTTCCAGATGTTCAGCATGTCGACCTCGCCGTCGCGGATGAGCTGCGCCGAGGCGGCGCCCGACGGCCACCAGGTGATGATGTGCGGCCGCATCTTCTCGAGCTGCTCGAATGCCAGGTCGACGTCCAGTGGATAGAGATCCTTCGGCGCGACTCCGGCGGCCATCAGCGCCGCTTCCAGGTTGTAGTAGGGCTTGCGATACATCGAGCGGCCGCCGGGGAACTTCTCGAAGTCCCACATGTCGGCCCAGCTCTCGGGCTGCTTGTCGCCGTAGGTCTTGGTGTTCCAGGCCAGCACCGTGGCGAAGACCAGGTTGCCGACCCAGTAGTCGTTGATCAGTCCCGGATCGATGTTTGCGGTGTCGATCATCGAGAGGTCGAGCTTCTCGACCGCGCCTTCCTCAGCCAGCTTGACGCAGGAGTTCGAGCCGAGCTCGACGAGGTCCCAGGTGACCGAGCCCGACTGCACCTGGGCGCGCACGTCGGCGATGCCGTTGACGGTGTCTTCCTTAACCGTGATGCCGAGTTCCTGGGCGACCGGTTCGAACCAGGCCTTGCGCTCGGCTTCCTGCAGGGCGCCGCCCCAGGATACGACCGTTAGCTCGCCTCCCGCCCAGGCATTGGCTGCGACCAGGCAGCCGATGGCGACCGACAGGCCGCCCATGAGTGCTTTCAACCGCATTTCTGAGCCTCCCTTTTGCTCCAAACCCTGTCCCTCTGCGCTCGGGAAGCGCTTGCGTCGCGGCAAGGCCTCAGGTTCCCTTGCGCACCTGCTTTCAGCATGTCGCACGCCGCGCTACCGGGCGTAGCTTTCTCTGATCCAGTTTTAACGTTCCAAATTGAAATTATATGCGCTATTTTTCAGTTTGATCGAACAAGCAAAGCGCTGTCAACGGCAAAGACCCGGCAACGATCGAAAGACCCGCAGGCATGGATGCAATCGCACGAAACTTTAACGAGCCACTGGAAGAGGGCCTCGGCCCCAAGCTGCGCCTGCGCCGCAAGCTCAAGGGCCTGTCGCTGCAGGAGGTGGCGCTGCGCAGCGGCGTTTCGGTCGGCCAGCTCAGCCACGTCGAGCGCGGCCTCTCGATGCCGTCACTGCGCTCGCTGCGCCAGATCTGCGCGGCGCTCGACATGCCGATGGGCTGGCTCTTCGAGGGCGGCGCCGAGGCCGACGACGGCGTCGTGGTGCGCGCCAGCGCGCGGCGCCGCATCGACCTCGGCGCCAAGGGCATGGCCAAGGAGCTGCTGACCCCCGACGCTTGCCCGGGCATTCAGATGATGCGGGTGGTGATCCGGCCGGGCGGCAGCTCCGGTGAGCAGCCCTACAACAGCCCCTCCGGCGCCAAGTGCGCGCTGGTGCTGTCCGGCCAGCTCGGCCTCGAGGTCGACGGCCAGACTTTCCGGCTCAACGCCGGCGACTCCTTCGCCATCGACTCGCAGAAGATGCTGCGCTTCCGGTGCGAGGGCGCCGAGCCCTGCGAGCTGATCTGGACCGTGACGCCGGCCTACTACTAGTGCTGTGGGTTCAGCCGTTGGCTTCCAAGATTTCCAAACATGTCATTGCCGGGCTTGACCCGCGGCTGTCCGGTTCAATGGCCTCGCGAGGACCGCTTCTGCGCAGGGTCCTGCCTGCTGAGCGCTGTTTGGGGATTCTTGGACAGCGAATCGCCTCCCGCCGTCATGGTCGGTGTGAACGAGCCTTGACCGGACAACCGTCGATCAAGTCCGGGCATGCCAACGAGTAGGAAACCAATGTCGGCCTCACACTAGAGGGACCGGGGACCAGACACAGCCATGCAGGCGAGCAATGCAGGCCCTGTAGTGATGGCAGAGGCGACGACGGCGATAGAGTCGCGCGCACAGCGCGACCTCGCGCCCCTTCTGGCTCCGGAGTCGATGGCGCTGGTGGGCGCCTCGGCGCGGCCGGAGACGCCGGGCAACTCGATGGCGCGCATGGTGCGGGTCGACGGCTATGCCGGGCGCGTCACGGCGGTCAATCCCAACTATCGCGAGGTCGAGGGCATCTCCTGCGTCGCTTCGCTTGCGGCCTTGCCCGCGCCGGCCGAGCATGCGGTGCTGAGCGTGCCCAACGCCGGACTCGAGGCCGCACTCGACGAGGCCATTGCGGCGGGCGTGCGCGCGGTCACCATCTTCGCCAGCTGCCATCTCGATAACGACCGCGAGCCGCCGCTGGCCAGGCGCCTGGCGGCCAAGGCGAACGCCGCCGGCGTGCTGATCTGCGGCGGCTCCAGCATGGGCTTCTACAATCCCTCGGTGGGGCTGCGCGTCGCCACCTTCCTCTCGGCGCCGGGCCTGGCGCGCGGCGGCATCGCCTGGATCGCCCAGTCGGGCAGCGTGTTCGGCGCGCTCGCCCACAACGACCGCCGGCTGCGCTTCAGCCTCTGCGTCTCCAGCGGCGCGGAGCACAACGTCACCGTCGCCGACTACATGCGCTATGCCATCGAACAGCCGGAGACCCGCGTCGTCGGCCTGTTCCTGGAGACCGTGCGCGATCCGCAGGGCTTCGTCGCCGCGCTCGAGGCCGCGGCCGCGCGCGGCATTCCCGTCGTGGTGCTGAAGGTCGGGCGCAGCGCGCGCAGCGCCGCCATGGCCATGACCCACACCGGCGCGCTGGCCGGCAACGACGCGGCCTATCGGGCGCTGTTCCGGCGCTACGGCGTTATCCGGGTCGACGACCTGGACGAGATGGCGGCGACGCTCGCGCTCTTCGAGCAGCCGCGCCGCGCCGCGCCCGGCGGGCTGGCGACGATCCACGATTCCGGCGGCGAGCGCGAGCTGCTGGTCGACCTGGCCGAGCAGGAGGGCGTCGCCTTCGGCGAGATCGGCGCCGCCACCAAGGCCGCGCTCGCCGCGCGGCTCGATCCCGGGCTCGAGCCCGAGAACCCGCTCGACGCCTGGGGCACCGGCCGTGACTTCCAGGCCGTCTATAGCGACTGCTTCTCCGCGCTGCTGGCCGACCCAGGCATCGCCGCCGGCCTGTTCCTGAGCGATCCGCGCGACGACTACTGGTACTCGGCGGCCTGCATCGCCGCCGCCGAGGCCGCCGCCGCCGCCACCGGCAAGCCGGTCGCCATCGCCTCCAACTATACGCTGACCGACGACCGCAAAGAGGCCCTGCGCCTGGCCGCCGCCGGCGTCCCGCTCATCAAGGGCACGCGAAACGCCCTGCGCGCCATGAAGCACCTGCTCGCGCAGCGCGACTTCGCCGCCCGCCGTCGGGGGGCCCCCCCCCCCCCCCCCCCCCCC
>JBHJOF010000256.1:0-2222 GCA_050330055.1 Kiloniellales bacterium
GGGCTCCCATGCTTGGCGGCCCCCTGGTCCATTGGGGCCGCCTGCTTCGCGCGCGAGACGCCGCTTGCGGGCGGAGGCCCGCTCCTGCGGACTCGCGGCTCCTCAGCATGAGGTAGTAGGCATTTGATATAGAGCGCCATTCCTCATCCTGAGGAGCGTTCGAAGAACGCGTCTCGAAGGATGGGCCATGAGTCTCTGGATTCGAGACGGCGTATAATTCGTAAGCGACCGATCGCGCATAAAAATAAGGCAAGCCCGGGCAGGCTTGCCTCATGACTCTCCCCGTCTCGAATTCCTCCAGAGCAGAGGGGTTCTCTCAGCTCCTGAGGGCCGCATGTTCGCGGTCATTAACTCCCTAAACCTGGGCCGTGCCTAACGTGGCGGCTTCTTTTGTCCATTTATTACGCATAGTTCTAGCGGACTTCCGAGCCCGCGTCACCTGCTTTTTGTCAAAATCCTTAACCGTCGCCGCTCGGCCCGGGCTGACAGTGGGGACGGGCACCTGCGGGCAAGGGAGGAGCCACTTATGGCTTCCTTAAGCCGCCCTGCCTAGGCTCGCACCATGGCCGGCCTTTCGGGATCTCTGCCGCTCTACTGCCTTCTGGCCTGCGTTGGCGCCGCGGGGCCGGCTTGGGCCGGTTCCGCGACCGCCGAGTTCATGACCGTGGTGATCACGCGCCAGGACTGCGCCCGCCTGGTCAAGCACCTGCCGGACGCCGACGTCGCCTACCAGCCCGGCCAGGACGTCTATGGCCGCCCGGTCGCCCCGGCCGACCTCGACGGCGGACTGCAGATCGAGCTGCCGGAGACTTACAGCTTCGATGTCCTGATCCAGCCGATCGACTTCGCCCGCCGCCGCGCGCTCGAGGCCGAGCGGGCCCGCCTGCAGGCGATCGTCGCCGCCGACCCGTCGCAGGCGCCGGGCTTGGCCGACGAGCTGGCCGCGCTCGACGCCGAGGAGGCCGCCATCGACGCGCGCGGCCTGAGCGAGACCACGATGAGCGTGGGCCGGGTGACGATCGACAGCGACGGCCGCGCTACCTTCAACGGCCAGCCGCTTGAGAGCGAGGAACAGGCCGAGCTCGCTGCACGCTGCCAACAGGTCATGCAGAAGCCGCAGCCCTAAGCTCCCTCGTCGCGCCCAGTGTATGCCTGCCAGGCGGCATGGACATCACTGGGCCCTTCTCCTACTCTCTGCCGCGCTCGCGGCCCCCAAAGACTGGCGGCCGGCGGGCGTTTGCTATTCGCTGCCGGAGGTCCGCCTTGCGTCTATCCGCCTACTTCCTGCCCACGCTCAAGGAAACGCCCAAGGAGGCGGAGATCGTCTCGCACCGGCTGATGCTGCGCGCCGGCATGATCCGCCAGGCGAGCGCCGGCATCTATTCCTGGCTGCCGCTCGGCTTCCGCGTGCTCAAGAAGATCGAACAGATCGTGCGCGAGGAGCAGGACCGCGCCGGGGCGCAGGAGGTGCTGATGCCGACCATCCAGTCGGCCGACCTCTGGAAGCAGTCGGGGCGCTACGACGACTACGGCAAGGAGATGCTGCGCATCGAGGACCGGCACGGCCGCGAGATGCTCTACGGGCCGACCAACGAAGAGTTGATCACCGAGATCTTCCGCGCCGCGGTCCGCAGCTACCGCGACCTGCCCAGGATGCTCTATCACATCCAGTGGAAGTTCCGCGACGAGGTGCGGCCGCGCTTCGGCGTCATGCGCGGGCGCGAGTTCCTGATGAAGGACAACTACTCCTTCGATCTCGACTTCGAGGCCGCGCGCCGCGCCTACAACCGGATGTTCGTGGCCTACCTGCGCACCTTCGCGCGCATGGGGCTGCGCGCCATCCCCATGGAGGCGGAGAGCGGCCCGATCGGCGGCAACCTGTCGCACGAGTTCATCATCCTGGCCGACACCGGCGAGAGCGCGGTCTTCTGCGACAGCGACTTCGTCAATTTCGACGTGCTCGGATCGGCGGTCGACTACGAGGACGCGGCGGCCATCGAGCAGGTCGTCGACTATTTCACCAAGCTCTATGCGCGCACCGACGACAAGCACGACGAGGCGCTGTTCACCGAGCAGGTGCCCGAGAGCAGGCGCTACACCGGGCGCGGCATCGAGGTCGGGCACATCTTCTACTTCGGCACCAAGTACTCGGCGCCGCTCGAGGCCCTGGTGCAGACGCCGGACGACAGCCAGGTGCCGGTGCACATGGGCTCCTACGGCAT
>JBHJOF010000257.1:0-9205 GCA_050330055.1 Kiloniellales bacterium
GCTTCAGCACCACCGTGCAGCCGGCGGCCAGCGCCGCTGCGGCCTTGCGCGTGATCATGGCCGAGGGGAAGTTCCAGGGCGTCACCAGCGCGGCGATGCCCGCCGGCTCGCGCCGCACCCAGGTCTCGCTGTGCGGCAGATGCGAGGGCAGGGACTCGGCGCTCGCGCGCTTCGCTTCCTCGGCATAGAACTCGACGAAGGAGGCAGCGTAGTCGATCTCGCCGCGCGCCTCAGAGATCGGCTTGCCCTGCTCCAGGGTCATGATGAGCGCCAGGTCCTCGCGGGACTCGCGGATCAGCTCGTACCAGCGGCGCAGCACGGTGGCACGTTCCTGCGGCAGGCGCGCGGCCCAACTGGAAAAACAGCGCTCGGCGGCGTCCACCGCGGCGCGGCTTTCGTCACCCGACAGCGCGGGCACGGCACCGATCCAGTCGCCGTTGGCCGGGTTGCTGACCTCGATGGAGCGGCCGGAGCGGGCGGCGCGCCACTCGCCGCCGCTGTAGGCGAACTCGCGGAACAGCGTGGCGTCGCGCAGCCCGGCCAAGGCGGCGGCGCGCTCCAGTTTGACGGCTCTCTGGGCTGGCATGGGGACCTCCTTGCTTTCCCCCTAAAGATAGGCAACGCCGCCTAGAGACGGGCTCCGAAGAGGCCCGCCGCTTTGGACGATGCCTCTGTCATGGCCCGGTGTAGTAGAGGATTCGTCTGGCGAGTGGTTTGCAGGTTGCTCCTATCTTTTCACCCTCACCCTCCCACGCGCCCTGCGGTCGCGCGGGCCCCTCCCTCTCCCCTCGAGGGAGAGGGAATAAGCAGATGCGCCCTTACCCTCTCCCTCGAGGGGAGAGGGAGGGGCCCAACGCGAAGCGTTGGGAGGGTGAGGGTGACTCGCGCGATGGCGCGAAGAAGGGGGTTGCTTCTCCGCCGAACTGACTACGCCCTAGTCTTCCTGAACCGCGAAGCGCTCGACCGGCAGCGGCGCCTGTTTGACCGGCTTGGTCACCACGTAGCTGTAGTAGCGCTTCAGGCCCAGCTCCTCGGTCAGCAGCCGGTCGATCAGGCGCTGATAGGCGTCGACGTCGCGCGCCACCACCTTCAGCAGGTAGTCGATGCCGCCGCCGACCGCCCAGCACTCGACGATCTCGGGGACTGCCTGCACGGCACGCTCGAAGCGCTCGAAGTCTGCCGCCTTGTGGCTCTCCAGCTCGGCCTCCATGAAGACCACGGCGAGCGGCCCGAAGGCCTTGAGCGAGACGCGCGCGCCATAGCCCTCGATGATGCCGGCCTGCTCCAGGCGCTTCAGGCGCTCCCAGCAAGGCGTCGGCGAGAGGTTGACGCGCTCGGCCAGCGCCGCTTTGGCGATGCGCCCCTCGCGCTGCAGGATCGCCAGCATCCTGAGGTCGCGGTCGTCGAGCTTGAGAGTGCCGCTCTTCATGGCTGGCCTGGGCTCGTAGCAGCCAGTGCCCAAGCGAGGCGTATGACGCATCCAATCTCCTCGAATGTCATGGCCGGGCTACTGCTGTCCGCTTAAGAAAGAAAGTCGCTTTCTGCCGTCCGCTTCGCGGACGCCCCCCTCCCTGGCCCTCCCCCGCAAGGGGGGAGGGAAAATGTGAGCAGCGGTGGCCCTTTGTTCGCCTCCCCCCTTGAGGGGGAGGCCGGCGCGGAGCGCCGGGAGGGGGGCTGGCGCGAAGCGCCGAAAGGGCATACCGCCAGAGCGAGACTCTGTTGAGCCAGGGAGACTGCTCTGCCACGCGCAACAATGCCATGCAGCAAGCGGTGTTCAGCTCAGCCGGGCAACCGAGGACTTGATGCGGGCATGACAGCGCAGTGTGTTGTCTCATTAGCTCCCCAGGGTGAATCATCAGGCCTGGATTACCGTTCCTGCGCCGGCAGCGCGCGCCGTCTTGAGGGCAGAGCTGGCGATCGCCGTGTCCTGGGCGCCGGTGCCGGTCAGGTCGCAGATGGTGATGGCGTCCTCCGAGGTGCGCCCGGGCTTCGCCCTGGCGATGATCTCGCCCAGCTCGGGCGGCGTGCCGCCCGCCAGGCCCGCCGCGCGGGCGGCGCGCAGCTCGCCCAGCGTCTCGCACTGGCTCACCCGGTCGCAGACGTAGAGGTCGGCGCGGGCGATGGCCGCCGGCTCGATCTCGTTCTTGCCGCCCTGGTCGGAGCCCATGGCGGTAACATGCGTGCCAGGCTGCAGCCAGTCGGCGTGCAGGATCGGCTCGCGCGCCGGCGTGGTGGTGACCACGAGCTGACTTTCCGCCACCACGCGCGCGGGATCGTCGAGCGCCGCCGCCGCCACGCCGGTGGCGGCCGCGATGTCGGCGGCGCAGGCGGTTGCCTTGACCTGGTCGCGGCCCCAGACCAACACGCGCTCGAAGGGCCGCACCAGATGGGCCGCCTGGATCTGCAGGCGCGCCTGCACGCCGCAGCCGAGCACGCCTGCCGTACTCACGCGCTTGGGCGCCAGGTGCCTGGCGGCCACGGCGCCGGCCGCCGCTGTGCGCAGGTCCGTCAGGTAGCCGTTGTCGAGCAGCAGCGCCTCGACCAGGCCGGTCTTGGCCGAGAACAGGATCATCAGGCCGTTCAGGCTCGGCAGGCCGAGCTTGGGATTGTCGAAGAAGCCGGGCGAGACCTTGATGGCGAAGCCGTCGAAGCCGGGGATATAGGCGGTCTTCACGTCGACCTCGCCGTGCGCCTCGGCGATCTCCATGGAGAGGATCGGTGGCATGACCACCTTGCCGTCGGCGAGCGCCCGGAAGGCGTCCTCGACCACCTGGATCGCGTCGAGGTCCAGCTTCACGCAGCCGCGCAGCGCGGCCTCGTTGAGGACGAAGATATCGCGCATGACTCTATCCCTGTATTACCTGGTCGCCCAGCGTCACCGGCGCGCCGGCGACGACCCGGGAGAACTGCTCCATGTCCACGTTGCGGCCGCTGATGATGAAGGCGGCCGGCCCCTCGACCTTCAGCTTGCCGGCGATGAGGGCCGCGTGAGCCACCGCGCTGCCGCCCTCGGCGACCAGGCGGTCGTCGCGGTAGAGGCTCTGCAGGCCGCGATAGATTTCCTCCTCGCTGACCAGGATGACCTCGTCGACCAGCTCGTGGCAGAGCGCGAAGCTCCAGCGGTTGTCGAGGCCGATGCCGCCGCCCAGGGAATCGGCCAGCGAGGCGACCTCCTCGACCTCGACCGGGCGTCCGGCGCGCAGGCTCTCGGCCATGGCGGCGCCGCGGTCCATCGAGATGCCGATCATGCGCACGCCGGGCGCAATCGCCTTGGCAGCCAGCGCGATGCCGGCGATCAGGCCGCCGCCCGACAGCGGCACAACAATCGTGCGCAGGTCGGGCCGCGCCTCGAAGAGCTCGAGCGCGATGGTGCCCTGGCCCGCGATCACCTGCGGATGGTCGAAGGGCGGGATGTCGGTCATGCCCTCCTCGGCCACCAGGCGCTCGACCTCGCGCTGCGCCTCGTCCTGCGAGCGGCCGATGCGGCGCACCTCAGCGCCGAGCGCCTCGATCGCCTTCACCTTGACCGCCGGCACCAGCTCGGAGAGGCAGACGATGGCGCGGATGCCGGCCGCCTTGGCGGCCATGGCGACGGCGCGGCCATGGTTGCCGGTCGAGCAGCAGGCGACGCCCTTAATCTTGGCCCTATCGGACAGGGTGGCGATGGCGTTGGCGGCGCCGCGAATCTTGAAGGCGCCGATCGGCTGGAAGCACTCCAGCTTCAGCAGGATCTCGGCGCCGGCGCGGGCCGAAAGGGCGGAGGGCACCAGCGGCGTCTCGATCGCCAGGCCGCGGATGCGCCTGCGCGCCGCGTAGACGTCACGCAAGCAGGGTGCCTCGTTTGCCAGCGCCTCCATCAAAATCCATCCACTCGCAAATGCGTATCAACCGGCTTCCAGCACGGCGCTGAGGAACTGGCGCGTTCGCTCGTTCTGCGGGTCGCCGAATATCTGCCTCGGCGGACCCTGCTCGGCGATCTTGCCGCCGTAGAAGAAGCAGACGCGATCCGACACTTCCTTGGCGAAGCCCATCTGGTGGGTGACCATCAGCATGGTCAGTTTGTGCTCGGTGTTGAGTTTGCGGATCACGTTCAGCACCTCGCCGACGAGCTCGGGATCGAGCGCCGAGGTGACCTCGTCGAGCAACATGACCTTGGGCCGCATGGCCAGCGCGCGGGCGATGGCGACGCGCTGCTGCTGGCCGCCCGAGAGGCGCGAGGGATGCTGGTCCTTCTTGTCGGCGAGTCCGACCATGTCGAGCAGCTCCATGGCCCTCTCTTCCGCTTCCTTCTTGCTCAGGCCGAGCACCTGGACTGGTGCTTCCATGCAGTTCGCCAGCGCCGTCATGTGGGGAAATAGGTTGAAGTGCTGGAACACCATGCCGATGTTGGAGCGCTGCCGGCGCAGGTGCGCCTGATTGGACTTCACCAGGGTGCCGTTGCGCTCCATGTGGGTAAGCGGCTGGCCGTCGACATAGATCACGCCCTCGTCGATCTCCTCGAGCGTCATGAGCATGCGCAGCACGGTGGTCTTTCCCGAGCCCGAAGGCCCGATGATCGCCACCATCTCGTTGGCGGCGACGTCGAGGTCGAGCGAGTCGAGCACCGTAAGCGGGCCATAGCGCTTGGTGACGCCCGCGAAGCGCACCATCGGCGCGCCCTCGCCGAGGCTCGTCGGATGGTTCTGCCCGCTCAGGGCTTCGGCACTCATGTCATCTCTCCTCTGCTCACTTGCTCATGCCGAGCGCGCGCCGTACCCAGGCCTCGAAGACGCGCAGGCCGGCGGCCGCCGGCAGCGAGAGCGCCAGGAAGATTACGCCTACCATGGTATAGGGCTCGAGGAAGCGATAGGTCTCCGAGCCCAGGGCGTTTGCCGTATGCATCAGCTCGGCGACGCCGATCACCGACAGCATCGGCGTGTCCTTGAAGATGCCGATCAGGTAGTTCCCCATGCCGGGCAGGGCGGCCGGCAGGGCCTGCGGCAGCACGATACGCCCATAGGTCCGCTGGACGCTCAGATTGAGCGCCTTCGAGGCTTCCCACTGTCCCCTCGGCACCGCCTCGAGCGCGCCGCGGTAGACTTCGGAGAGATAGGCCGAGTAGTGCAGGCCGATGGCGATCATGCCGGCGACCCAGGGCGACAGGCGGATGCCGAACTGCGGGCCGACGTAGAAGACGAAAAAGATCTGCAGGACCAGCGGGGTCGAGCGGATAAACTCGACGAGCTCGCGCACCGCCATGGTGAGTACCCAGGACGGGGTCCGCTGCGCCAGGGTGAAGGCGAGGCCCACCACAAGTGCGATCCCGTATCCGATGCCCGCGGCCAGCAGCGTATTGAGCGTGGCCTCCAGCAGCCGGGGCAGGATCTCGATGGTGAAGTCCCAGCGCCAGTCGAGCACGGCCGCCCCCTCAGGCCCGACCCATCCGGCGGGCCATGACGCGCTCGAAACTGCGCATCGACGGCGAGATCACGAGCCGCCCCAGGATGTAGTAGATGATGAGCGCCGTGCCGAAAGCCTCCGCCGATAGGAAGGTCGATCCGTTGATCTGCTTGGCCTGGAACATGAGGTCGCTGACCGAGATCAGGGCGACCAGCGCGGTCCCTTTCAACAGCTCGATGAAGAGATTGCCCCAGGCCGGCAGCATGATCAGGATCGCCTGCGGAAAGATGATCCGCCGCATCCGGGTGAAGGGCGACATGTTCAGCGCCAGGGCCGCCTCGTACTGACCGCGCGGCACCGACTGGATGGCGCCGCGGACCACTTCCGCGCCGTAGCCGCCGAGGTTCATCCCGACCGCGACGAAGCCGGCCGTGAACTTGTCCAGCGGCAGCCCGAACAGCGGCAATACGAAGAAGATCCAGAAGAGCTGCACCAGGAGCGACGTGCCGCGGAAAATCTCGATGTAACAGGTGGCGAAGCCGCGCACGAGGATGTTGTGCGACAGCCGCATGAGCCCCATGACGGTCGCGATGATGACGGCCAGGATAATCGCCAGCACCGTCTGCTCCACCGTGACGAGCGTGCCACTGACGAGCCGCGAACCGTATTCTGCGAGGAACTCGAAATAGGACATCGGCTTGCCTCGGGGGCTTGCCTCGGGGGCTTGCTTCCGGCGTCAGCGCGCCCGGGCGTCGACCGCCGCGCGGCCGAGGTCCGTCAGGCAAACGCGACCGGATGGGCGGTCCCGAAGGATAGAGCCCATCCGGTCAGCGCGCATTGCTCAGGCGATCGCCGTTCAGCGATTCTCACAGGCGTATTCGGTGGTGACGTCGCCGGGGAGGTTGGACTCGGTGTAGCCATACTTTCCCACGGCCTCCATCATCGCCGGCGAGCCGAGATACTTGTCCTGCGCCTCGTTGAAGGCCTGCAGGAACTCCGTGTCGCCCTTGCGGAACGCGATCCCGACCCAGTTCTTGGTGTAGTCGGGCAGTTTCGCGGGGTCGGTCACATCAACGGTGCCGCCGCTTTGCTCCGCCAGGTTCTGAGCCGTGAAATGGGTCACGCCGCCGGCATCGGCTCGTCCCGCCCTGACAGCGGCCAGAATCTCGGTCGGGCCCGGTACCTGCATGATGTTGCTTTCCGGAATGCCTTCCTGCTTCGCAACCTCGACGATGTTGTAGCCAGCGCCGGTCACCAGGGTGCCGCCGGACTCCTTGATGTCCTGATAGGTCTCCAGTCCCTTGGGATTCCCGGGCGCAACGATGAAGGCATCGCCGAAAACGCCCATGGGATCAGAGAAGTTCACGTTCTCGCAGCGGGTGCCGAGGATATACATGCCGCCGGTGATGATATCGAAGCGGTTTGCGTTCAGACCTGGAACCAGGCCGCCCCACTCTGTTACGACGGGCTCGATGTTGGTGATGCCCATCTCTTCCAGCACGCCCAGGGTGAAGGCGTTCGCGAAGCCGAGCGGCTCGTTGTTCTCGCCGGGATAGGCCCAGGGCACCTCGTTGGCGAAACCGAGCCGGACCGCCTCTCCGGCCTTGGCCTTTTCCAGCAACGTGGCGGCAAGGCCGCTCGTCGCACTCATCACTTGCGACAGCGCCAAGCCAAGCGTCAGCACCGCCGCTATAAAGATACGTCCCATCATCGTGCTCCCCTGTGTGGTTGTTCGATTGCTTAGCCTTTGGACGCTCGCAAGCGTCATACCGTTAAACTCGACCATAGCAGTTCAACCTCTCAGCGAACAAGGCATGGCCCCTGAACGCGTCGTAGCCGGTGGCCTTCAACAAGCGTTGCGACTGCGCGGCATGCCGTGCAGCCGCAATCTGCATCGAGTCTCGACACGTCATCACCTCAGTTCGTCCATGACAGCGACGGCCTCTTCGAGCCGGCTGGCGACGTCCTGCGGATTGAACACGATCGGTGGTGGGACGATGCCGGGCCAGGCTTGCCTGATCAGAACGACAGACCTCAGCAAGGCGTCGTGGCCCGGCCGTCCCTTGAGTCCGCTCGAGTAGCGGACCAGAGCTTCGGCCTCGGTGACGAAGCCGCGTCCGCTCTGGTAGCTGCGAAGCTCGACGACCGCGTTTTCGATCACCGCCGCTTCGTAGTTCGCGACCGCTTGGCGGAGCAGCCCTTCGGCCAGGTCGAGGGCCGAGCCTGTTTCCAGGGCGCCGGTTTGCGCGATGCTGCCATTGATGGCGGTGACTGCGATCTCGATGGTTGCGAGAGCGGTGACGGCTTCACCCCTCGTTGCATGTTCCAGTTGCTCCAGAACGTCGGCCGTGAAGGGCGCGCCGCGCTCCTCGAGCTCGGCCTCGATCTCACCGAAGATGTCCTGCATGGGTTCCTGCAGGTGATGGCCCACGCCCGGGACCCCGATCTGCAACAGCGCCCGGGCGACGCTGAGATGACCCTTCATCCGCAGCAGCGCCAGGCGATAGCGATCAGTGGCGTCGAGTTCCAGGGCGGCGCTTTGCGTGCCGGCGGCGGCGAGCGCGACGGCCGAAGCCGCCGCCCTGGCGCCTCCTTCCGCCTGCACCGGAAGAGCATAGAGACTCATCAGCAGAGCGCTCCACAGGGTGAACCACCGCGCCACATGCGGAACCGTCACGACCTCCCTCCCCCGGGCCGCCGCATACTTGGTCTCCGAGCGCCGGCTTGGAGGACAAACCCGCGTCGGACCGGCCGCATTCGATTGCGGTCAAGCGGCGGTCACCGGCAACCCTCGACCTTGACAGCGAAACGCTGCAGCGGCCGGGTAACGCCTCAATTTAGCACCTTTCCAGCAAAGATGTGTACATCAATCAGGGTGCCGGGATCGATTGAACCCGAATCCCCCTGGGGGACGCAAGAAATAACTTGAAAAGCGGCCGGGAATCATTGCTACCTGTCGCTATGGTGGCCCCAGCTATGGCTAGATGTATACATTATAGGTAGCCGAGGCGGTCGGCTGCCCGCCCAGCCCCGAACCCACAAAGGGACCCGAGCCGATGCCAGATGTCGCCCTTCCCTTCAGCCGCGAGGAATACGCCCAGCGCCTGGCGAAGGCTCGCGCCGCCATGGAGGCGGCCGGGATCGAGCTCCTGATCGCGGTCGATCCCTCGAACATGGCCTGGCTGACCGGCTACGACGGCTGGAGCTTCTACGTGCACCAAGCGGTGCTGCTCGGCCTCAGCGATGACCCGATCTGGTGGGGCCGGATGCAGGACGCCAACGGCGCGCGGCGCACCGTCTTCATGCCCGAGGCCCACATCATCGGCTATCCCGACCACTACGTGCAGTCGACCGAGCGTCATCCCATGGAGCACCTGGCAGCGCTGATCCGCGACCGCGGCTGGGGCGGCAAGCGGGTCGGCGTCGAGCTGGACAACTACTACTTCTCGGCCGCCGCCTATCTCGCCCTGCAGAAGGGGCTGCCGGACGCCCGCCTAATCGACGCCACCGGGCTGGTCAACCGGGTGCGCGCCGTCAAGTCGCCGCAGGAGATCGCCTACATGCGCCGCGCCGCGCGTATCGTCGAGAAGATGCACGACCGCATCCTGGAAGTGGTGGCGCCCGGCAAGCGCAAGAACGAGATCGCCGCCGAGATCTTCCATACCGGCATCTGGGGCGCGCAGGACAATGGCGCCGCCTACGGCGGCGACTATCCGGCGATCGTGCCGCTGATACCGGCGGGCGCCGACGCCTCGGCACCGCACCTGACCTGGGATGACCGGCCGCTGGAGGCGAACCAGGGCGTGTTCTTCGAGATCGCCGGCTG